>JAQBBQ010000025.1:0-5961 GCA_032125995.1 Betaproteobacteria bacterium | reverse complement strand
CGGCTGCGGCGTCGGAATCGAAGCATTGGGGTCGCCCATGGCCGCCGCGGCGATCATGCCGCTTTTCAGGATCAGCGACGGCTTGACGCCGAAAAACGCCGGCTTCCACAGCACCAGGTCGGCGAGCTTGCCCGGCTCGATCGAGCCGACCGAATGGGCGATGCCGTGGGTGATCGCCGGATTGATGGTGTACTTGGCGATGTAGCGCTTCACGCGGAAGTTGTCGTTGCCGGCCGTATCCTCGGTGAGCGCACCGCGCTGCACTTTCATCTTGTGCGCGGTCTGCCAGGTGCGCAGGATCACCTCGCCGACGCGCCCCATCGCCTGCGAGTCCGAGGACATCATCGAAAACGCGCCGAGATCGTGCAGGATGTCTTCGGCCGCGATGGTTTCTTTGCGGATCCTCGATTCAGCGAATGCAACGTCCTCGGCGATCGACGCATCCAGGTGATGGCAGACCATCAACATGTCGAGGTGCTCGGCAACGGTGTTGACGGTGTAGGGCATCGTCGGATTCGTCGACGAGGGCAGCACGTTCGGCTCGCCGCAGACGCGGATGATGTCCGGTGCGTGCCCGCCGCCCGCCCCTTCGGTGTGGAAGGTCGAGATCGAGCGCCCCTTGAAGGCGGCGACCGAAGCTTCGACGAAGCCCGATTCGTTCAGCGTGTCGGTGTGGATCGCGACCTGCACGTCGTACTCGTCGGCGACGCCGAGGCAGCAGTCGATTGCCGCAGGCGTCGTACCCCAGTCCTCGTGCAATTTGAGGCCCATTGCGCCGGCCTCGAGCTGTTCACGCAGCGCCGCGGGCAGGCTCGCGTTGCCCTTGCCGAGGAAGCCGAGGTTCATCGGGAAGGCTTCGGCCGCAGCAAGCATCGAAGCGATATGCCAGGGGCCCGGGGTGCAGGTCGTCGCGAGCGTGCCGGTCGCCGGTCCGGTGCCGCCGCCGAGCATCGTCGTGATACCCGACATCAGCGCTTCCTCGATCTGCTGCGGGCAGATGAAGTGGATGTGCGCATCGATGCCGCCTGCCGTAAGTATCATCCCCTCGCCGGCAATCGCCTCGCTGCCCGGCCCGATGGGAATGGTGACGCCGGGCTGGATGTCCGGGTTGCCGGCCTTGCCGATCTTCCAGATGCGGCCGGCCTTGATGCCGATGTCGGCCTTGACGATGCCCCAGTGATCGACGATCAGCGCATTGGTGATCACGGTGTCGGCGACCTCGGCGGAAACACGCTGGCTCTGCCCCATGCCGTCGCGGATCACCTTGCCACCGCCGAACTTCACCTCCTCGCCGTAGACGGTGTAGTCCTTTTCGACTTCGATCCAGAGCTCGGTATCCGCGAGCCGCACGCGGTCGCCGACCGTGGGACCGAACATCTCGGCATACGCCTGGCGTGAGATTTTCACTTCAGCTTCCCCATGATCTTCGCGTTGAAACCGTAGACGGTGCGCGCACCGGCGAGCGCGACGAGCTCCACCGTGCGCGCCTGGCCGGGCTCGAAGCGCACGGCGGTGCCGGCGGCGATGTTGAGGCGGAAGCCGCGCGCCTTCGCACGCTCGAACTTCAGCGCGGCGTTGGTTTCGAAGAAGTGGTAGTGCGACCCGACCTGCACCGGCCGATCGCCCGCGTTGGTCACCTCGAGCGTCAGCGTCTTGCGCCCTGCGTTCAGCTCGAGCTCGCCTGCCGCCGCCTGAATTTCGCCTGGAATCATCGCGCCCTCACGGAATCGGGTTGTGCACGGTGACGAGCTTGGTGCCGTCGGGAAAGGTTGCTTCGACTTGAATCTCCGGAATCATCTCCGGCACGCCTTCCATCACCTCGTCGCGCCGGAGCACGGTCGCACCCCAGCCCATGAGCTCGGAGACGCTGCGGCCCTCGCGTGCGCCCTCCATGATCGCGGCGCTGATGAGCGCGACCGACTCGGGGTAGTTGAGCTTGAGCCCCTTCGCCTTGCGACGTTCAGCAAGGAGCGCTGCCGTGAAAACGAGCAGCTTGTCCTTCTCCCGTGGTAACAGTTCCATCTAGGTCCTCCAGATACGGGGCTCGACCGCGTCGCGCCCGGTGAATCGGGGGCGCAGCAGCGCCCAGAGCTGCGTAAAGTAGCGCTTCGCGGTCTCACTCGAGTCGCCGAGTACGCGCGCGACGAGCAGCTCGGGCAATCGGGTGACCGCACCCCGCCCGGTGCCCGGCACCAGCCTGCGGCAGGCGGCGAGCAGCGCGTCGTCGACCGGCGCACCGGCCGCGATCAGAGTGCCGCTCACTGAATGACCGCCAAGGCCGGCGCGCGCGTGCATCCGTGTGCCGCCAGCCTCGATCCGGCCCTGCTCGAGCCAGACCGTGCGTTGCCCGATTCGGAGGCGTGAGCGCAGAGCGCATTCGCCCCGTGTAAAGCGTTCGCCCGAGCCGGTCCGGCCAAGGCAGAGTATCTCCCAGCCGATGTAGCGTGCGCCCGGCGCAAGACGGATCTCGGTCTCGAGCGCGGCACGCGCGCCCTCGAAGATGATCGATTCCTGCGGCAACCACTCGAGCGCCCCCTTCACATCGAATACAACGCTTTGCGTGGCCCACGCCCCCGCCGAGCGGTACCACTTGGTCGCACCCGGCGTCGTAAGCAGCGCCGCAGCCTTCTGCCCGACGGTTGCGGACAAGGCCAGTTCGTCGCCGCCGGCGATACCGCCGGGCGGGTGCACCACGATCGCGTGGCAGAGCTCGCCGCCTTCGGGGTAGAGCGGCTTCTGGACTACGAGGGGGCCGTCGTGGCTTTTTCCCGCGAGTACGGTTTTCTCGTTTTGGAACGCGAAATCGAGCGCAAGGCGGGCCTTCCAGGAACTGACGATCGGCTCCGCGAGATGCATGTCGGAATCATACCCGGGTGATGCGCCCGAAAGCACCGGCGAGCCCCTGACTTCTCAGGCACACGCGCCCGGCGCCCAGATTATTCTTCAGAGTTGCCGCCTATACGCTTACCGCGTATAGTTCGCAGAATGTCGAGCTCACCCCGTTCATCGCTTTTCGGGCTGAGCAGTGGAGCGACGAAGACTTGCGCCGCTTGCAGAATTTCTTGCTTGCCACACCAGATGCAGGCGACGTCATCCCAGGCGGTTCTGGTTTGCGCAAGCTGCGCTGGGCTGCAAAAGGACGCGGCAAGCGGGGTGGCGCGAGGGTGATCTACTACCGGCATGTGGCGGGAGAATGCATCTACCTGATTTACGGATTTGTTAAGAGCGCGCAAGCTGGCCTGACGCGCGCGCAGATCAAGACGCTGGCACAACTGATGAAGGACATCAAGCATGGATAAGCAGCATTTCGACAAGCTGGTCAAAGGTGTGCGCGAAATGAAGCGCCATATGACAGGCAAGCGCGTGCGTGGCGTAAGGACGAGCGAACTGCCGGCGCCGGACGTGCGCACCATCCGCGAGGCCGCTCGGATCAGCCAGAGCCAGTTCGCGAAATTGATTGGCGTGAACCTGCGCACGCTGCAAAACTGGGAACAGCAACGAACGCAGCCCACCGGGCCCGCCCGGGCGTTACTCAAGATCGTTGCTTCAAACCCGAAAGCCATCGAGGCGTTGCATGGATAACGCTCGTCTCTCAGCTTGAAACCGCTGCTTCGCCACTATCGGTTTCGATCGGACGGGAGGCGCCTTGCGAGTTGGCGATATCCGACGACCCCGATCTCTCCCGCCGCCACGCTCGAATCTTCTGCAGCGGCTCGGCCTGGATACTGGAAGACCTTGGCAGCAGCAACGGAACTTTCCTCGGCGAGTTTCAAGCGGCGCGCAGACTTTCGGAACCTGCTGCAATCGGGGACGGTCACATTTTTCGCGTGGGGCTTACGCGCCTGCGATTGGGCGGTATCAAGGATGATCGCGTTGCGACTGCCGCCGCGGCTGCGAACGCGACACGGTCCTGACCCGCTGGCCGTTCCCAGTGGCCGCGACCGTCATACTGCCAGCATCGCGTGCACCTCATCGCGGTCCATGTCCTCGCCACGTCCGCGCGCGATCAGTTCGCCACGCTCCATGACCAGGTACTGGTCGGCGAGCGATTTGGCGAAATCGTAGTACTGCTCGACCAGCAGGATCGCCGTCTCGCCGGTCTCCGCGAGCGCGCGGATCGCACGCTCGATGTCCTTGATGATCGAGGGCTGGATACCTTCCGTCGGTTCGTCGAGGATGAGCAGACTCGGGCCCATGGCGAGCGCGCGGCCGATCGCAAGCTGCTGCTGCTGACCGCCCGAGAGATCGCCGCCGCGCCGCCCGAGCATGTCCTTAAGCACCGGGAACATCTCAAAAATGCGCGCCGGCACCGATTCACCGCGCGGCCGCGTCGCGAGCCCCATGCGCAGGTTTTCCTCCACCGTCAGGCGCGGAAAGATCTCGCGCCCCTGAGGCACGTAGCCGATGCCCGCGCGGACCCGCACGTAGGGCGGCGCCTTGGTGAGATCCTGTGCCCCGAAGCGCACGCTGCCGGTCGCCGCCGGCACCAGCCCCATGAGCGTGCGCAGCAGAGTCGATTTGCCCACCCCGTTGCGGCCGAGCAGCGTGGTGACCTTTCCCGCCGGAACCTCGAACGAAAGGTCGCGCAGGATGTGCGAGCCACCGTAATACTGATTCAGGTTCGAGACCGTCAGCATGGTTCAGCGCCCAAGATAAACCTCGATTACGCGCGGATCGTTCTGTACGTCCGCCAGGGACCCTTCGGCAAGCACGCTGCCCTCATGCAGCACCGTGACCCTGCGCGCAATCGTGCCGACGAACGTCATGTCGTGCTCCACCACGACCAGCGAATGCTTGCCAGCGAGCGAAACAAAGAGCTCGGCGGTGCGCTCGGTTTCCTCGTCGCTCATGCCGGCGACCGGCTCGTCGAGCAACAGCAGCCGCGGCTCCTGCATGAGGAGCATGCCGATCTCGAGCCATTGTTTCTGTCCGTGGGACAGGAGGCCCGCCTCGCGATCGGCAGCCTCGGCCAGTCGGATGAGTCGCAGCGTATCGGCGATCCGGTCACGCGCGTCCGAGGCGAGCCGCGCGAACAGCGTCGTGCGCACACGCTTGTCGGCCTTCATCGCGAGCTCGAGATTCTCGAACGCGCTGAGGCGCTCGAAAATCGTCGGCTTCTGGAACTTGCGCCCGATGCCGACGTGCGCGATCTCGGCTTCGGTATAGCGCGTCAGGTCGATGGTCTGGCCAAAGAACACGGAGCCACTGTCGGGACGCGTCTTGCCGGTAATGACGTCCATCATGGTCGTTTTGCCGGCGCCATTCGGGCCGATGACGCAGCGCAGTTCGCCAACGTCGATGGTGAGCGACAGCTGGTTCAGTGCCTTGAACCCGTCAAAGCTCACCGAGACGTCTTCGAGGTAGAGGACGACCCCGTGCGACTCGTCGAGCTCCTGGCGCGCGACGTGCCCGATGACCGAATCGCCGCCGCCCGGACCTTCGATGGCCTCCACGTCGGTGTTCACGTCACCGCCTCCGTCCGGCAAACGTGGCTCGGCCGGATCATGCCGCCGCCTCCGCGAGGAAAACGTAGCTCGGCCGCCATCGCGTCGGCGGCACCGCGCCATGATGCCGGGTCGCATCCCCGCACGCGGGGCCCCTGCTCCGCCGGATCATGCCGCCCGCCTGCGCGATTTCAACAAGCCGACGACGCCGTTCGGCAGGAACAGCGTGACGAGAATGAACAGCAGGCCGAGGAAATAGAGCCAGTACTCCGGGAAGACAACGGTGAAGACGCTCTTCGCCGCGTTGACGATACCTGCACCGACGATCGCGCCGACCAGCGTGCCGCGGCCGCCGACCGCCACCCAGATCGCGATCTCGATCGAGTTCGCCGGCGACATCTCACTCGGGTTGATGATCCCGACCTGCGGCACGTAGAGCGCGCCGGCGATTCCGCACAGCATTGCCGACAGCGTCCAGATGAACAGCTTGTAGTGCAGCGTGTTGTAGCCACAGAAC
>JAQBBQ010000024.1:0-6463 GCA_032125995.1 Betaproteobacteria bacterium | reverse complement strand
CCGGGCCTGCCGGGACGATGAATTCGACCGTCTTCGTCGGCTCCCAGGCCTGCGCGGTCGCCGACCAGGTCACGGATGCGACGGACAGCGCAGCCGCAAGTACAACACTTACCTGTTTCTTCGTCATGTGCTCCTCCTCGTGATGATCTGTTGAGCGACGCCCGGCACCCTCGCTGCCGAAATCGCTTGTCCTGCGAAAACACCGATCCTATTGGAATTCGGGCCACTGCGCGAACCTTCATTGCTGCCGCATGCTCGATCGTTCCCGCGTGCGACGCCCTTGCCTGCAGTCAAGAATCGGTACCGACCATGCGCGTTTGGGTTTTGCCGTCTGTCCGCCCCGGCGCCGCGTCTAGCCCTGGCCGAGGGTGAAAACGAGGTAGAGCGTGCCGAAATACAGCAGCGGGATCGCCAGCGTCAGCTTTTTCGCCCAGGCCAGCGCCTGATGTGTGCTGCCCCTGAGGATGAGATAGCCCATGCCCATGAGGACGAACGCGCCCGCCGCGGCGACGAAGTGTTCAGGCTGCATCGCGCCGAGCAGCGGCCTATCGGTATAGAACAAATCGGAAAAGAACAGGATGAACACGTTGAACGCGCAGCTTCCATAGACGTTGCCGATCGCGATGCCGTAGGACTTGCGCAGTGCAGCAGCGACCGTCACGGCACCCTCCGGCAACGTGGTCACGATGGCCACCAGCAACACGCCGACGAAGCTCGCGCTGATTCCGGTCAGCTTCGCGATCTGGTCCGCGCTCGAGGCGAGAAAGCGCGCCGCGACGATGACCACCAGCGCGCTCAGTCCGAACGCGATCCAGGCGCCACGCGCGCGTCCCGTCGCGGCCGGGATATCCGCCAGGTGCGCATGCGTGCGACCCGCGGTGTAGACCTGGCGCATACCCCAAAGGTAAAGCGCGAGGATGATCAGCCCCCCCAGGCTGGTCGGGCCGAGCTTGGCATCGCCCGAGGCGCCCACCCCCATCGTCACCACGACGAGGCCGATGCCCATCAGCACCAGGATCTCGGTATCGCGTCCCTGGCGGCCGAACAGGTTCGTCACCCCGAATACAAGCCCGGCGAGTCCCAGCACCAGAATGTTGATCATGTTCGCGCCAAACACGTTGCCGAGCGCAAGGTCCGGTGCATCTTCGAGCCACACCGCGGAGATATTGACGGTGAGCTCGGGCAGCGAAGTCGCGACGCTCACCAGGGCAGTGCCCACCCAGAGCTTGCCCCAGCCGGTCTTCTCGGCCAGCTCGTCGCCGTAGCGCGCGAGCCCGACGCCGGCGTAGATCACGCTGACCGAACTGGCCAGAAAAACCAGCGCGGCGGCGGTGAGCGGATCCATGGGTCGCGTGTGACCTGTCGCGTGTAGCCGGACGGGCGGCGCCTAGAACAGCCCGACCACCTTGCCCTCGACGAGGTCGATCTTGTTCGCCGAAGGCAGCTTCGGCAGGCCCGGCATGGTCATGATGTCGCCGCAGACCATGACGACGAACTCGGCGCCTGCCGCGAGGCGCACTTCGCGCACGTTGATCACGTGCCCGCTGGGCGCGGCGCGCAGCTGCGCGTCGGTCGAGAACGAATACTGTGTCTTCGCAACGCAGACCGGATAGCCGCCGTAGCCGTCGTCCTGCAGCTTCCTGATCTGGGCGCGCACCTTGGCGTCGGCGGTGACTTCGGAAGCGCGGTAGACCTGCTTTGCGATCTTGCCGATCTTGTCCCACAGGCTGTCGCCGTCCTCGTAGACGAACCTCGGTTTGGACGCCACCTCGCAGAGCTCGATGACCACCTTGCCGAGTTCCACGGCGCCCTTGCCGCCGTCGGACCAGTGCGTCGCGAACACCGTCTTCACGCCGAGCTTCTCCATGCTCGCCTTGAGCGCGGCGATCTCGGCCTCGGTGTCGGCGGTAAAGCGGTTGACCGACACCACGGTGGGGATGCCGAACACGTTCTGCACATTGTCGACATGGCGCTCGAGGTTGACGAGCCCCTTTTGGAGCGCTGCCACGTTCTCGTCGTTTATCGCCTTGAGGTCCGCGCCGCCGTGGTACTTGAGCGCGCGAATCGTCGCGACGATCACCGCGGCATTCGGCCGCAGGCCGCTCTTGCGGCACTTGATGTTGACGAACTTCTCGGCGCCCAGATCGGCGCCGAAGCCGGCCTCGGTCACCACGTAATCGGCAAGCTTGAGCCCCGCTTGGGTCGCGATCACGCTGTTGCAACCGTGCGCGATGTTGGCGAAGGGCCCGCCGTGGATGATCGCCGGGTTGTTCTCGAGGGTCTGCACGAGGTTGGGCTTGAGCGCGTCCTTGAGGAGTACGGTCATCGCGCCGTGCGCGTTCAGTTCGCGCGCGGTGACCGGCTTTTGCTCGCGCGTGGTGCCGACGACGATGTTGCCGAGGCGCTTCTTGAGGTCCTCGAGCGAGGTCGCAAGACAAAAGATCGCCATCACTTCGGAGGCGACGACGATGTCGAAGCCGTCCTCGCGCGGGTAGCCGTTGCCGGGTCCGCCGAGCGAGACCGTGATGTCGCGCAGCGCGCGGTCGTTCATGTCCAGCACCCGCTTCCAGGTGATGCGCCGCACGTCAATGCCGAGTTCGTTGCCGTGGTGGATGTGGTTGTCGAGCAGCGCCGCAAGCAGGTTGTTCGCCAGCCCGATCGCGTTGAAATCGCCGGTGAAGTGCAGGTTGATGTCCTCCATCGGCACCACCTGGGCGTAACCGCCGCCGGCGGCGCCGCCCTTCATGCCGAACACCGGGCCGAGCGAGGGCTCGCGCAGGCAGATCAGCGCCTTCTTGCCGAGGTGATTGAGCGCATCGCCCAGGCCGACCGTGGTCGTCGTCTTGCCCTCGCCCGCCGGCGTCGGCGTCATCGCGGTCACCAGGATCAACTTGCCGTCCTTGCGCCCTTTCAGACCGTCGATGTATTCGAGTGAGATCTTGGCCTTGGTGTGTCCGTAGGGCTCGAGATGATCCTCGGGGATGCCGAGCTTTTCGCGCGCGACCTTGGAAATCGGCTGCAGTTTCGCCGCCTGTGCGATCTCGATGTCTGATGCCATGGGTCTTCGTTCCCTCGAGCGGACGTCGGTCCGCGTGTGGCGCGACTATAGGCGCAGCGCGCCGCAGCCGCCCTTGACGCCGGTCAAGCGTGACCGGCGGCGTGCTGCCCGTGCGTCATCACGCCGAGCGCTGATTCTGGGCGAGCGCGCGACCCTTGCCGTAGCCCGGGTCGCGGGGCGCGGCGCCGCCCTTGGTGACGCGCACCGCGCAGTATTTGAACTCGGGAATCTTGCCGAAGGGATCGAGCGCCGAGTTGGTCAGCAGGTTCGCCGCCGCCTCCTGGAACGCGAACGGGATGAACACCGCGCCGCGCGGCGTGCCTTCGTCCGCGCGCGCATAGAGCGCGATCCGGCCGCGGCGCGACTGCACGGTCACCACATCACCGGGTTGTGCCTGCAGCGCGTCGAGGTCGAGCGGATGCATCGACACCATCGGCTCCGGCTCGATGGCGTCCAGCACGCCGGCGCGGCGCGTCATCGCACCGGTGTGCCAGTGTTCGAGCTGGCGTCCCGTGATCAGCACCATCGGGTAGGCGCCGTTCGGGCGCTCATCGGCGCGGATCAGGTCCGCGGGCACGAACGTCGCGCGTCCGGTCGCGGTCGGGAAGTGGGTCTGGAACACCACCGGCTGGCCCGGATCGCCCTCGTTCTCGCAGGGATAGGTCACCGAGGAATCGCGCTCGAGGCGCTCCCAGGTGATGCCGCGCACCGAATCCATGCAGCCGCGCATCTCGTTCCACACCTCGCGCGGGCCGGGATAGTTCCAGTCGAGGCCGACGCGGCGCGCGATTTCCTGAATGATCCACAGGTCGGGGCGTGCGTCGCCGGGTGCGTCGAGTGCTTTGCGCCCGAGCTGCACCATGCGGTCGGTGTTGGTGACCGTGCCGTCCTTTTCCGGCCACGCGGTCGCCGGCAGCACGACGTCGGCGAGGCTCGCGGTCTCGGTGAGGAAGATGTCCTGCACGACGAGGTGCTCGAGCTTCGCCATCGCCGCGCGCGCGTGCGCCAGGTCCGGGTCGGACATCGCCGGGTTCTCGCCCATGATGTACATGCCGCGGATCTTGCCGTCGTAGGCCGCGTGCATGATTTCGACCACCGTGAGACCCGGGTTCGGGTCGAGCGCGGCGCCCCAGAACTTTTCGAAGCGCTGCTGTGCCTCGGGCATCGCGACGCGCTGGTAGTCGGGATACATCATCGGAATCAATCCAGAGTCGGACGCACCCTGCACGTTGTTCTGGCCGCGCAGCGGGTGCAGGCCGGTGCCGGGCCGCCCGACCTGTCCGGTCATCAGCGTGAGCGCGATCAGACAGCGCGCGTTATCGGTGCCGTGCACATGCTGGCTGATGCCCATGCCCCAGAGGATCATCGAGCCTTTCGAGGTCGCAAACAGGCGCGCGACCTCGCGGATCGTCGGCGCGGGGATGCCGCAGATCGGCGCCATCTTTTCGGGCGCGTAATCCTCTGCGTTCTCCTTCAGCGCGTCGAAGCCGCTGGTACGGTCGCGCACGAAGGCTTCGTTCACCAGCCCCTCGTCGATGATGGTGTAGATCATCGCGTTCAACAGCGCGACATCGGTGTCGGGCTTGAACAGCAGCAGGTGGCTCGCGTGGCGCGAAAGGTCGGTGCGCCGCGGATCGGCGACGATCAGTTTTGCGCCGCGCTGCGCGGCGTTTTTCAGCCAGGTCGCCGCGACCGGGTGGTTCGAGGTCGGGTTCGCGCCGATGAGGAAGATGACCTCGGCGTGCTCGACGTCGTTGACCTGGTTGGACACCGCGCCCGAGCCGATGCCCTCGAGCAGCGCCGCGACCGACGAGGCGTGGCACAGGCGCGTGCAATGGTCGACGTTATTGTTGCGAAAGCCGGTGCGCACCAGCTTCTGGAACAAATAAGCCTCCTCGTTCGAACCTTTGGCAGAGCCAAACCCGGCGAGCGCGGCTTGATCCGCATCACGAATGCGCGCGAGGCCCGCGGCGGCGAGGTCGAGCGCCTCGTCCCAGCTCGCTTCGCGGAACACCGCCGACGCATCGCCTGGATCGAACTTGATGTCAGCGGACTTGGCGACGCCGGGCTTGCGGATCAGCGGCTTGGTCAGCCGGTGCGGGTGGTGTGCATAGTCGAAGCCGTAACGGCCCTTGACGCACAACCTGCCATGGTTCGACGGCCCGTCCTTGCCGGTGACGAATTCGATCCGGTTGTCCTTCAGGTGGTATGTCAGCAGGCAGCCGACGCCGCAGTACGGGCACACCGAGTCCACCGTGCGATCGATCGCGGCGAGTCCCGCTTCGCGCGCCGGCGCGAGCGCGCCGGTCGGGCAGGCCTGGACGCACTCACCGCAGGCAACGCAGGTCGAGGCGCCCATCGGGTCGTCGAAATCGAACACGATCTTCGAGTGCTCACCGCGGAAGGCGTAGCCGATGACGTCATTCACCTGCGCCTCGCGGCAGGCACGCAGGCAGCGGGTGCACTGGATGCAGGCATCCAGCTTGACCGCGATCGCCGGATGCGACAGGTCGGGCGCCGGTTGCACGCGCGGGGCGAAGCGCGGCAGGCCGACGCCGAGCGCACGCGCCCACTGGTCGACCTCGTGCTCGCGCGTATCGCGCCGCTCGGGCAGGTCCGAGAGCAGCAGTTCGAGCACCATCTTCTGCGCGCTGACGGCGCGCGGGGAATTGGTCGTGACCTCCATCCCCTGCGTCGGCATGCGGCAGCACGAGGGCGCGAGCACACGCTCGCCCTTCACTTCGACCATGCAGACCCGACAATTGCCGTCGGGCCGCAGGCCCGGCATGGTGCACAGGCGCGGAATCTCGACGCCATGGCGCTCGGCGCATTCGATCAGCGTCTCGTCGGCGCGCCCGACGACGCTATTGCCGTTGAGCTTGAACTCGATCGGCATCGTGGCCTGCTGGTTCGTGCTTACGCGGTCCATCGCAACATTACCGTCCTATTTGTCTGCCGCACTTGTGAGGTCAATCGAGACATGAGCGTCCTATTTGTCTCCTGCTCTTGCAACGTTTCGCAAAAAGCAACGCGAAACCTTGCAAGAACAGGAGATCGAATAAACCCAAATTCGCGCGGCGTTCAGTCGGTCGCCACCGTGCCCATCGGTTTTTAACAATCTCCGGGTTTTCCATGGTTTCGCACGCTTTTCGCGAAACCATGGAAAAACCGGAGAAAAAGCTGAACTCACGTCCCTCACGCCACTAAAAATCCCTCCCACACTCAACCCCCGATCTCCTTCGAAAAATACTTCATCACGCTCAGCGCAGGATTCGGCGCGGCCTGACCGAGGCCGCAGATCGACGCGTCCATCATCGCGCGCGACAGCTCATCGAGCAAGGGACGATCCCAGTGCGTCTCCCGCATCAGCTCGAGGGCTTTTGCAGTGCCGACGCGGCAGGGCGT
>JAQBBQ010000023.1:0-15771 GCA_032125995.1 Betaproteobacteria bacterium | reverse complement strand
TTGGTCGGCTGGCGTTCGGCCTACCAGTGGCTCGCGCTCGCGGTGCTGGTCCTGGCAGGCGCCGCGGCACTCGTAATCGACGACGATCCGGCGCGCCACGGCGCACAGGGCGCGCCACGCACCGACCGGTCGTCGCTGCCGGGTGCGACGCTGGCTGAGGCGCTGCGCTCGGAGCCGTTCTGGTTGCTCTATGTCTCGAGCGTGCTCGTCTGCGTCGGCTTGTTCGTGCCGATGGTGCATCTCGCCTCCTATGCGCAGGACGCCGGCTACTCGGCGGCACAGGGCGTGACGCTGGTGAGTCTGATCGGCCTCGGCAGCCTGCTCGGCCGTTTCACCATCGGCGGCATCGCCGATCGCGTCGGCCGCCAGCCTTCGCTCGCGGCGATGTACGTGGGACTTGGGTTGATGCTGATTTTCTGGTGGCTCACCACCACCTATTGGGTACTGGTGCTGTTCGCGCTCCTCTTCGGTGCCTTCTACGGCGGCTTCGTCGCGCTTGCACCCACGATCATCATGGACCTTTACGGACCGCGTGCGGTCTCGGGCATCATTGGCGTGCTCTACACTGGCCCCGGCATCGGCACGCTGGTCGGGCCGCCGCTCGCCGGCGCGGCGTTCGATGCGTTCGGCAGCTACAGCGTCCCGATCCTCACCGGCGCGGCGCTGTCCTTCGCCGGCGCCGGCTTCGTCCTACTATTTATTCGACGCGCGCGCGTCGCCGCTGCGTGACGACTGCGCTGCATGGAATCGCCCGGCGCCTGTTGCGCCGGGCGCCCGCGGTCACCGTCAGCGAAGTCGGCGGACTTCGCAGTCTGCACGTGGGCGGTGACGCGATCCAGAGCGCGATGCGCATCGACGACCCGTTTTCGCTCGCGCTCGATTACACGCGCTGCATGATGGCGTTTCTGCTGTTCCACCCGCGTCCGCGCGACGCGCTGATGATCGGCCTCGGCGGCGGATCGCTTGCCAAGTTCGTCTACCGACGTCTGAAGGGCACCCGCGTGCGGGTGATCGAGTGCGACACACGCGTGGTGCAGGCCGCGCGCAGCTACTTTTCACTTCCGTCCGACGATGCGCGCCTGCAGGTCGAAATCGGCGACGGCGCGCAGGCGCTGGTGCCGCAGGGCTGCGACCTGCTGATGGTCGACGGGTTCGAGGACGAGGCGCAGGCGCCGGGTCTCGCAAGCCAGGATTTCTACGACGCGGCATTCCTTGCACTGCGCGATCCCGGGGTCCTGGTGATCAACTTCATGGACGACGACCCGGCGTTCGACCGTCGGCTCCGCTGGCTCGAGCGCGCGTTCGGCGGCGCGGTGCTCGCGATGCCCGCGCTGTCGGATCCCAATGTCCTCGTCTTTGCGTTGCGTGGGGCGCCGCCGCGCGTGACCTGGGACCGCCTGCGCGCGCGTGCCGAGCGACTCGAGCGACGTCTGGGTTTGCCGTTTACGCGTTACGTGAGTGCACTCAAGCGCATGAACCCGTGCACACGTGACGCGCTCCAGATCGTTCCCGGGACCGAGGGCAGGCCGAGCCGATGACGGAAGTTTTCGGCATTCCCTGGAGCGTCCTCGCCGTTCTCGTGGCGGTCGGCTTCCTCGGCTCGATCGTCTTCGGGCTCACCGGGTTCGGCGCGGCGCTGATTACCATCCCGATCGCGACGCACTTCGTGCCGCTGCCCTTCGCGCTTGCGTTGTTCTCGCTGATGGATCTGGGCAACGCGTTTCGCATCGGGCTCGAGAACCCGCGCAACGCGGTGCGTGCCGAATGGATACGGCTGGTGCCGATGATCATCGTCGGCACCGCGCTCGGCGTGACCGTGCTGGTCAATCTGCCGCGACGTTGGGGCATGCTCGCGCTCGGGGTATTCGTGCTCGCCTACGCGCTTTACACCTTTGTGCGTCCCGAGTCCCGGTCGAGGGTCGGGCGCGGATGGGCCTGGGGCGCCGGCCTCGTCGGCGGGCTGACGAGCACGCTGTTCGGCGCGGGCGGCCCGCCGTACGCCATCTATCTATCGCAACGCGGCCTCGGCAAGGAACAATTCCGCGCGACCCTCGGCTTTGCGATTCTCACCAGCATTTCGCTGCGGGTCGTCGCGTTCGCGGTGACCGGAATTCTGCTCGATGTCGAGGTCTGGATCGCCACGCTCGTGGTGCTGCCCGCCGCCTGGCTCGGCTTGAGCCTCGCGCGGCGCGTGTTCCTGCGCATCTCGCGCGACCTGTTGCTGCGCGCGGTGTCGGTGGTGCTCGTGCTGAGCGGCGCCACGCTCATCCTGCGCGCGCTCAGCTGAGCGTGCAGGCCGTCGTGTGGCTCGAGCTTAGGCGGATTTCTCGCGCATGGTAACGAACTCTTCGGCGGCCGTGGGATGGATTCCAACGGTGGCGTCGAACTGCGCCTTGGTCGCGCCGAGCTTGACGGCGATCGCGATCCCCTGGATGAGCTCGCCCGCGTCCGGTCCGATCATGTGGGCGCCGACGACACGCGTGCTTGCCGGGTCGACGACGAGCTTCATGAAGAGCTGTTCGTCGTTGTCGCCGAGCGTGTGTTTCAGGCCGCGGAACGACGCCTTGTAGATGTCGACCGCGCCGAAGCGCGCGCGCGCCGCCGTCTCCGAGAGGCCCACCGTAGCCAGGTTCGGGTTGGTGAACACCGCGGTCGGGATGTTCTCGTAGTCCATCGCGGTCGGTTCGTTGTTGAACAGCGTTCGTGCCACCGCCATGCCTTCGGCAATCGCGACCGGCGTCAGGTTGTGCTGGTTGGCGACGTCGCCGATCGCGTAGATCGAGTCCACGCTCGATTTGAGCATGCGATCAACGACGATCCCGCCGTGCGCGTCGCAGTCCACGCCGGCCGCCTCGAGCCCGAGCGCGTGGGTGTTCGGCACGCGCCCGGTGGCGAACATGACGAGGTCGGCGGCGATGCGCGCGCCGTCGCCAAGCGCGGTCTCGAGCGCGCCGTCGCCGGTACCCGCAATCGAAATGGGCGCCGCGTTGAGGCGAATCCGAATGCCCTTCTTCGCCAGTTCGACGGCGATGCGCTCGCCAAGTTCGGTATCGAAGTGGCGCAGCAGACGCGACCCGCGGTAGGCAAGCGTCGTCTCGACGCCGAGGCCGTGGAAGATCGACGCAAACTCGAGCGCGATGTAGCCGCCGCCGACGACGACGGCACGCCGCGGCAGGCGCTCAAGCGCAAAGGCCTCGTTGGACGTAATCGCCAGATCCGCCCCCGCAATCTCGGGGACCTGCGGCCACGATCCGGTCGCCACGAGGATGGTTTTCGCCCGGGTCTGCGTGCCGTCGACCTCGACGGTGTGCGCATCGACGAGCCGCGCGCGCCCGCGCAGGATCTCGACCCCGGCGCTTACGAGCAGGCGCTCGTAGACGCCGTTCAGGCGGGTGATCTCGCGATCCTTGTTCGCGACCAGGGTCGGCCAGTCGAAGCGCGCGTCGCCGAGCGTCCAGCCGAAATCGGCGGCGTCATGGAAGTCGTCGCGAAAGTGCGCGGCGTAGGAAAACAGTTTTTTCGGGATGCAACCGACGTTGACGCAGGTGCCGCCGAGGCGTCCCGATTCGGCAAGCGCAACGCGCGCGCCGTAGCCGGCCGCGAACCGCGCGGCACGCACGCCGCCGGATCCACCGCCGATGACGAAGAAATCGACGTCCCGCACCGCTTGCTTTGGCATGCGGCAGCGCTAGCTTAGGTTCGGCAGATTCAGCTCCAGCAAATCGAGCTGGGCCTTCAGGTCGCCGTGACCGGACTTGCTGGCGAGCCATTTCTGCGCTTTGGCAACGCGTTCGGCGATCTGTTCGCGCGGGGCGCCTTCGAAGCCGGCAAGCAGGGCGGCAAGATCGGCCAACCCCGCCGCCTGCGCCGCATTCCGCACCCCGGCGAGCCTGGCTTCGACCGCCGGACGATCGAGGTTGGTGACGATCTTCAGCGTTTTCTGGTGCTCGCTCATGCCTGCCTCCTCCTCGGTCCGGGCCTGTGCCCGTGGGCAACCGATCCGATCTTAGCCAGCCTATCGTGGCCTGCCAACCGCCGTGCCTATGCGGCCAGCAGGTAACGGCCCGATTCTTCGCGCACGCGCCCTTCGGCGACGAGTTTTTCGAGATGCGCGGTCAACGAGCGTAACGCCACACGGTGCAGCCGCTCGTGGACGTCGTCGTAGACCGCGGCGACGAGCGCGTCGAGCGTCGATGCGCCCAGGCGCCCCAGTGCCGTGGTGACTTTCGCTTCGCGTGCCAGACGATGCGCAACCAGGCGCCGGACTTCCTTGTGCGGCTCGCCGATCAGGTAGCCGTGCCCCGGTGCGAACACCGCGATGTCCTCGCCGAGCAGCGCCTCGAGCGAGGCGAGATAGGCCAGCATGTTGCCGTCCGGTGGTCCGATGACCACGGTCGAACCCTGCATCACGTGGTCACCCGTGAACAACATGCGCGTGTGCTCGAGCAAATAGCACAGGTGATTCGATGCATGTCCGGGCGTATGCAGAACGCGCAGCGTCACGCTGCCGAGCGCGAGTTTCGCGCCGTGTTCCGGAATGCGCTCGGGCGCGAAACTGGCGTCCTGGCTCGCGCCCGGCGGCGCCGGTCGGCCGATGATCTGCGCGCCCGTCGCGGCGCGAAGCGCTGCGGCCGCAGGCGAATGATCGATATGCGTATGCGTGCAGACGATCCAGCGGATGCGTCCGCCGCCCGCGGCGAGCACCGCCTCGACGTGCGACGCATCATCGGGTCCCGGATCGATCACCGCGACATCGTCGTCGCCGACCAGGTAGGTATTGGTCCCGGGGCCGGTCATCATGCCCGGATTGGGGGCGATGACGCGCGTGACCAGCGCATCGAGCCGTTTGGGGACGCCGGGCAGCATCTCGTAGGTCGATTCCCCGCTTTCCTCCGGATCGCTCCAGTGAATCTCGAAGTACGCTGGGTCGTTGCGCCGGAACAGCCGTTTGCCGTCGCGTCCGTTCGCCCAGCAGGCGCGGTGTTCGACGATCTCGTCGAGCGCGAACGCCGCCTCGAGCGCCGAACGCGCCTCCCGGAATTCGGCCAGCCGCGTGAGCGCGTCACGCGTCGCGTTGACCAGTGTCAGCGTGCCCTGCTCGAAGCGCGCGAGTGCCTCGCCCGGCCGGATCCAGGTGTGATTGACGGTTTCCGCTGCATCGTGTGAGCCGGCCTGGCCGGCGGGCGCCTGCGCAACGAAGAAGCGCGTGCTGTAGCGGCGCGAGCGCTCGGGCGGCGTGATCCAGTGCGCGAAGTAGGCGATGCGGTCGCACGGCAAGTAGAGATCCTCGCGCGCCAGGAACTCGACAAAGGTGATGTCGCCGGCGTTCAGCTTTGCGCGATACGCGGCAAGCATTTCCATGCGTTCGGGCGCAATGCGCGCCCCGGCGCGGTCCACCGCGAGCAGGATGCCGGCTTCCTCGAAGCATTCGCGGACCGCCGCGACCCAATAGCCGATGCCCTCAGACGGCAGGCCGAGGCGGCGGCTGGCAGCGATATCGGACAGCCCCTGTACGCGCGCCAGCACATCGGGTTGCGCGTCTGCCGCGTCGACCGCGCCGCCGGGAAAGACGTAGGCGCCGGCGACGAAGTCGGCTGCGTGCGAGCGCTCGACCATGAAGAGTTCCGGCCCCTGCGCCGCGTCGCGCAGAAGTATGAGGGTCGCGGCGGGGCGGGCCAGTTGGCGCGTCATTGCAGCCAGCCGGGGCTCAGGCACCGCGCTCGGCGCGGTCCTTTGTGCGCTCGGCGCGGTCCTTTGTGCGCTCGGCGCGGTCCTTTGTGCGCTCGGCGCGGTCCTGTGAACGCCCAGCGCGGTCCTTGTCGTTCTGCGCCTTGATCATCTCGCGCATGCGGTCCCAGTCCGCGTCCGAGAGCTTGTCGAGTTCGGTGAACGAGGCACCATTGGCGAGGTAGCCGCCACCGTCGACCGCGATCGTTTCCCCCGTCAGCCACTCGCAACCGTCGGCCATGAGGAAGGTCGCGAGATTCTGCAATTCGGGCATTTCGCCCACGCGGCGCATGGGGATCGACGCATTCGCATCCTCGAAGCTGCCGCCCGGGCGCAGGCGCTTCGACGCGCCCTCGGTCGGGAAGGGTCCGGGGGCGATGGCATTCAGACGGATGCCGTGGCGGCCCCACTCCACCGCGAGTGACTTGGTCATGATGTTCAGGCCGGCCTTCGACATCGCCGAGGGCACGACATAGGGTGAACCGGTCCACACCCAGGTGACGAGGATCGAGATGACCGACCCCTTGTGCCCACCTGCGATCCAGCGCCGGCCGACCGCGTGCGTGACGTAGAAGGTACCGTGAAACACGATGTTGGCGATGGCGTTGAAGCCATTGACCGTGAGGTCCTTGGTCGGGCTGATGAAGTTGCCGGCGGCATTGTTGACCAGCCCCGTCAGTGGACCGGCCGTGGTCCAAATGTGTTCGATCATTGCGTCGACGGCCTGCGCATCACGGATGTCGACCGCGTGCGTGCGCACGCTGCCGCCGTGCTGTGCCACGAGCGCGCGCGCCGTTTCGTCGAGCACGCCACCACGCCGGCCCGCGAGCCACAGTTCGGCGCCCAGCTCGAGATAGCGCGCCGCAATCTCCTTGCCGAGTCCGGTACCGCCGCCGGTAATGAGGATGCGCTTGCCCTTCAGCAGGCCGTCTTTGAACATGGAGGCTCCTTGCACGCGGCCCTCATTCTACGGATTCCCGTGGACTAAACGGCCAGGCACAGGGCGCGGTTCGCAGCGCGCCCGCGGCCGCCGCGCTAGAGTGTCAGTACGATCTTGCCGATGTGCTGGCTCGATTCCATCAACCGGTGTGCATCGGCCGCCTGTGCGAGCGGGAAGGTCTTGAAGATCTGCGGTTTGATCTTGCCGGCCTCGACGAGCGGCCAGATGCGTTCGCGTAGATTCTGCGCGACGTAGCCCTTGTACTCGACCGTGCGCGGGCGCAGGGTCGAGCCGGTCAGCATCAATCGCCGCCGCATCACTTCGTTGAGGTCGAGTTCGGTTTTCATGCCGCGCTGAAACGCGATGAATACCAGCCGCCCCTCGTCGGCGAGGCACTTCAGCTCGCGCGGAACGTAGTCGCCGCCGACCATGTCGAGGATGACGTTTACGCCCTTGCCGCCGGTCGCCGCCTGTACCTCGGCGACAAAGTCCTGGGTCCGGTAGTTGATCGCCTTTTCCGCGCCGAGCGCGACGCACGCGGCGCACTTTTCGTCCGAGCCGGCCGTCACCAGGACCCGATTGCCGGTGGCGAGCGCCATCTGGATCGCGGTGACACCGATGCCCGAGCTGCCGCCCTGCACGAGCAGGGACTCACCGGGTACAAGCTTGGCGCGGTCATAGACGTTGTTCCACACCGTGAAAAACGTCTCCGGCAGCGACGCCGCCTCGACATCGCTTAGGCCCTTTGGAATCGGCAGCGCCTGCACCGCGGGCACCGTGCAGTACTCGGCATAGCCGCCGCCAGGCGTGAGCGCGCAGACGCGGTCCCCGGGCTTCCACTGTGTCACCCCGTCGCCGCAGGCGACAACCGTGCCCGAAATTTCGAGGCCCGGGAGGTCCGATGCATCCGGCGGCGGCGCGTAGTTGCCCATGCGCTGCAGGACGTCTGGCCGGTTCACCCCGGCCGCCGCAACCTTGACGAGGATTTCGCCCGCGCGCGGTGCGGGCACGGGGCGCTCGACGGGTGTCAGTACTTCGGGGCCACCGGGTTTCGCGATCTCGACGGCGCGCATTGTTGCGGGAAGACTGGACATTTGGCGTGTTTGACCGGGGAAAAGGAGTGCGGATCTTAGCAAACGGGATTAGCATCTTTCGCCTGAATGCGGCGGGGTTCTGGCATGCGGAACGGGATTCGTGCCTTTGTGTTGTGCGCGTCGTGCGCGTGGCTGCTCTGGATGGCGCTCGCGGGCGGACCCGCGCGCGCGGGTCAGGTGCCGGCGCCGGGGCCGCTCACGCCGGTATCCCTCGGGCGCTACGTTGAGTGGGTCGAGGACCCCGGCCGGGCGCTGAGTTTCGACGCCGTGCGCACAAGCCCCCAGGCCGAGCGGTTCGTACACTCCGAGGTCGACGTGCTGAACTTCGGCTATTCCGAATCCGCCCATTGGCTGCGTTTGCGGTTGGAGGGCGCCACGGTCCCAGCCGAGGGATGGCTGCTCGAAGTGCGCTTTCCGAGTCTCGACGAAGTCGATCTCTATCTGCCGGTGCGCGCCGCGGACGGGCGCACGATCTACCGCACGCTGCGCGCCGGTGATACGCGCGCCTGGATGGAGCGCGAGGTAAAGGATCGCGCACACGTCTTTCGCCTGCCGGCGAAAACGCAGACCCGTGAACCGATCTTTCTGCGCGTGGCGACGCGCAGCGTCCTGACCGTGCCGCTCTATTTGTGGCAACCCCGGGCCTTCGCCGCGCGCGAGATCCGCGAACAACTCGGCTACGGCCTGTTCTATGGCCTCGTGGTGGCGCTGTTCCTTTACAACCTCATGCTGTTCGTGTCGCTGCGCGACCGTGCCTACTTCTGGTACGTGCTCTACGTCGGCATGTTCGGGCTGTCGCTGTTCACGCTCGACGGCTTCGCCTTTCAGTACCTGTGGCCGGAGAACGTGTGGTGGACCAACCGGGCGCTCGGTGCGCTGCTCTGCGCCACGCTCGCGTTTGGTGCGCTATTTACGCGCAACTTCCTCGCGATTCCCGGAACGTCGCGCCTGGTCGATCGGCTGGTCATCGCTGTGGCCATGGCGGGCGTGCTCGGTACGCTGGTCTCGGTGGTCGGCGGGCCAACTTATTACAGCCTGGTGATGCGTACCCTGTCGGTGGTTGCGACCGCCTCGGGCGTGGCGATCCTGTACGTCGCGGCCCAGCAGCTGGCGCGCGGCTATCGTCCGGCACGTTTTTTCCTGCTGGCGTGGGCGGCGCTGGTCGTGTTCATCGCGCTGGGTGCGCTGCGCAACTACGCGCTCGTGCCGACGAATTTCCTCACGCTGCACGGCCTGCACATCGGGCTCGCGCTCGATGTGGTGCTGCTGTCCCTGGCGCTCGCCGACCGCATCCAGGTCATCGAGCACGAGAAAGAGCTGGCGCAGACCCGCGCGCTGACGAATCAGCAGGCACTGCTCGAGACCACGCGCGCCAACGGGCGCGAGCTCGAGACCCATATCCGCGAGCGCACGCGCGAACTCAATCGTGCAAATGAACAGCTGCGTGAAGACGCGAGGGAGCGCGAGGCGCTGATGCACCAGCTGCGAGAGCGCGAGGAGCATTTGCGCTTCATGGCGCAACACGACGCGCTCACCGGGTTGCCGAACCGCATCTCGCTGCAGCAGCGGCTTGAGCTTGCACTCGAGCTAGCCAAGCGCAACCGCAAGAAGGTTGCCGTCATGATGGTCGACTTGAACAACTTCAAACAGCTAAACGACACGCGTGGGCATCTCGTTGGCGACCAGGCGCTGTTGGCGGTTGCCGGGCGGTTGCGAACCAGCGTGCGCGGCTCGGATACGGTGGCGCGCTACGGGGGCGACGAGTTCGTCGTCCTCGCCGGCGAACTCGATCGCGCGGAGGACGCCCGCACGATCGCCGAGAAGATCGCCGACATGGTGAACGTGCCGCTGTCGCTGGAGGGTGGGCTCGCGCGGATCACCTGTTCGATTGGAATCAGCGTTTTTCCCGACGACGCGAGCGAGGGCGACGCGCTCATTGACCACGCCGACAAGGCGATGTACGTGGTGAAGGCGGAGAAGAACCGCCGCTACGCGTTCTATCCGGTCGCCTGAGCCGCGAGCAGCCGGCGCGCCGCCCAAACGAGGTCGACGTTGCCGCCCGAGAGGATGACGCCGACGCGCTGACCGCGCGCCTCGACCGCGCCCGAAAGCAGCGCGCAGGCGCCGAGCGCGCCCGTCGGTTCGACGACGATCTTCAACCGCTCCCAGAGGAAGAACATCGCGCTGAGCAGCGCCGTATCGTCGACGCTGGTCATGTCGGCGACGTGCGCGAGCACGAGCGGGAACGTGATGCGGCCGAGCGATTCGGTGCGCGCGCCGTCGGCGATGGTGTCGGGGTTGTGCACGCGCTGCAACGTCCGGGTTCGGAACGAGCGCCCCGCGTCGTCGCCGGCGGCGGGTTCGACGCCGATCACGCGGCAGTGCGGTGCGAGCGCGCTTGCGGCGACGGCGCAACCCGCAAGCAGCCCGCCGCCGCCGCAGGGCACGAGCAGCATATCGAGCGGACCGCTGTCTTCGAACAGTTCCTTTGCCGTCGTCCCCTGGCCGGCGACGACGTGCGGGTGATCGAAGGGCGGCACGACGGTCAGGCCGCGTTCCGCCGCAAGGCCTTGCGTGATCGCTTCGCGCGAATCGGCCGCCGGATCGTAGGTGACGACGTCGGCGCCGTAGCCGCGCGTTGCGTCGAGCTTCACCTTCGGCGCATCGACCGGCATCACGATGGTTGCCGGGATGCCAAGCAACTTGCCGGCGAGCGCCACGGCCTGCGCATGGTTGCCAGAAGAATAGGCGATCACGCCGCGGCGCCGTTCGTCGCTTGAGAGTTGCAACATCGCGTTGAGGGCGCCACGGAACTTGAACGCGCCCATGCGCTGGAAGGTCTCGCACTTGAAGAACACCTGCGCCCCCGTCAGCGCATCGATGCTGCGCGAGGTGAGCACGGGCGTACGCGTTGCCTGCCCGGCGATTCGCGCGTGCGCATGCGCGACGTCGTCGAACGAAACCGGCAGCGGCCCAGCGTCAGGCCGGTCAGGCACTTACGCGGCGCCCCAGTGGGCGAGCGCGGCGCGGGCGACCTCGTCGCCCCATTCCTGTACGAAGTGGCCCGCCTGTGGGTGGATCCATGGCTGCGGGCAGCCGCGGATCAGCTTCGCGAGTCCCTGCATCACGGGCGGTCCGAGCACCGGGTCAGTCGCGCCGACCGCCATGAAGCTGTCGCCAGTCCAGGCATTACGCCACCAGTCGCGCGCCTTGCGCGAAATTGCCGCGCCGGGGGCATCGGGCGCATCGGGAACGAGTTGCGGAAAGCGCCGCACGCCGCCCTTGTAGCTGGCGTCCGGGAACGGCGCCTCGTACGCCGCGGCCTCCGCGGGCGAGAGCTGCGGGCAGCTGCGCGCGAGCAATTTCGCGCAATCGAGGTTCGGGTTCTTCGCAACATAGGCGCGCCAGGCGACGAAGCCTTCGGTGAGCGGGACGTCACCCGTGGCGAGCGCGGTGTTCATCACGAGGAGGCGCGTCGTGCGCTCGGGCGCCTCCATCGGCAGGGTGAGGCCGAGGAGTCCGCCCCAGTCCTGGACCACGAGCGTGACGTTCCTCAAGTCGAGTCGTTCGATGAACTCGAGCAGGAAGGCGCGATGAAAATCGAAGCTGTAGGTCGCGTCGTCGGCCGGCTTGTCCGAGCGGCCGAATCCGGGAAAGTCCGGCGCTACCACACGCGCGCCGCTCGCCACGAACGGCGCAATCATCTTGCGGTAGAGGTAGCTCCAGGTCGGCTCACCGTGCAGACAGAGAAAGGTGGGCGTCGATTCGCCAGGTTTCGCGGGGCGCTCGTCGACGTAATGAATGCGCATGCCGCGCCAGTCAAGAGTGTGCGGCTCGAAGTCGAAACCCGGCAGGTTCGCGAAGCGCGCGTCCGGCGTGCGAAGGATGTTGGTCATGGGGCGATTCTACGCCCGCGGCGTAGAATCCGACGCGATCCAGACAACGGCGACCAAGGGAGAAACAGACATGGATTACTCGAAATACCAGGCGTTGAAAATTCGCACGCTCGAGCCCGGCATCCTCGAGGTCGTGATGGGTGAGGAGGGTAAGCTTTCGGTCGCCACCGAGCGCCTGCACGCCGAGCTCGCCGAAGTCTGGCTCGACATCGACCGCGATCCGGAAGCGCGCGTTGCGATCCTGCGCGGCGCCGGCAAGGGGTTCTCGGCGGGCGGCGACCTCGCGATGGTCGAGAAGATCACCAACGATTTCGCGGCGCGCGCGCGCGTCTGGCGCGAAGCGCGCGATCTCGTCTACAACATCATCAATTGCTCGAAAATCATCGTCTCCGCAATGCACGGCCCGGCGGTTGGCGCGGGGCTCGTTGCGGGTCTGCTGTCGGACGTTTCGATCGCGGCGAAGAACGCACGCATCATCGACGGGCACACGCGGCTCGGTGTCGCCGCGGGCGATCACGCCGCGATTGTCTGGCCGCTACTGTGCGGAATGGCCAAGGCGAAGTACTACCTGCTGACCTGCGATCAGCTTTCGGGCGAGGAGGCCGAGCGCATCGGGCTCGTGTCGCTGACCTGCGAGGAGAGCGAGCTTCAGGAAAAGGCGCTGGATGTCGCGCGCCGCCTGGCGGCCGGCGCGCAGACCGCGATCCGCTGGACGAAATACAGCCTGAACAACTGGTTGCGCATGGCCGGGCCGATCTTCGACACCTCGCTTGCGCTCGAATTCATGGGATTCAGCGGACCCGAAGTGAAGGAGGGTGTCGCCTCGCACCGCGAGCGGCGGGCGCCGAAGTTTCCGCCGCCGCCGGTGTTTTAGAACGCTCGGGCTTTGCCCGCTTCGCCACGTGCGACGCCCGACGCGGGTTTGGTTTTAAAACGGTCTCCGCGTTTTGCTGGGTTCGCTGCAAGAATCACGCAGCGAAACCCAGCAAAACGCGGAGATTGATAAAGACCAGTTCTAAGGTGGCGCCACCAATTCCGGCGCGCTGAAAAAGACCAGTTCTAAGCTGGCGCCTATTATTCCCGTTTGCTGAAACCCAGCGTGTCGCCTGCCGTATCGCTCGGCGCCGCCAGTTCGCGGGCCGGCGTTTCCCCCGGCGGCGTGGCCGCCGGCGCCGCGCCGCTCAGCAGCCGCTCCAGATCGCGTTTAATGTTGGCGGTGTCGGGGCCGACGCGACCCATGTAGGACAGCAGGACCCGGACCGGCAGGTCGACCAGTGTGGGATCGGGGTGATCGAGCAGGTGCGCGGCACTCTGCAGCGCGGGCACCACGTGGCTGCCGCGCGTGCCGGGCATCGCACTCTCGATGCCCTGTATGACCGCGGCCTGTGCGCGCGCGATCCCCGAAAGCAGTTCCGCGAGTTGTTGCGTGGAGATCTCTGCCATGTCGCTCCCCTCTGTGCGGACGTTCGGCGATGGTAACATCCGCGCCCGACAACAAGCGGTGCGCGGCGAAGTGTTTTCCGGAAAACGACCAGCCAATCTGGGTGTGCGTGAAGGGCGGCTCGCGCAGTGCAAGCGAACGCCGAACTGCGTCTCGAGCCAGGCAGATCGCGGCGACCGCGGGCACTACATCGAGCCGATCGCCTTCGCGGGCGCGCCTGCGGACGCCATGGCGGCATTGCGGCGCGCGCTAGAGGCGGCCCCGGGTGTACGCATCGTAGAGGCGCAACCGGACTACCTCTACGCCGAATGTCGCAGCCGCGTGATGGGCTTCGTCGATGACGTGGAGTTCGCACTCGACGCGGCGGGTCGCGTGTTCCACCTGCGCTCGGCCGCGCGCATGGGACGACGCGACTTTGGCGTCAATCGCGCACGGATCGAATCCCTGCGCCGCGCGTTTGCGGCATTGATCAGGCGCTGAATTCCGCGATCACCGGCTGGTGGTCGGAGGCCTGGCATCCGGCGTCGATGCGTAGCGCCTTGAGACGTGGCGCGAGATCGTCGCTCACGAACACGAAATCGCAACAATAAGGCGTACCCGCGTAGGCCGGATCGTAGAGCCGGAAGCTCGGCGGGTGCGGAGCGGCAGCGTGGAGCCATTGCCACGCATCGTGCAGGCGCGGCGTCGCGTCCTCGAACGGCGCGCACAGGCGATCATGCAGCGGGTCGGTCGGCGGTAGGTTGAAATCCCCGGTCAGGATGGCGGCGCGCGCTCGCGGCAATGGATGGTAGGGGGTGCCGAGTTCACCGCGCGGAGATTCCACGTCGGCATGGGCGCAGGCCTCGATATGCAGCGCGCGCAGGCGCTCGACCTGCGCGACCCGATGGTGCGCGGCGAAGTACTCGAGGTGCGTGGTCATCACACGCACCCGGCCCCCGGGGGTTGCCACCTCGACTTCGAGCGCGATCCGCGGCATGGTCCGGGCACCCGGTTCGGGCGGCCAGGGCAGCGCATGGCGCAGCACGCGACCGATCGGAAAACGCGACAGGATCAGATTACCGAAACGGCGCCGGCCGCCCGCATCGTCCGGCAGGTCGACGCCCCAGCCCGCAGTGGCCGAAAAGTCCGGGAACTGGCGCGCCAGGGCCGCGAACTGGTCCTCGCCGCTGCTTCCCGCCAATTCGGGGAAGTTGGCCGCGACTTCCTGTAAACACAGTACATCCGGATCACAGAGCGCACGCGCCGTCTGCGCGATGCGTACGGGGTCGACCTTGCCGTCAACGCCACGGCACCATTGGATGTTCCAGTTCAACAGGCGCACGTCTAATGCATCCGGGGTTGTCCGAGAGGCGCCTAGCCTAAGTCCGGCGTGCAGCCGCAGCAAGGTACTGGAAAATCGGCCGACCGAAGCTCACAATGGACGATGCCGTTCGGCCGCGCGCGATTCGGTGCGCAGAGGTCCTAAGGAGGCAACGATGCGCGCATCCGTGCTTTGTCGCTCCAGGCCGTTCCCGGGCTTCTTCCGGCTCGTTCGCGCTGCCCTGATCGTGGCGCTCTTGGTCGCTGCGCCGACCGAGACGCTGTACGCGCAGGAACAGAAACCCGCGGCGTCCGACGCAGGCATCACCGCGATCGTCCGCTTGAAAGCGAAGGTTTTGCCCGGCGCGCGCACGGCGGCGTTTCTCGGCACCGAGCGAACGGGCACCGGCGTACTCGTACGCGATCGCTACGTGCTCACGATCGGCTATCTCATCATCGAGGCCGACACGATCGAAATCACGAGTGCGTCGGGTCAGACGGTACCGGCGACGCTCGCCGCCTACGATCATGCCTCTGGCTTCGGTCTGGTCAAACTGGTCGTGCCGATCGACGGCAAACCGCTGCCGCTCGGCGATGCAACGGCGCTGGGCGAACGCGAACCGGCGCTCGTGATTTCCGCTGGCGGTGATGACGCGGCAAGCGTCGTCTACGTGGTGTCCCGCAGGGCGTTTACGGGCAGCTGGGAATACCTCCTCGATTCCGCAATCTTCACCTACCCGCCGGTCGACAACTGGTCCGGTGCGGCGCTGGTGGGCAAGCGCGGCGATTTGCTTGGCATCGGCTCGCTCATCGTCGCGGACGCGGCCGAGCCGGGCATGCGCTCCCCGGGCAATATGTTCGTGCCAATCGATCTGCTGAAGCCGATTCTCGATGACCTCATCGCACAGGGCCGTGCGCGCGGTCCTGTGCGGCCATGGATCGGACTGAATACCGAGGAAGCGCGCGGACGGCTGTTCGTGGCGCGGGTTTCGCCCGATGGCCCTGCGCAGCGCGCTGGCCTGAAACGCGGCGATGTCGTGCTCGGTGTAGGCGGCAAGGACGTCGAGTCGCAGGCCGATTTCTATCGCAAGGTCTGGGCGCGTGGCGCGGCCGGCACCGACATCCCGCTCAAGGTGCTGCAGGGTGCGGACATCAAGGAACTGACGGTACGCTCGATCGACCGCCTGGAATGGTTTCGCAAGAAGCCGGTTTATTAAGGGGTCAGACGAAGGGGTCAGACCCCATTTGATATTCGAAGGCCGACGATCATCGAAAAAGGGGTCTGACCCCTTTTTGCTTTTCGGGGTCTGACCCTTGTTTGTCTTTCGCGCCAGAGAGAAGGGGTCAGACCCCCAAGAAAAGGGGTCTGACCCC
>JAQBBQ010000022.1:0-2555 GCA_032125995.1 Betaproteobacteria bacterium | reverse complement strand
GACCGAACTCGCGACTCCACTGCTCCATCTGCAGATGCGCGCGCGAGGTGTCAAACTGCAGCGCATTGCCGAACACCGGCACGCCGCGCGGACCCGGCAGTTCCTCGTAGCGACGCCGAGCGCGCGATGCGCCCGCCTTCTGTTCGTCCAGTTCTCCGGTTTTCACAAGCGTCCTCTCGTTGGCTCGGTCGTCGCGATGATCGGGCGCAGGTTAGATCGAAACGTAATTGGGGTCAGACCCCATTCGGCCCTTAAAGCCGCTTCGCAACCTCCTCCAACATCACCTCGGTCGCGCCACCGCCGATCGACTGCACCCGTGCGTCGCGCGCCATGCGCTCGATCGCAGCCTCGCGCATGTAGCCGAAGCCGCCGTGGAACTGCTGGCAGGCGTACATCACTTCGTTCACCAGTTCGCCGCAGTAGGCCTTCACCATCGAAACGTCCTTCACGCATTCGCGCCCCTGTGCGTCGAGCCAGGCCGCGTGATAAACGAGCTGGCGTCCAGCCGCGACCTTGGCCGCGAGCATCGCCAGGCGATGGCGCACCGCCTGCTTGTTCCACAGCACAGACCCGAAGGCGCGCCGGGTCTTGACGTACTCGAGCGTCAACTCGAGCGCATGCGCCGCCTCCCCCATCGCCATCGCGCCGAGCACGATGCGTTCGTTCTGGAAGTTTTTCATGATCGCGTAGAAGCCGCGTCCTTCCTCGCCGAGCAGGTTCTCGGCCGGAACCCGGCAATCGTCGAAAGCGAGCTCCGCGGTGTCCGACGAGCGCCAGCCCATCTTGTCGAGGCTGCGGCTGACCGTGAATCCGGGCGCACCCTTCTCGACCGCGAACATCGAGATGCCTTTCGCGCCCGCCTCGGGATCGGTCTTCGCGGCGAGGAAGGTGAGATCGGCATGCACGCCGTTGGTAATGAACAGCTTGCTGCCGTTGAGTACCCACGCGTCGCCCTCGCGCCGCGCGCGTGTGCGGATCGCCTTCACGTCGGAGCCCGCGTCGGGCTCGGTGACCGCAACCGCAGTGATGCACGTGCCCGCGACGATGCCCGGCAACCAGCGCTCGAGTTGCGCCGACGTCCCGGCATTCAACAGATGCGGCGCCGCCATGTCGGTATGCACCAGCACGGTAATCGCGAACCCACCGAAGCTCGAGCGGCCGAGTTCTTCGGCGAGCAACGCGCTCGCCAGGGTGTCGAGCCCCCCGCCGCCGTAGCGTTCCGGGACGCGCAGGCCGAGGAAACCGTGATGCCCCATCGCACGCAGGACTTCACGTGGCACATAGCCGTCACGTTCCCAGGCCTCGCCCTGCGGCACGACCTCTTTTTCGACGAAGCGGCGCAGCGTTTCGCGCAGCATGCGGTGTGTGTCGTCGAGGTAGGGCAGATCGTCGGTCATTGGTCTGGTCGCTTCACCGCACTATATAACTGCGCCATAGAGTTTATCCGCACGTCCCTGGAGGGGTCAGACCCCGTGAATGGGGTCTGACCCCGATCAGTGCGAACGACAGTGCCGCGATACGCGCTTCCCGTGCTACAACAACGCTACAGCCTTCGGAGGAAGGCTGCATCTTCCAAGGAGGAGGAAACCATGAACGTACCCAAGGGAATTTTTCGGTTGTCCGTGATCGCGACCGCTGCATTGCTGCTCGGCCTGCAGTCGCCCGCAACGCTCGCCGCGAACGACGAACCGCTGAAGGACAAGTGGGCGCCGAGCGAGTGGGGTCCTAACGACAAAGCAGGGTCGGCCAACCGGCGGAGCACCAAATCGGTCCTCGCCGCCATGAAGCTGGTGAAGAAAGGCAAGGTCGCGACGCTCGGCAAGATCTACCAGCAGGACGCACCGGGCTTCGGCACGCGCGGCTGGCGGATGACGATCCCGGGCCTACCCACGGGCGGGCCGTTCGGTCCGCAGGAATTGGTTTACAACGACGAGTATCTGGCGACCGAGATTGGCCAGATCGGCACCCAGTTCGACGGGCCGGGCCACATCGGCGTCACGACCTCGAAAGGCATGTTCTTCTACAACGGCCGCTATCTGCATGACAAGGATGTCAGCGCCTACGGCATGGGCTCGCTTGGCGTCGAGCATGTCGGACAGCTCGGTTTCGTCTGCCGCGGCGTGCTGCTCGACGCGACCGCGCTGCGCAAGATGAACCCGCTGCCGATCGCGAAGAAAAAGGGCGATCCGGGCATCATCACCGACAAGGACGTCGAGGCGATGGTCAAGAATCAGGGCATCGCGCCGATCGGCGAAGGCGACTGTGTCTTCCTCTACACCGGTCACGGCGACATCTGGCATCCGAACAAGTGGGAGAGCTACTCGCCCGAGGAGAAGCAAAAGCGCATCGCGCAGTTCAACGCGGGAGAGCCGGGCTTCGGCATCTCGGCCTGCGAGTATTTGGCGTCGAAGAAAATCGCGCTCTGGGGCGGCGATACCTGGGCGACCGAGGCGGTACCGGGCGAGACCGACCAGCCCTTCGAATGCCACATCAAGATGATGACCAAGCGCGGAGTCTGGAACCTCGAGAACCTGGACTTCAGCCAGCTTCTCGCC
>JAQBBQ010000021.1:0-2963 GCA_032125995.1 Betaproteobacteria bacterium | reverse complement strand
CACACGCGAGGACCCGGCGCGCGGCGTCCTGCGCATCACGCGCCATCCAGTCATGTGGGGGCATTATGCTGTGGGCCGGTGCGCACCTGCTCGCGCGCGGCGAGTTTAAATCCACCCTGTTCTTCGGCAGCTTCCTGCTGCTTGCCGCCGCCGGGACCCGGCTGCAGGACGCTCGCAAAGCGGCGCTGCATGGCGAAACCTGGACCCGTTATCTGCGGCTGACGTCGAACGTTCCGTTCCTCGCCATCGCGCAGGGCCGCAATCGCTTCGCCTGGCGCGAGTTGGGTGTGTTGAGGATCGTGATTGCGCTCGTTGTATTCGCGGTGGTGTTTCAGTTCCACCCGTGGCTGTTTGGCGTAAGGCCGTATTAGGGCGAAAAACCAAAAAGAGGTCAGACCCCCCTTTTAGATAATCGTAGGCCTTCGATCAACAAAAAAGGGGTCTGACCCCGTCCAAAGCCACGCCGCCCCACGCACCCCGCTCGAATCGCCGTGCGCGTGGCGCAGGAGCCGGGTGCTGACGTCGTCCGAGAACACGTAGGCGCGCCAAAGCTCGGGCACGCGTTCATACAGACGCGTGATGTTCGACAAGCCGCCGCCGAGCACGATGACATCGGGATCGACCACGTTGATCACGGCCGCGAGCCCGCGCGCGAGGCGCAGCGCATAGCGCTCAAGCGTCGACGCGCAGGCGGCGTTGCCGCGCTCGGCATCAGCGGCGATGTCGACTGCCGCCTTTTCTTCGCCGGTGGCGCGCCGATGTTCCGCGGCCATCCCCGGCCCCGACAGGTAGGTCTCGATGCAGCCCGAACGCCCGCAGTAACAGGCGGGTAGCGGCAGGTCTTCGTCCGCCGGCAGCGGCAGCGGGTTGTGGCCCCACTCGCCTGCGATCGCATTCGGTCCGGTGAGCAGCTGTCCATGCACGACAAGGCCGCCGCCGACGCCGGTGCCGAGGATCACGCCGAACACCACCTCGCAGCCGGCGCCCGCGCCATCGGTGGCTTCCGACAACGCAAAACAGTTCGCGTCATTCGCCAGGCGCACTTCACGCTCGAGACTGCGTTCGAGGTCTGCTTTCAGGGGCTTGCCGATGAGCCAGGTGGAATTGGCGTTTTTTACCAAGCCAGTCACGCGCGAGAGCGCGCCAGGAATGCCGACCCCGACCGTGCCGCGCGCGCCGAGCGTACGCTCTGCCTCGTCCACCAGCGCCGAGACGGCCGCAAGGGTTGCAACGTAATCGCCGCGCGGGGTCGGCACGCGTTCACGCAGCCGCACCACGCCCGCGTCGTCGAGCGCGATGATCTCGATCTTGGTGCCGCCGAGGTCAATGCCTATTCGAATCTTCATGGTTTCAAGAGGCACGCAATCCGGCAACGCAATGTTAGTTAGGGGTATACGCGAACGACCGCCAAGGGTCGATAGCACCCCGCCACGATCGGCGGCGCCCGGCCGTACGCGCGCGTAGACCATCCCCCCCCTGATCCCCGGTAGTAACATCCGCACGCGGCATGACTCGGGGAACGGTTGGCATCAGTGAGCGGTACTGCCCAAAGAAAACGCTTGGTGGCGATTCTGGCCGCGGATGCGGCGGGCTACTCGCGTCTGATGGCTGGCGACGAGAGCGCAACCGTGGCAGCGCTCGATGCGGCGCGCGCCGTATTTCGGACGCAGATCGAATCCACCCAGGGTCGCGTCATCGACATGGCTGGAGACTCCGTCCTGGCGGTGTTCGAGCTGGCGACGGGCGCGGTCACAGCGGCGCTGGCGATTCAGCAAGTCCTCAATAGTGACCACAGCGATGTGCCTGCCGATCGGCGGATGCAGTTTCGGATTGGCGTTCATCTCGGCGAGATCATCGAGAAGGCCGACGGCACGGTCTACGGCGACGGGGTGAACATTGCCGCGCGGCTGGAAGGGCTGGCCGAACCGGGCGGCATCGCGATCTCGGAGTCGATCCGCAGCGCGGTCAAAGGAAAGGTCAGCGCCGGGTTCAACGATCTGGGCGAACAGACGGTGAAGAATATCGCCGAGCCGGTGCGCGCGTTTCGGGTGACCTCGGCCGAGGCCGACGCGCCGAGACAGAAACCCGCGCTCGCCGACAATGACCTGCCGCTGCCGGACAAGCCTTCGCTCGCGGTGCTGCCGTTCACCAACATGAGCGGCGATCCCGAGCAGGAGTACTTCGCTGATGGCATTACGGAAGACATCATTACCGACGTCTCCAAGATATCCGGCCTGTTCGTCATCGCCCGCAACTCGTCCTTCGCATTCAAGAAGCAGAGCGTCGACATCAAGGAGGTCGGCCGGAAGCTGGGCGTACGCCACGTGCTCGAAGGCAGCGTCCGCAAGGTGGGCATGAAAGTGCGCATCAATGTGCAGCTGATCGATGCCCAATCCGGCGGTCACATCTGGGCCGAGCGTTTTGACCGCAGCCTCGAGGACATCTTCGAGATCCAGGACGAGGTGACGCAAAGAATCGTCGAGGCGCTTAAGGTGTCTCTCACCGGCGGTGAACGGGCACGCCGGCAGGACCTCGCCAAGGTCAATGCCGAGGCCTACGACTACCTCATTCGCGCCAGGAGTTGCCTGCTCCAATTCAACCCGGACGCGCTGCGCGAGGCCCGCGCCATGGTGGAGCGCGCGATTGCGATCGACCCGGGGCTGAAGCATGCCTACGCGTACCTGGCAATCATCTACGACAGCGAGTACCTGAATGATTGGAACAATCCCGCGCCGGACCAGCTCGAGCAAGCACTGGCCTTGGCGCGAAAGGCCTGCGAAGGCAATGAAGACGACCCAATCCCGCTCCAAGTACTCGCCGTCGCCCTGTTGTGGCTTAAAAGGCTGGACGAAGCCGAGGCTGCGGCGCGGCGGGCGATTGACCTCGATCCCAACTTCTCCGAAGGCCATGGCGGCCTTGGCAATGTGCTGCATTTCGCCGGACAGCACGAGCAGGCGATCGAG
>JAQBBQ010000020.1:0-21303 GCA_032125995.1 Betaproteobacteria bacterium | reverse complement strand
GCGCGTACCGGCATCGAGCTGCGCGCCCTGCTTGCGCGCGAAGTGCATCTGATGCGTGCAAACGCGTCCGACTTGGTGTTGCGCCTCGATGCGGTGACTTTCGCTGCGATCGCGGTGGCAAACAAGACTGCCAAGCCGAGCGCCCCAGTTACGTCGGCGGCCTCATCGACAGGGGGGTGGCGCTTCGTCGGCGTGCACACATTGCAGGTCGAGCGTGCGCAGTCGACGATCCGGTTGCCCGCGCTCACGCACCCCTTGAAGATTGACGTCGATACCCTGACTCTGCAGGCGGCCAAGGGCGACGCGGTGACCATCCAATCAAGCGGCACGGCGGCGGGTGAAGCGATGCGAGTCGACTACCGCGGCGCCTCGATCGTCGATATCCTCGCCGGCGAGCTTACGGTCCCGATGGATCTGCGGATCGCACTTTCCGATGCGTCGTTCTCGGGGAAAGGCAAACTCGATCTGGCGACGCTGCGCGGCGACTATCGCATCGCGTTGAAGGGAAGCGGTCGCTATTTGGAACGGATTCTGCCTAGCTTCAAGACCGGGCTTGGCGGCGTCAACGAGGCGTCCGCTGATGGACGGCTGCGGACCTCGCCCAACGCGACCAGCCTTGAAGCGATGACGCTGGTCGCGGGCGCTACGCGCGCGCGCGGCGACCTTCGGCAGAGCATCGAGGACGGGCGTACTCGTTTGCGGGGTCGGCTCGAATTCGAAACGCTCGATCTGACGCCCTGGTTGCCTGTGCTCGCTGCGCGCGAGACGCAGGAACCCGGACAGCAGGATGCGCTCGAGGCAATCCGGGGGCTGCAGCGCACAGCCGATGTCGACTTCGAGGTCAAGGCGACGAAGGTGATCTGGCCCAGGCGCACGGCCGACGACGTCCGGTTCGTGCTGCGCGTAACGGAAGATCGCGTCGAATTCGAGAGCAGCGCGGGTGTGCTCAAGGGTTCGCTAAAAGCGAATGCGCTGCTGGAGACCGGGCAGCCGGAAGCCACGCTTCGGGTCGACGCACAAGGCGGTCCGATCGCGCTCGAATCGCTGGTCCCGGCGCTCGGGCGCGAGGGGATCACGGCGACCGTGCGCACGGCGAAGCTCACCGCCCGCGGTCGGGGTCGCAGTTCGGCGGCGCTCGTGCGGTCGCTCGAAGGCGAACTGGAATTGCGCGACGCCGACGGGCAATACCTGGCCGAAAAGGACGCACCGCCGATGCGCGTCAAGGTCGAGTTGGCGCATCTGGTGGCGACACGCGACGCTTTGCAGGGGTCGTTTGAGGCGGCGATCGAGGACGCGCGGATCGCGCTCAAGCTGTCGAGTGCGCGTGCGGCGGTCGAAGCCGACCATCGCGTGGTGCACAGTGCCTTCGATGTGACCGTCACGCGCACGCGCCAGCGCGCGCAGCTGAGCGCGCAGGGCGCATTGACGCTCGAACCCAAGACCTGGGCGGTCGATGTCAAGGACGCTCGCCTCGGCCCGACCCGCGGGTCGGCGACGGCGAAGGGAAGCTGGGATGCCAAGACCCCAATATCGATCCGCGCCGACTTCGCGCGGTTCGACGTGGCGACAATGGAGTTTTTCGATTTTGGTGGTGCCGGGAAATCGCGCAAGGCGAAGCGCTGGCAGGACGTCGTCGTACTGCCGCGCGGCTTGCGGTTACCGTCGATGGATCTCGAACTGTCGGCCAAGCGCCTCGACATCGAACCGGCACAAGCGAACGATGTTCGCGTGACCGCACGCAGCCGCGCGGGCCGGCTTGAGCGCTCGACATTTGCGCTGCGCGCGAAGGGCGGCACGCTCACCGGTGAGCTATCCGCGGATTTCACCGGCAAGGTGCCGCGCCTCGATGCGCGCGTGACGGGCAAGTCGTACGATATGCAACCTCTGTTGGCGCGTTTTGGGCTGAAGGTTGCACGCGCGCGGGCGCAGTCGCTCGACGTGCGCTACGAACTGCGCGGCGAGCGACTGAAGGAGATCGTCGGGGCGAGCACGCTGAAGATCACTGCACAAGGGCTCGACCTCGCCATGCCGGGCCTGGCAGACGCGCGCCGCACGCTTACCCTGCGCGGCACCGTGGACGTGGCGAGTACCAAGGGTCAGCTGATTGCGTCGGTCAGCGGAACGCTAAACAAGCACAAATTCAGCGCGAATTCGCGCGGGCCCGAGCTCGCCGCGCTGATCGCCCGCGATGAGCGTGTTTCAGTAGACGTGACGCTTAACGCAGCCGACAGTACGCTCGAAGCGCATGGCACGGTCGCCGCGACTCCGGAGGCCGATCTGCGGGTTCGTGTGAGCGGCAAGCGGCTCGATGAGATGCTTGCGCTCGGTGGGCTGGAAACGTCGTCGGCCAGCGCGTTCTCCGCAAGCACCCATTTCAAACTGACGCCGACGCAGCGCTATGCCTTCGACGAGATCGATGCGCGAATCGGGGAAAGCACGATCACGGGCCGCGTCCTTGCAGACCTGTCGACTGCGCGCCCGACGCTCGAGGTGGAGCTGGCGAGCCCGACGCTGCGTTTGATTGATATCGGCGGGGGCACTGCGAAGGTGACCGTGGACGAATCCAAGCGTGCGGCACTGGAATCGAGGGAGGCGGCATGGCTCGCGCCGCTCAAGCGCTACGATGCCAAGGTCGACGTCAAGGTGGAGCGGCTGTTTGCGGCCGGGGAGTGGCTCGGGCCGGTTCGGTTGAAGGCCCTGCTCAAGGCAGGGCGGCTGCAGATCGATCCGCTGGAGATTCGCTCGCAGGGCGGATCGCTCGTCGCGCGCGGCAACGTCGTTGCACCGCGCGGTGCCGATATCCCGACCTACGCGCTGAACGCAAACCTGAAGCAGTTCAACCTCACGCCGGTGCTGCGTGCGGTGGACCCCGAGGCAAAAAAGGGGACGGCAATCCTGGATGCGCGCGCGGTGCTCACGAGCCGAGGCATTGGCAAGGCGATCCTGGAAAACCTCGATGGCATGCTGGATATCGCGAGCTATGGCATCGGCGTCGGCGCGGGCCAGCTGGATCTGATGGGCATCAACGTTCTTTCGATTGCCGAGGACAAGCTCGATCCCGAGGCGGGATCGAAGCTGAATTGTGCGGTCGGCGTATTCGATCTTGGCAAGGGTCTGATGAAGAGTCGCGCATTGTTCGCCGATACGACGCGCATGCGGATCATCGGAAATCTCGACCTCGATCTGCGTGCCAGGACGCTCTACGGCGGGTTGCGTCCGTTCCCGAAAAATCCCGCGTTATTCAGAATATCGACGCCGGTCGACATCTCCGGCACGTTCACCGAACCCAAGGTGTCACTCGCGACCACTGCGTTACCAGAACTGATCCTGCGCTATTCGAATCCGTATACGATCTTCCTCGGGGCTCTGGTCGAAACCCGATCGTCGAAGGCAGATGGCAGCGACGATTGCCGCGCGGCCTTCGCGAAGGCGGAATTCGCACGCAGTGAAATGGGCAACGAAAATTCCGATGCGGATGACGCAGGGAAATTTCCGTAGCAGCGCCTCGAGGGATTGGTCATTCCAAAAGGAAATCAGTCGTGATGAAACGTACGATTAGACTCAGCCTTGGCGCAGTGCTCGTTGCGCTGCTGTGGGCCTGCGCGGCGACGACGCTGACCAATGCCTGGAAGGATCCCGACTACAAGGGCGGCGGATTCAAGACGCTGCTCGTCATCGGTGCTTCCGATTCGGCGACCAATCGGCGCATCTTCGAATCCGGTTTTTCGCGCGCGCTAAGCGCTGCGGGTGTGCAGGCGGTCGCGAGTTATACCGTCCTTCCTCAGGACGGCAAGATCGACGAGGCTGCGCTGAAGGCGGCCGTACGCAAGCAGGGCTTGGACGCCGTCGTCATCACACGGCTGGTGCGCGTGGACAAGAAGACCGTGTATACGCAGGGCTATGCCGGGAGCGTGCCGGCGCTGGGTTACCGTAACAGCGTCTACGGCTACTACAACGGCGCCTGGTCGCCCTACGCGATGCCGGCCGAGGTGCGCGAGTACGAATCGGCGGTGCTCGAAACCAGCCTGTGGAACGCGGCGGACGAAAAGCTCGTCTGGACCGCGACCACCGAGACCTTCGCGCCGTCGAACGTGAAATCGGCGACCGCTGATTTCGCCAAGGTGATGATCGAAGAACTCAGGGCGCGCAAGCTACTCTGATTTGCCGAGCAGCATTCGATTGAGCCGTTTGACGAAGGCCGTCGGATCGTCGAGCTGACCGCCTTCGGCGAGCTGCGCCTGCTCGAACAGGAGCTGCGCCCAGTCAGCGAGCCGTGCGTCGTCGGTTTCGGCGCCGACGCGCTCGATGAGCGGATGCTTAGGATTGAGTTCTAGAATCGGCTTAGTTTCGCTGCCCGGCAGCTTCTGGCCGGCCGATTTCAGCAGGCGTTGCAGGTGCCCGCTCATCTCGTGCGCCTCGGCGACGAGGCAGGCGGGCGAATCGGTGAGCCGGAAGGTTGCGCGCACGTCCTTGACGCGCTCGCCGAGCGCCGCCTTGATCTTCGCCATCAGGTCCTTGGCGTCCTCGGCGGTCCTTTCCTGTTCGGCTTTCTCCGCCTCGTCCGCCAGCGCGGCGAGGTCGAGGCCGCCCTTGGCCACCGAGACCAGCGGCTTGCCCTCGAATTCGTGCAGGAAGGAGAGCATCCACTCGTCGACACGGTCGCTTAGGAGGAGAACCTCGATTCCCTTCTTGCGGAAGATCTCGAGATGCGGGCTCGAGCGTGCCGTATCCCAGCTGTCGGCGGTCACGGTGTAAATGCTGTCCTGCTTGTCCTTCATGCGGCCGACGTAGTCGGCAAGCGACACGCTCTGTTCAGCGCCGTCGTTCGCGGTCGAGGCGAAGCGTAGAAGCTTGGCGATCCGTTCGCGGTTCGTGGCGTCCTCGCCGACGCCCTCCTTGAGCACCTGGCCAAAGGCCGCCCAGAAGGTGGTGAACTTCTCCCGGTCGTTTTCGACCATGTCCTCGAGCATGGACAGCACACGCTTGGTCGAACCCTCGCGGATCATGCGCACGTCGCGCGATTCCTGCAGGATCTCGCGCGAGACGTTTAGCGGCAGGTCGTTCGAGTCGATCACCCCGCGTACGAAGCGCAGGTAGGGCGGCAGCAGCTGCTCGGCGTCCTCCATGATGAATACGCGGCGCACGTAAAGCTTGATGCCGTGGCTATGCTGCCGGTCCATTAGATCGAAGGGCGCGCGCTCTGGCAGGTAGAGCAGCTGGATGTACTCGCTGCGACCTTCGACGCGGTTATGCGTCCAGGCGAGCGGTTCGCCAAAGTCGTGGGAGACATGCTTGTAGAAGGTTTTGTACTGCTCGTCGCTGATCTCGCTCTTCGGCCGCGCCCAGAGCGCGCTCGCCTGGTTGACCACCTCGGGCGCGTCGCCCGGCTTCATCGCCTTCGTCTCCGGGTCCCAGGATTCGGTGCGCATCCGGATCGGCAGCGAGATGTGGTCCGAGTAGCGGGTGACGATGTGGCGCAGGCGTTCGCCCGCGAGCAGGTCGTCCTCGCCTTCGCGCAGATGCAGCGTGACATCGGTGCCGCTTTCGTTGCGCTCGGCGGGCTCGACCGTGAACTCGCCACCGCCATCGCTTTCCCAGCGCACGGCGCTGTCCGCGGGCGACCCGGCCCGGCGCGTGACGACGGTCACGCGATCGGCGACGATGAACGACGAGTAGAAGCCGACACCGAACTGGCCGATCAACTGGGCGTCTTGTTGCTGGTCACCGGTCAGGCTGTCGAAAAATTCGCGCGTTCCCGAGCGGGCGATGGTGCCGAGGTGCTCGACGGCTTCCTCGCGCGACATGCCGATGCCGTTGTCGGACAGCGTGACGGTGCGCGCATCCTTGTCGAAATCAATGCCGATGCCGAGCTCGGCGTGACCCTCGAGCAGTTCGGGATGCGCGATCGCCTCGAAGCGCAGCTTGTCGCAGGCGTCCGACGCGTTGCTCACCAGCTCGCGTAGAAAGATTTCCTTGTTGCTGTACAGCGAATGGATCATCAGCTGCAGCAACTGCTTGACCTCGGCCTGGAAGCCGAGCGTTTCCTTGGGCGCGCCCATCGTTTGCTCTCCTTGCTCCTGCGTCGGAACCGATGTTAGGTGGGGGTAGCGGTCGGTAAGTTCAAGCCTAAACAAAGCCTAAACGGGGTCAGACCCCCATTGGATGATCGTTGCCCGTCGATAACAAAAGGGGGTCTGACCCCTTTTTAAGTTATCTGACCCCTTACTTCCAAAGATCGACCGTCTTACCTTGCTTCTGCAACCGCTCCGCCCGACCCTGCAGGAAGCGCTGGAAGGACGGTTCCTTGGCGTAGGCGCCGCTCGATACGTAGGCGAAGGAACCGGCGAGGTGGAAAGGGCGCAGATAGGCTTCGGTGCGGAATACCTCGTGCCCGGCGGGATCGAAGAACACGATGCTCGGCGTGTAGAGGATCTTCAGGCTGCGTGCCCAGCGGTCGGCGCGCGCCGCTTTGCCGTCGGGCATCGTGATGGGCGTGCGCTCACCGAGCGAGAGCCGCGCGACGTCGAATTTCGCCAGCTCAACCTTGACCTCGGGGCGCCGAAAGCCTTCGCGGTGCATCTCGTCACAATCGGCGCAATAGGCTGATTCGAATACCACGGCGAGCGGTTTGCCGCCGGCGCGCCGTGTCAGGTCGGGCGGCGAGGCAATGAAGAAGGGCTCCGGATGCAGTGTCGCGCTCGCCTCGTCCTTCACCGTGCGCGCCAGGTAGTCAGGAAACGCCAGCTTCGATTCCATCCGCCCCGCGACGTAATCGAGCGCGGCCTCGAAGCGCCGCGGTGGGTAGTAACCGTTCAGCCGCAGCGTGACCTCGCCCTTCTCATCGAAGAAGATCTGCGTCGGGGTGAACTGAATCTTGAGCCGTTTGGCGAATGCCTTTTCGCTCATCCGCGTACCGTCAATCCAGGTCACCTCCTGGTCGCCCCAGATGTTGATCGCGATCACGACGAAGTGCTTGCGCGTCTTGTCGACGATTGCGCGCTGGGTGAAGTTGGTCCGCATCAGCCGCGCGCAGTAGGGGCAGCCGTCCTGGCCGAAATACACCAGCAGGCGCTTCCCTGCCTTGGCCGCGTCGGCGATGTCATCGCGAAAATCGAGGAGGGACTGCGCGAACCACGCCGGGTGTGCGATCGCGTGGGGGCTGGCGACCTGCGCGCTGGCGGCAAGTGACAGCGTGAACAGGATGAAAGCGGCGATGGTGCGCAACACGATCCCAGTATAGTAGGGGCCAGTTCCGGCCGCCATGTTGCGACTCCTCCTGGTACTTAACGCGCGCCTTGCGCATCAGCGCGGGCGTGCGCTGCTGTCGATCATGGGCATCGCCCTCGGCGTTGCGCTCGGGTTCGGCGTGCAGCTGATGAACCGGGCGGCGGTCGAGGAACTCTCGGCGGCGGTACGCGCGCTCGCGGGCGACGCCGACCTCGAGGTGCGTGGCGGGCGCGGCGGGTTCGATGAGGATCTCTACGTACGGATCGCCGGCCTGCCCGGCGTCGCGGTGGCGAGCCCGGGGCTTGATCTGCGCGCGGGGCTGGCTGCTGCCGGCGGGCCGACGGCGGAGCGCGAGAAAAGATTCACCCCGAGCGCCATCCGCGTGCTCGGCGTCGACGCCCTGCGCAGCGCCCAGCTTCAGCCGGCGCTGTTTGCAGCCGACCCGGCGCTGCGCATTGCGCTGCTCGAACCCGATACGGTTCTACTTTCGGCCGGTGCGGCGCAGGCGCTCGGACTCGGAACGGGAGACCGCCTGGTGCTGGTTGTCGGACTATCGCGGGTGAGTCTGCGTATTGCCGGAGTCCTGTCTGCGTCGGTGCTGCGCGGCGTCACCGCATTGACCGATATTGCGACGGCGCAGTGGCGGCTCGACCGGCTTGGAAACCTGAACCGCATCGACCTGCGGCTTGCGCCGGGCGCGCGCCGTGCGGCCGTACGAGCACGCGTCGCCGACCTGCTGCCGGCCGGCGTACGCGTGCGCGAGACGCAGGCCGCACAGGATGCGAGCGCGAATCCGTCGCGCGCATACCGGGTGAACCTCAACGTGCTCGCGCTGGTCGCATTGTTCACCGGCGGTTTTCTCGTATTTTCCGCCCAGGCCCTCGAGGTCACGCGACGGCGCGCCGAGCACGCCCTGCTGCGCGTGCTCGGCGTGGAGCAGGGCGGTATTGCCCGCCTGGTCCTCGCTGAAGCAGCGGTGATCGGGGTGATCGGTAGCGTGCTCGGCATCGCGCTCGGCGCGCTGCTCGCCCAGGTCGCGGTGCGCAGCTTCGGCGCGGATCTCGGCGCGGGAATGTTCCGTGGCCTGGCGCCTGAGATCGTCTTTCCACCGCTGGTTGCGCTGCTCTATGCGCTCGCCGGAACCGTCATTGCCGTGCTTGGCGCGCTGCTGCCCGCGCTCGACGCGGCGCGCCATCCGCCGGCGCGGGCGTTGAAGGCGGGCGACGAACAATCGATGTTCGCATCGGTCGCGCGGATCTGGCCCGGCGTCGGCCTGCTCGTCGCGGGCGGCCTTCTCGCCGTGCTCCCTTCGGTGGGTGGCATGCCGCTCTTCGGTTACCTGGCGATCGCCTGTCTGCTCGTCGGCAGCATCGCGCTGATGCCGCGCGCAGCGCAGCTCGCGTTCGCGTTGCTGCCGCGCGTGCGCAATCCCGTTCTCACGCTCGCACTGACGCAATTGCGTGGTGCGCCGGGGCAGGCGATGGTGAGCCTTGCGGCGATCGTGGCGAGCTTCTCGCTGATGGCGGCAATGGCAATCATGGTGGCGTCGTTTCGCGATTCGGTCGACGCCTGGCTCGATGCGGTGCTGCCCGCCGACGTCTACCTGCGTACGACGCATGCGGGCGAGACGGCCTTTCTCGATCCGGCGTTCGAGGCGCGGGTGCGCGCGCTGCCGCAGGTCGCCCGCGTGGAGTTCCTGCGCAGTGCGCGCGTGTCGTTAAGTCCGGACCGGCCCGACGTCGCGCTGCTGGCGCGGGATTTGCCGGCGGGCGATCTGCGCTATCCGATGGTCGGCGCGCAGTATCGACGGCGGGCCGGGGAACCGCCATCGGTATGGGTGAGCGAAGCGATCGCCGACGTGCACGGCGTCCATCCGGGCGCCCGGATCGCGGTGCCGCTGGCCGGACGCAGGGTCGACTTTGTGGTCGCCGGCGTGTGGCGCGACTACGCGCGCCAGCAGGGTGCGCTCCTGATGCGCCGCGCCGACTACATCGATGCCACGAGCGACCGCCGCACCAACGACGCATCGCTTTGGCTTGCGCCCGGCGCGACCGCCGCGCAGGCGATGGCGGCGTTACGCGCCTTGCCGGGAGGCGCCGAGCTTGAGATTGCCGAACCCGGTGAGATTCGCGTGGCGTCGCTGCGCATCTTCGATCGCAGCTTTGCGGTGACCTATGCGATCGAGGCGGTCGCCGTGCTCGTTGGGCTGTTCGGCCTCTCAACGAGCCTCGGGTCGATCGTGCTCGCGCGCCGGCGCGAATTTGGCATGCTGCGCCACATCGGCATGACGCGTGGGCAGATCGGCGCGATGCTCGCCGCGGAAGGCGGTTGCTCGCGGTGCTCGGTTCGGTCGCGGGCCTTGTCGTCGGTTGGGTGATCAGTCTGATCCTGATTCACGTCGTCAATCGTCAGTCATTCGGCTGGAGCATGGATCTGCATCCGCCGGTCATGACGCTGGTGGCGTTCACGTTTGCGCTGGTGACGCTCGCTGCGCTGACCGCCTACCTGTCGGGGCGCGAGGCGATGGGCATGGAGCCGGTGCGCGCAGTGAAGGAAGACTGGTGAGGCGACGCAAGGTACTGGGGGCACTCGGTGCACTCGCTGCTGGATTCGCCGCGCCGGCGCTCGGTGCGGCACAGAAAGTCAGGTTTCCCGACGCCTCGCCCGAGCGCGGGTTGGCATTCCCGCGCGATCATGGCGCGCATCCCGATTTTCGGATCGAGTGGTGGTATGTCACCGGCTGGCTGCGCGCGCAGGGTACAACGCAGGACCTCGGATTCCAGATCACCTTCTTTCGCGCGCGCAACGCGTATGCGACCGACAATCCGAGCCTCTTCACGCCACGCCAGGTACTACTCGCACATGCCGCGCTCGCCGACGCGCAGCACGGCAGGTTGCAACACGATCAACGCGCCGCGCGCGAAGGACTGACGCTCGCGGGGGCGCAGACTGACGGCACGCGGGTGTGGATCGACGATTGGCATTTCGCACAGACGGCGCAAGGTTACGAAAGCACGATCGCGGCGCGCGAATTCGCGCTGCGCCTCGCGTTTGCGACCGACCAACCACCACTCCTGCAGGGTGAGGCCGGGTTCAGCCGCAAGGGTCCGCGGCCGCGCGAAGCGAGCTACTACTACAGCCGCCCGCAGCTCGCGGTCGAAGGGACGGTCGAGCGCGGCGGGCGACCCCTGCCCGTGCGCGGCACCGCCTGGCTCGACCACGAATGGTCGAGCGCCTATCTACCCCCCGAAGCCGCAGGCTGGGACTGGATCGGCATCAACCTGGACGATGGCGGCGTACTGATGGCTTTCGTCATGCGGTCTAAAGGCGGCGGCGTGCACTATGCGGGCGGCACGCTTGCGCGCGCCGACGGCAGCCGGCGCAGCTTTGCACCGGACGCAGTGCGCTTCGAGCCGCTGCGCCGCTGGCGCTCGCCGCGCACCGGCGTCGAATACCCGGTCTCGATGCGCGTCAATGCGGGCGGCGAAGAATGGACGCTCGAACCACTGATGGACGACCAAGAACTCGATTCGCGCCTCAGCACCGGAACGATCTACTGGGAAGGCGCGGTGCGCGTCGCGAGTGGCGGACGCGAAGTCGGGCGCGGGTATCTCGAGTTGACCGGCTATTGGAAGCCGATGGTGCTTTAAACAACCAAGAACGCCAAAATGGGGTCAGACCCTTGTGGATAACTTCAAATGGGGTCAGACCCCTTTTTGTTATCGACGGACAACGATCATTCATTGGGGTCTGACCCCGAAGTTATCCACAAGGGTCTGACCCCTAAGTTATCCACAAGGGTCTGACCCCTTTTCGCGGTTTCTCGCATGCTACTCTCCCGCGTCCCTCGTTCCCGCGTGAAATCCTGTTCGTCATGCCTACGCTCGTCGCCGCCGGCCATACGCTCGCCTATGAGTGGATTGACGCAGGCGGTGCGGGCAAGCCGGTGCTCGTCTTCCTCCACGAGGGGCTCGGTTCGATCGGCCAGTGGCGCGACTTTCCAACGCGCGTGGCGCGCGCGACCAGCTGCAATGCGCTGGTCTACGACCGCTATGGCTACGGCCAATCGGACGTGCTGGTCGAGGCGCGACGCAGCATCCGCTTCATGCACGAGGAAGCACTCGACGCGTTGCCACAGGTCCTCGCGGCGTTGCGCATCGAATCGCCGATCCTTGTCGGCCATTCCGACGGTGCTTCGATCGCGTTGATCCACGCGGGTGCCGGGCATGCGGTTCGCGGCCTCGCGTTGATGGCGCCGCACGTGTTCGTCGAACCCGTTTGTTCGCACAGCATCGTTGACGCGCGCACCCAGTTCGAGACCACCGACCTTGCCGAGCGCCTTGGGCGCTACCACCGCGACGCGCGCAAGTCCTTCTACCTCTGGGCCGATGTGTGGCTCGATCCAAACTTCCCCGGCTGGAACATCGAGGAATACCTGCCGGGCGTGACCTGCCCGGTGATCGCACTGCAGGGACACGACGACCAGTACGGCACCATGGCACAGCTCGACGCCATTGCGCGCCAGGTGCGCGGACCCTGCGCACTGGTGAAGCTTGAAGGTTGCGGACACAGTCCGTTCCGCGAACAGCCGGAGGCGACCATAGACGCGATCGTGCGTTTCGTCGATTCGCTCAACGCCGACGGCCCGGATCGCGCACGACCGCGCTCGATGAACGCGGCCTGATGTTCTTGATCACATGACCGCTGCGACGAGCGCGACGAGCACAACGAGTACGCTACGCCAGGACGTCAGGGTGATCGGTTTGATCGCCGGGGCGCATGGGCTGTCGCACTTTTATCAACTCGTCGTCGCCGTGCTGTTTCCGCTGATCAAAGAGGATCTCGGGGTCAACTATGCGGCCCTCGGTGCGGCAACGGCGGTCTTCTACACGGTCTCCGGCGTCTGCCAGACGCTTGCCGGGTTCGCGGTCGATCGCTTCGGTGCGCGCCGGATCCTGCTTCTCGGCCTTACGCTGTGCTCGGTCGGCGTGCTCCTCGCCGGCCTCGCGCAGAGCTACGCGATGCTCGTCGTCGCATTCTTCGTCGCCGGGCTGGGCAACAGCGTGTTCCACCCCGCGGACTTCGCGATCCTCAATGCGCGGATCGAACCCAGGCGCCTCGGCTATGCGTTCAGCTTTCACGGCATCGGCGGGACGCTGGGTTGGGCGCTGGCGCCGATGTTCGCCTATGGGATTTCGGTCATCTACGGCTGGCATACGGCGCTCATCGTTGCGTCGCTGCTCGGCGTGGCGATGATCGGGTTGATCCTCGCCAACGGCGTCACGCTGCAGGCAGCGGGACGCGCGCAGGCGCGTGCTGCCGTGCCGACGACGTTTCGCGACGATGTGCGAATGCTGCTCGCGACGCCGGTGCTGATGTGCTTTCTGTACTTTCTGCTGCTTGCCGCCGCGTTGATCGGCGTGCAGAACTTCGGTGTTGCCGGCCTCGTCTCGCTGTATGACGCGCCGGTCGCGCTCGCCTCGAGCGCACTCACGGCGTTCCTGGTCGGCGGTGCGGCCGGCATCCTCACCGGCGGCTATGTGGCCGGGCGATCGAAGCGCCATGACCTGGTCGCCGCGGGCGGGATGTTTTCGAGCGGGCTCGCAGTCCTGGTGCTTGCGACCGGTGTTCTACCGCTTACGCTGATCGCACCGGTGCTCGCCGTGGCGGGATTCATGTCGGGCATGACGAATCCTTCGCGCGACCTGCTGGTGCGCGGTGCGACGCCGCCCGGTTCGAGCGGCAAGGTGTACGGATTTGTCTACTCGGGGCTCGACGTCGGTTCAATGGCGACGCCGGTGCTCTACGGCTGGATGCTCGACCGCGCGCTCGCCGCGGAATTGTTCTACGCGGTGTTCGCAGTATTGCTGCTCACGGTCGTGACCGTGCTCTACCTCCCGGGACGGGCGGCGGCGGCCCGCGCGGCGTGAATCGCGACCTCGCGGGGATCGCCGCGCTGCTCGTTGCGAGTGGCCTGCTCGCCGTGTCGGTCGAAGGCTATACGTTGTACCGCTTCACGATGGCGGCGGTGTTCGCGATCGCGATCTGCGGGCTGAATCTGCTCACCGGGCTGTCGGCCATGCTGTCGATCGGTCACGGCGCGTTCTACGCACTCGGCGCGTACACCGCGGCGATCGGCATGCGTCACCTTGGCCTGGACGCCTATCTCACAATTCCGCTGGCGGGCGGCGTCGCATTCGGCGCGGGATTTCTGCTCGGGCTGCCCGCGGTGCGCTTCGGACTGCTGCATCTTGCGCTCGCCACCTGGGGCCTGGCGCTTGCGCTGCCGCAGTTCCTGAAGTCTTCGCTGGTGTCGCCGTGGACGGGCGGGGTGCAGGGACTCTACCTCGATCGGCCGGGCGTTCCGACGGGCGTGCCGCTCAGCGACGACCAGTGGTGGCACGCGATCGTGATGGCGGTGCTCGCGCTGGCGCTGTGGAGTATCCGCAACGTGCGCCACAGCCGCAGCGGCCGTGCACTGCAGGCGCTCGCCGACCAGCCGCTCGCCGCGCAGACGATGGGGGTGGACGTGATGCGCGCGCGTGCCGTCGTGTTCGGTGCGAGCGGCGCCTTTGCGGGTGTCGCGGGCGCGCTCGGCGCGCTGCTCACGGATTTCGTCGGCCCCGATACCTACGGCAGCTGGTTTTCGATCGAGTTGCTGATCGGCGCCGTCGTCGGTGGGCTGTATTCGGCCTGGGGCGCGCTGTTCGGTGGCTTGCTGATGAAATTCCTCCCGGACCTCGCGCGCGGTGCGTCGGGCGCGCTCGCGTTTCCGGCGCACGGTCTGCTGCTGATCGCGATGGTCTGGTTCCTGCCGCGCGGTCTCGCGGGCCTGTTCAGCCCGCGTGGTCCCCGTGGGCCACGTGGCGCTGCGGTCGCGAAACGCGCCGCTCAGTCGCGGTAGCGTATGCCGCGCCGATCGAGCAGGCGCAAAAGCGCCGGCCAGTCCTTGTATCCGCCAGGACGGTCGGTCCGGTGGAACTGCTCGTCGGTCGTGCGTGCAGCCTGCGCGGACATTTGGAGCACGTTCTCCATTCCACCTGCGCAGGCGTCGATCTGGATCTGACACGAAGTGTCGAGGTAGTACATCACTTCGAACGCCTCGCGCACCGTCTCTCCCAGGGCGAGCAGGCCATGGTTGCGCAGGATCATCGCCTTCGAGGTCTTGCCGAGGTCGCGCGCCATGCGCGTGCGCTCATCCAGGTCGAGCGCAATCCCCTCGTAGTCGTGATAGGTGACCTCGCCCTGCACCCGCATCGCGTGCTGGCTGATCGGCAGCAGGCCGCATTTCATCGCCGACACCGCGACGCCCGCACGGGTGTGGGTGTGAATGACGCAGTGAATCTCGGGTCTGGCCGCATGCACGCAGCCGTGAATCACGAAGCCCGCCTCGTTGTAGCCCATGCCGGACGGATCGTCGAGGACCTTGCCGTCGGGATTGATCCTGACGAGGTTGGACGCGGTGATCTCGTCGAACATCAGGCCGTAGGGATTGATGAGGTAGTCCTCGCTGCCCGGCACTCGCGCCGAGAAGTGCGTGTAGATCAGGTCGGTCCACTTGTAGATCGCCGCGAGCTGGTAGGCGGCCGCCAGGTCGACGCGGACATCCCATTCCGCCTTCGATACGCGGTCGCGCACGGAGGGGGTTTTGACGGACTTCAGTTTCGCGGGCATTGGACGTTCCTTGGCGATGTCGATTCAACGGACCATTTTAGCCCCGCTGCGAGGCGGCGGCGGTGAAACGGCCGGGGTTGCGCTCAGGCCGCAGTTTTCAAGCGGCCTTCGACGACATCCCGCGCCTCGAGGAACAGCGCCGGGTCGTTGGCCGCGAGCCGCACGGGGTCCGAGAGCATGCGCCGCCACAACCGGGCGTTTGGTTCGCGGTGATAGAGGCCGAGCATGTGGCGTGCGACTTGGCGCAGTCCGACGCCGTGTTCGGCCTGGCGCGTTGCATAGCGCGCCATCGACTCGACGACCTCGGCACGTGTACGGCGCGGCGCACCCGCCCCGAACAGCTTCGCGTCGAGCTCGGCGAGCAGCCAACTATCGTGATAGGCCGCGCGTCCCAGCATGACGCCGTCCACCGGGTCGCGTTGCTGGTCGATGGTCTCGAGATCGGTCAGTCCGCCGTTGATCACGATCGTCAGCGCCGGAAAGTCGCGCTTGAGGCGATGCACGAAGTCGTAGCGCAGCGGCGGGACCGTGCGGTTCTCCTTCGGCGAGAGGCCTTTTAGCCAGGCGTTACGCGCATGCACGATGAAGATCTCGCAGCCGGCCTCGGCAACGATGCCGACGAAGTCGCGGACGAATTCGTACGACTCGATTCGATCCACCCCGGTGCGGTGCTTGACGCTGACCGGGAGCGCGGCCGTGTCGCGCATCGCGCGGACGCAGTCGGCAACGAGCTGCGGCTCGGCCATCAGGCAGGCGCCGAACGCACCGCGTTGCACGCGCTCGCTCGGGCAGCCGACGTTCAGGTTCAGTTCGTCGTAGCCCCATCGCGCGCCGAGCCGCGCCGCGTGGGCGAGGTCCGCGGGCTCCGAACCGCCGAGCTGCAAGGCGAGCGGATGCTCGGCCGGGTCGAAATCGAGGTGGTGCGCGACGTCGCCATGCAGCAGCGCACCGGTACCGATCATCTCCGTGTACAGACGCGCATGCGGTGCGAGCTGGCGGAAGAACACCCGGCAATGCCGATCCGACCAGTCCATCATGGGGGCGGTGCAGAGGCGGTGAGTGCTCGTTGACTCGGTCACGTTAGATGAACGGATTGACGAGCGTCACGCCCAGTCCAGAGAAGTGCGCGGTATTACGCGTGACCAGCGTGAGGCCATGGGTCAGAGCGGTCGCTCCAATTTGTTTGTCGATCGCGTTCTCCGGATGCGGAACGCGCAGTCTGCCCCACACCTGAGCCTCGTCGTGCGAAAAATCCAGCACTTTGTCGCCGAAGTCGTTTAGCACCGCCGTCAACCAAGCCTCGAGTTGGTTCGCCTGCTTGGTGTCACCACGGTGGCGGATCGCTTCGACCCCGTGCCGGATCTCGCCGAGGGTGATGACGCTCAGATAGAGCGCATCGCCCTTGGCCCGCGCGTCTGCGAAGAAGCGCCTGACGCCAGGGTTCGCCTTGGCGCGCTTGCGTATTTCGCTGACCACATCCGTATCAACCAAGTACATTCGGGCTGGCGTCGTTGTCGATTCTGGCAAAGTCCGCGTCCTCGCCAACGTTCGGAATCGCGGCGAGTACTTCGGCGAACGATTTCGTCTTGGACTTCAGCAACGCGGCTGCGAGCAGTTCCCGGTGTTCGGCCTCGGCGCTGCGGCCATGTTTGCCGGCGCGGGATTTCAGCGCGCGAACGATGCGCTCGTCGACGTTGCGGACGATCAGATTAGCCATGATGTCGGTCCCTCGAAGTGCGTGTACGGAGCGGATGATAGCATTGATATCGCCGATGCTTCCTCTCTGCCAGCGCTCGAGCCCCCGCGTGCATGCTTGGTGCCGGTGTGCCCGGCGGTGTAGCACGCGCCCGGTTTTCCCTATGAAGTCCGACTAGTCCATCATCGGCGCGGTGCAGAGGCGGTGCGGCTGCGTCGTTTCGGTCACCCGGGATTTTGACGTTTCGACGCGCGGAGACCCATCATTTTATCGATCCGCGGCAGCGACTTCGACGCGCGCGTCGTTGTAGCAAGCGCCTTCCGAGAGGTCGGCGCGCAGCGACGCGGGCGCCAGTGCGGACACCGTTTGCCCGGTGGGACTCGATCCGAGCCAGGCGCCTTTCTCGGAGGACACCACGCCCGCGCGCACCATGTCGGTGATCTCCAACGGCAACACCACCTCGCCCAGCGCATTCCATACCCGAACCTGTTGGCCGTCCTTCAGGCCGCGGTTTGCGGCATCCGCGGGATGCATCAGCAGCGGCGGCGCACCTTGCGGGAGATGCAGGCCGCCGAACGACGAGGAGATGCGGCGATCGGACGCGGGCGTGATCAGCATGAGCGGCTCGGACGACGCCAGCGCGCGCCAGCCGGGCAGCCGCTGTGCCGCGCCCCAGCGACCAGCAAGCGTGTCGGAGGCCAGTTCCACCTTGCCGCTCGGCGTAGCGGGCCTGACGTTGTCGAACAGTACGAACGGCTTGCCGTCGGGCGCGTTCATCGCGAGCGCACGGTCGGTTGGAATGCGGCTTGGTGCGAAGCCGTCGAGGCGCGGATCGGTCGGGTCGATCGCTTCATCCATCAATTCGGCGTCGCTCGCGAGAAAACACGGATCGTCGAATCCGAACCGTGCCGCCAGCCGCCGGAAGACCTCGGTGTTGGCAACCGCTTCACCCTGCAGCGGGATCACCGGTGCGGCGCGTTGCAACCAGTGCTGGCCGTAGGCGCCATATAGATCGTCGATCTCAAAATGGGTCGCCGCGGGAAGCAGGATGTCGCAATAGGCCATGCTATCGGTCATCACGACTTCGATGCCGACCGCGAACACGTCCTCGCGTGCGAGACCGCGCTTCATCCGATTCTGGTCCGGATGCACCACGACAGGGTTGTGGTTGTAGATGAACAGCGCCCGCAGCGGTAGGTCGAGATCATCGTCCGCGAGATGGCGGCCGATGTCGAGAATGTTGAGCGTGCGGGTGCCGGCGGGCGCGAGGTCCGGGCGCTGCAGCTTCGCCATGGTCTTGGGAAAGGCATTGCCGGCACCGAGCACGATGCCGCCCTTTGCGCCAAGCTTGCCTGCAAGCGCAGGAATCGCGATCGCAGCGCGAATGCCGCTGCCGCCGGTGCGGCAACGCTCGAGTCCATTGCCGATCGAGAGCACCACCGGTTCGGATTCGGCGATCCACTGCGCGAAGCGGCGGATGTCGCCGACCGCCAGCCCGCATTCGGCGGCGGCACGCTCGGGCGGCCATTCGCGTGCCCGTGCCATGTACGCGTCGTAACCGAGCACGTTGTCGGCGACGAAGCGGAGGTCGATGGCGCCGGTCCGCTCCAGTTCGACGGCCACGGCGAAGGCGAGCAGGACGTCGGTACCGGGCTTCAGGGCGAGGTGCAAGTCGGCCTGCTCCGCGACCTTGATGCGTTTCGGATCGATCACCACGACCCGGGCGCCTTTCTTCTTGGCACGGCTCATGCAACGAACCAAGTGCAGGTTGCAGGCCGTCGCGTTGTTGCCCCACACCACGATCAGTTTCGCGTCCTCGGCCATCTCCGGGGGGATGCCGGGCACCGCGCCGTAGGTGCCGGACCAGGCCTCGGCGCGGATACCGCCGCACAGCGGACGCCGCGACAGATGTGTGGCGCCGAGTTGGTGGAAAAAGCGCAGCGACATGCTGTCGTAGGCGAGCATGCCGTGCGGCCCGGCATAGTTGAGCGGCATGACGGCTTGCGGGCCCCAACGATCGATCACCGCGCGGGTGCGTTCGTAAATCGCGTCGAGTGCGGCTTCCCAGGAGATGCGTTCGAAGCGCCCGGAACCTTTCGGTCCGGTTCGTTTCATCGGCTGCAGCAGCCGCAGCGGGCCGTGCACCATGGCGGCGGTGTCGTGTGCCACCTTGTCGCAGATCACGCCGTCGGTGAACGGGTTGGCCTTCGATCCTTTCACTTTGACGATACGCTCGTCCGCGACCACCACGCTCAGGCTGCAGGTGTCGGGACAGTCGTAGGTGCAGACGCTGGGGCGTTCGATCGTTTTCATACGGGAACCATTCTACGGGCGGTGCGACCGCAGCGCGGGCTTCACCTGTCAGCGCTGGTCGGTTGCCTGCGCGCGCAGCCGGATGAGACCCATCAGGCTTTGCGTAAAGGGCGCGGGCACACCGGCCTTATCGGCGATCTCGAGCGTGCCGGCGAGCAGGCCGTCGACTTCCAGCGTCTTGCCGGCCTCGAGATCCTGCAGCATCGAGGTCTTGAATTTTCCCAGTGCGCGCGCCATGTCGATGCGCGCCTCGGGGTCGATGTCGGCATCGACGCCGACCGCGCGTCCGATTGCGAGCACTTCGCCCATGATCGCGATCATGTAATCCTTTACATAGCGGTCCTCGATCAGCTGCTCGGCGTTCGACACGGTAAGCGCCGAGACCGGATTAAAACTGACGTTGCCGAGCAGCTTGACCCAGAAATCCTTCTCGATGAACGCGCTGCGGTTGACCTCGAAGCCTGCCGCCTCGAGCGCGTCTGCGACCCGCGCCATGCGCCCGCTGTCGGTGCCGCCCGGCTCGCCGAGGACAAGTCGCGTGCCATGGTTGTGACTGACGAGCCCCGGTTCTGGCGTCGAGGCGGCGAGATGCACGACGCAGCCGACGATGCGCTCGGTCGGCATCGCGTGCGCCAGTGCGCCGCCCGGATCGAGGCTTTCGAGCCGCTGGGTTCCGCCGCCGTAGGGCAGGCGGTCGAAAAACCACCAGGGCACGCCGTTCATCGCCGTGACAATTGTCGTGTCGCCCTTGAGCAACGGTGCGATCGAGGCCGCGACCGCCGGCAGGCTCTGGCCCTTGACGCTTACGATCACGCAGTCCTGCGCACCAAGCCGCGCCGGATCGCTGTCGACGGCGGGACGGATCGTGAGCAGTTCGTCCGTAGCGGGGGTGCGCACACGCAAGCCGTCGCGTCGAATCGCGTCGAGCGTCGCGCCGCGCGCAACAACGCTGACCTCGTGTCCCGCGCGATCGAGCCAGGCAGCCATCAGGCCACCGATCGCGCCGGCGCCGTAGATGCAGATTTTCATGCGTGTCGGAGCAGGGGGAGGGGCGTCGAAGCTACCGGAAAGCGCCGGGTGGAACAAGCACGGAGGATCGTGGGATTGTCGGTGGATTGTCGAATAGGGCACCGCATGAGGTAAACTCGCAGCGTGCGATGTGCCGCCGCGCGGGCTCGCGGCACGCAAAACGCCTTACGCTATGTTCGCCTTCATGAAGAAGCTGAAGACGCTGTTACCTGTCGACAGCACATTGCCAGGCCGGAGCAACCGAGTGCCGGTGCCCGAGACGCACTTCGTCAACGGCCATCGGATCGAGCCGCCGTTTCCCGAAGGCCTGGCAGTGGTGCAGTTCGGGATGGGGTGCTTCTGGGGTGCCGAGCGGGTGTTCTGGAAACTGCCCGGGGTGTTCAGTACCGCCGTCGGCTATGCGGGTGGCAGCACACCGAACCCGACTTACGAGGAAGTCTGCAGCGGCATGACGAATCACACCGAAGCGGTGCTTGTGGTCTACGACCCGAAGACGATCAGCGACGAGGCGTTGCTGCGCGTGTTCTGGGAAGGTCATGATCCGACCCAGGGGATGCGGCAGGGAAACGACATGGGGTCGCAGTACCGCTCGGCAATCTATTGCAGCGATGATGCGCAACTCGAGGTGGCACGCGCATCGCGCGACCGGTATCAGGCGGCGCTAGACGCGGCGCGCGCGGGCAAGATCACGACCGAGGTCCGGCGCGCGGGCACGTTCTACTACGCCGAGGACTACCACCAGCAGTATCTCGGCAAGAATCCAAATGGCTATTGCGGGCTGGGCGGCACTGGGATTGTGTGCCCCACCGGCATTGCGCTGAGCGTCTGACGGCGGCCACGGCGATATGCGAATAGACCAATGGCTGTGCGGCGCACGGTTTTTCAAGGCGCGGGGATTGGCCCAGACCGCAGTCGACAGCGGGCGCGTGAAGGTGAATGGCGAGCGCAGCAAATCGTCCGCTACGCTGGCGGTCGGTGACAAGCTGAACATCCAACTCGGGGAATATACCTGGGAGCTCACGGTGCTTTCGGTCACCGAGTACATCCACGGCTTCACCCCCGAGCCGCGCGAGTTGTACGAGGAGGACGAAGACAGCCTCGCGCGGCGCGCGCAGGCCATGGAAGCGAAGAAGCTAAACGCGGTGGAGCGCCCCCGCACGTCTGAGGCGCGCGGCGAACGGCAGCGCGAAGGTCGGCGCGATCGGCCGGGTGGCGAGCGCTCCGGTCGTGGCAGCGGCGGCGGCGGCGGCGGCGGTGGTGGTGGTGGCGGTGGTGGCGGGGGCAACGCGCCCCCCGGGGCACGCAAAGGCCGGCATCGCCGCAAACGCCCGCGCGGCGGCCCGGAGCGGAGCGGCGGCCCAGAG
>JAQBBQ010000019.1:0-5962 GCA_032125995.1 Betaproteobacteria bacterium | reverse complement strand
CTACGGCGACGGTACGCGGCGCGCCAAGGTGGTCGGCATCGCGGATGCGCCGGGCAACAAGTTCGTCTTCAGCCTGTTCGAGGCGGGCGAGATCTGGGTGGTCGATGCAGCTGACCCACGCGCGCCAAAGGTGACGAAGCTGCGCGGCATCGGCCGCCAGCCCTACGATGGGTTCATCACGCGCAATGGCCGCCACTACATCGCCGGCCTCTATGGCGAAGACGGGTTGGCACTGGTCGATCTGTGGAATCTCGACGCGGGTGCGCGCAAGATCCTCTCCGGCTACGGCCGTGGCGAGGCACCGCTGCCGGTCTACAAGATGCCGCATCTGCGCGGCTGGGCGGTGGCGGGGCGGCTGGCCTTCCTGCCGGCGATCGGGCGCCATGAGGTGCTGGTGGTCGATACCGAAACCTGGCGCGAAGCCGGGCGGGTGAAGGTTCACGGCCAGCCGGTGTTCGCCGTGGCGCAGCCCGGCGGGCGTCATGTCTGGGTGAATTTCGCCTTTCCGAATAACGGCGTGGTACAGGTGATCGACGTGCCCTCGCTCAAGGTGGTGAAGGAACTGCGGCCCGGGCGCGCGGTGCTGCATCTCGAATTCACCCCGCGCGGCGAGCAGGTCTGGATCTCTTCGCGCGACGACAACGTGGTCATCGTCTACGACACGGCGCGCTACGCGGAGCTCGGGCGCATCGCCGCCGAGCGGCCGAGCGGGATCTTCTTCACTGCACGCGCAGTGATGACCGGATTCTGAAAGACGCGCATCGAATCATGAATCTTTCCGAGGGCGCTGATTTCGATCTGCTGAATCGATGGCAGCGCGGCTTTCCGCTCGAGCCGCAGCCCTTCGCGCACATCGCCCAGAGCGTGGGGCTGCGCGCAGCGGATGTGCTCGAGCGCTACCGCGGGTTCGTCGCATCGGATGTGCTCTCGCGCATCGGCGTGGTGTTCCGGCCAAACACGGTTGGCGCAAGCACGCTGGCCGCAATGCGCGTTCCGCCCGCTGCGCTCGAACGCGTCGCGGGCCAGGTGAGTGCGCAGCCCGAGGTCAATCACAACTACGAGCGCGAACATGCATTCAATCTGTGGTTCGTCGCGACCGCGCCCGACGCCGAGCGGCTCGAGCGCGCGCTGGTGCGGATCGACGCCCTGAGCGGATTCGACGTCCTGCGCCTGCCGCTGCTCGAGGAATATCACATCGACCTCGGCTTCGACCTGAAAGACGGATCGGTTCCGCGTCCGGGTCCGGGCCACGCCGCGGCGCGTGAATCGGTTGCGCTCTCGAGTGATGAGCGCCGCCTGCTCGAGCTGCTTGCCGACGGCATCCCGATGGTGGAAGCACCCTACGCAGCGCTCGGCGCTGCCGCCGGTCTTGCCGAGTCCGAAGTCATCGAGATCCTGCGCGGCTGGCTCGAGCGCGGCGTCGCGCGCCGTTTCGGTGCGGTGCTGCGCCACCGGCCGCTTGGCTATGCGGCAAATGCGATGGTGGTCTGGGACGTACCCGATGACCGGGTGCGCGCAGCCGGGGGGCGCGCCGCGGCGCTGCCGCAGGTGACGCTGTGTTACCGGCGCGAGCGCCGGCGCCCGGCCTGGCCGTTCAACCTGTATTGCATGCTGCATGGCAGGGCGCGCGAACAGGTTGCGGCGGAGATCGAACAGGTTTCCCAGACCGCGGCGCTGTCGGCCTACCCGCGCCAGGTTCTGTTCAGCCGGCGCTGCTTCATGCAGCGCGGCGCGCGCTACGCGGCGCATGAGGCGCATGGGGCGCCGGAGCTCACGCGTGGATGAACTCGACCGTGCGATCGTCAACCGGCTGCAGGGCGGGTTTCCGCTCTGCGCGCGGCCGTTCGCTGCGGCGGCGGCCGAGCTGGGCACCGACGAGGACCAGCTTATCGAGCGCATCCGCGCACTGCTCGAGGACGGCACGCTGACCCGCTTCGGACCGCTCTACGACGCCGAGCGGCTCGGCGGCGCGTTCACGCTCTGCGCGCTGCGCGTGCCGGCCGAAGATTTCGAGCGCGTTGCGGGACTCGTCAACGCCCATCCCGAGGTCGCACACAACTACGAACGCGAGCACGCCTTCAACATGTGGTTCGTGCTCGCCACGCGCGCGCGCGACGACATTCCCACGCTGCTGGCGACGATCGAAGCCGAGACCGGCCTCGCGGTGTTCGAGTTTCCGCGCGAGGCGGAGTACTTCATCGACCTGAGATTTGCCGCATGAATGGCGCACCCGAGGCGCAGCGGGCGGCGGTCCAGGCGCTCGACGAGCGGCTGGTACGCGCGACCCAGGGCGGCCTGCGGCTGGTGCCCGAGCCCTATGCGGCGCTCGCCGCAGCGCTGGGCGTGTCCGCGGCGCAGGTCATCGAGCGCTTCGAGGCGATGCTCGCCGACCGACGCATGAGACGCATCGGCGTGGTGCCAAACCATTACGCGCTCGGCTACAAGGCGAACGGCATGTCGGTTTGGGACGTCGACGATGCGCAGGTCGATGCGCTCGGATCTCGCATCGGGGCGCTGCCCTTCGTCAGTCACTGCTACCGCCGGCCGCGGCGCCCGCCCGAATGGCCATACAACCTGTTCGCAATGGTGCACGCGCGCACGCGCGAAGAGGTTGAGGCCAAGCTGGGTGAAATCCGTAGGCTCCTCGGTCCGGCGCTGCGCGCTGACGACGTTCTCTACAGCACGCGCATTCTGAAGAAGACCGGCCTGCGGCTGAGCTGAGCGCTTGCGGTTACTGGTTTCGTAACTTGTTGAATTCCGCGCACTTAAACGTGCGCCAGCGCAGACGATAGAGATCGCCGTGGATCTTGCGTGCCCACTCGGCGAGACCACCAAAAACGCGCCATAAAGTTCTCCGGCCTCGCCAACTGGGGCATTCATCGCAGGAACACGCTGCAGGACGTCGCCGAGAAACCGATGGCTCGTCGCCTTTGCCGCCAGGGTATCGCCAGTCTCGGGCAGGATTGCCCGGTCAATCGGAGTGGGGGTCAAAGCGGCAGGTCATCGAACGCAAAACCAACTATTAGTTCTTCTCTACTCTTGCTTCGACTTCTCTGGCGTCTATGCCCGCGCCTGGAGCCAGCGGCGCAGTATCAGCCAGGCGATAGAACCGCCCGCCATCAGGGCCAGCCACCATGGCCATTCGAGCTCGCGCGCCGAGGCGCCCATGGAAACCATCAGGGCGGTCATGGGCAAGATGCCGATGGCGGTGGTCCAGATGAACGTCCACCAGGAGATTTTTGTCAGGCCGGCGGCATAGTTGACCAAATTGAAGGCAATGATGGGCACGAAACGGGCGAGGAAAACCCAGTGGGCGGCCTTCTCCTCGGACCAGGTATCGAGCCAGGCCAGTTGCCGCCGGGCCAGCATCGTCTCAACAAAGCGGCGGCCCAGAGAACGCGACAAAGCAAACGCTAACATCGCCCCGAGCATCGCGCCGGACCAGGTAATCGCCGTGCCCAGGATGGGCCCATAAAGCATTCCATTGGCAATGGCCAAAAACTCGGCTGGAAACGGCACGAAGGAATGCAGCACCATGATGCCCATGGAGACGACCACGCCCCAGGATCCCCAGGCAATAATGGTGTCCTCAATTTTTCGGACCCATTCTTCCGCCTCGAAGACGTGGAAGACGCCGCCGCTGATAGCTATGCCCGCAATGACGAGCAACAGGAGCAGCGCGAGGCACTGGGTCAACAACGTCCATCGGGGGCCTTGACTCGCGCGATCCACCATAACCAATGTTTCCTCTTCAGGCGCAAACTAACGAACCGCCATTTGAAGCGCGAGGGTCCGGGGTCGCATCGAAATGGCGCCGCTTGAGGTGCTCTCGAACTCAGGCGCGAAAGAATCTAGTGTAGTTTGCAGCGACGGACTCTAATTGAGACTACTGCTCTATCAGGGATCACGCTTGTGGCCCGTCCGCAGCCAGCCGCTGCCTGAGTTTGGCGCGGACGGCTAGCGATCGATGTATCGCCGGCGATGCGTCTCGAGCAGCTTCCAGCGCACCACCGGCAGCTCGACCACTTGCTCGAGCGGCAGGGCGTAGGCACGGACGTCGTCGAGTATCTCGATGCGCGCGCCGTCGATCGCGACGCCGGCGAGCTTGATCGCGCCGAAGTGCGAACCGGCGCCCAGCCGTTCGCGGTAGCCCGCGGTGGTCGCGAGCTGCGCCGCGCCCGCTTCGAGCACGATGAGTTCCTCGGCGGGCGGCGGCAGGATCTCGCCGCGCGCCATCGCACGCGGCTCGGCGGCCTGCACCAGGCGGTTTAGCGTAATGCCCGAGACGCCGTCGGCGAACAGCGGCACGCTGCGCAGGAATTCGCGCTTTTCGTGCGACTGCACGATCTGGTGGTAGAGGGCGCTGCGCGTGACGAACTCCATGTACAGGTCGCGCGGCAGGCGCAGCGCGCGTACGAAACCGACCGCGCGGTAGGACTCTGCCGCTGGAATGTCGAGCAGCGCGAAGGTCTCGCCGAGAATCGATCCGGCCGAGAGCAGGCTCGTGCCCGCGGCGTCCGGGCGCAGCACCTCGACCGAGCCGCTCAGTACGAGGTAGACGTTCGACACCGTCTCGCCTTCGTGTACGAGCAGCACCTCGGGATTGACGACGACATGCTCGCAGTTGAGCAGATGGCGGATGCGGTGCTTGGGCACGTCGGCAAAGTAGCCGTGCAGGTATTCATAGGCGCGGCGCCGGAAAATGTCAGACGTACCCTGAATCAGCACGTCTACCGTACCGAAGGAAGCGCCCGAGCCGATTGCGCGCTCCGCGCCGGTTAGCGGCCGCGACGTATGCGCGAGGATGAGCTTGTCCGAGGGGTCGTCCTTGAAATCCCGTGCTGCGCCATGGATCAGGCCGCCGCCGATATCGATCTTCTTCACATCGGCGCGCATGCGGTACGCGGCGAGTGCCTGATCGCGCAGCTCGGCCGACAGGCCATAGGGCGCGTCCGCCGGCGCGAGCAGTTCGTCCATCACCTTCGCCGAGGCGATGTCCGCGAGGTGGCCGTAAACACGATAGCCGCCTTCCCACATCGCGCGGAAATACAGGATCGTGGTCTCGACCGGATGCGGCGAGAGGATCGGTTTCACCTCGAGGCCGGCGACATCGTTCCACGCGTCGAGCTCGAGGTTGCGCACGTCGAACAGGCGGCTGAACTCGCGCTCCGAGAGTTGCATGACGGCCGAGAGCTTTTTGAATGCCGAGGCGCGCACCATCGGCACCGCGTAGTAAGCGATACGCCGGTCGCCCGACATGAGCGAGGTGAGACCCACCAAATGATCGTCATGGCAATGGGTCTGGAAGATGCCGTCGATCTCGTTGATTCCAAGGCCGAGCGCAGTCAAGGCATGCTCTACGTTTGGGCCGGCGTCGACCAGATAGACGCGGCCCTGGAAGAACACGATGCTACCCATCGCGGGCCGGTTCATGTCCCAGCCGTCGCCGTCGCCGGTGTGCGCAATCGCAAAATAGTCGGGCTCGAGCAGATAGTTGCCGAGCGTATAGGGGCAGGGATAGCGCGCGCCTGGCGCGAGGTTGAGATCGACCTCGACCGTTTCCGCGCCGTAGGCGATCTCGAATACGTTGGTGCGCAGGCGTCGCAGGTGAACGCCGTTGTGGATCTCGATCGCGCCCTGTTCGACGACGAGCGGCTCGATCAAATCTTCGGTCGGGCGGATGCGCCCGAAGGCAAACGCCAGCTTCATGCGCATGATCGCCTCGGCCTGCGCCGGCGGTACGCCGGCCTCACGCAGTTCGTCGATCGAGTCGAGGCCGTAGTTTCCGCGATAGAGATAGGCCATCTGGGTTTCGACCTGGTGACGCGATCCAATCAAGCGCGGGCGCCGGCCGGTGTTGTTGGGATGGTCGGGGACCAGCATGCCCTGCAGGTAGAGCATCTGCAGCACGGGGAATTCGGCCCGATTGCAGGGCTGCCCGTTCTGGATCGCGAGGTCGGAC
>JAQBBQ010000018.1:0-25989 GCA_032125995.1 Betaproteobacteria bacterium | reverse complement strand
AAAGTCGCGCACTTCGCGGGCGGCACTGCCGACGCGATGCACGCGGTACGCGACATCGACTTCCGGCGCGGGCCTAACGGCGAAGGCCGGGTCGTGGTCGATCTGTCGGACCCCACGACCGGCATCGATATTCGCACCGAGGGCAAGAACCTGATCGTCGAACTGCTCAAGACCTCGCTACCAGAGAACCTGCGGCGCCGCATCAACGTGGTCGACTTCGCGACGCCGGTGCAGACGGTAAGCGCCCTTCAGCAGGGCGCCAACGTGCGCCTCGTGATCCAGCCGAAGGGGCAGTGGGAACACAACGCTTACCAGTCCGAGTCGCAGTTCGTCATTGAGGTGAAGCCGGTGACCGCCGAAGAATCGGCGAAGGCGAAAAAGGGGCGCTACGTTGGCGAGAAGCTATCGCTCAACTTCCAGAATGTCGAAGTGCGCGCGGTGCTGAACGTGATTGCGGATTTCACCAACCTCAACATCATCACCAGCGACACGGTATCGGGGAACCTTACCCTGCGCCTCAAGGACGTACCCTGGGATCAGGCGCTCGACATCATTCTGCAGACGCGCGGGCTCGATAGCCGCCGCAACGGTAACGTGATCTGGATTGCGCCGCGCGACGAGCTCGCCACACGCGAGAAGCTCACCCTCGAATCGCAACAGCAGATCGCCGAACTGGAGCAGACGCGTACCGAGTCCTTCCAGATGAACTACCAGAAGGCCGCGGACGTGCAGGTGCTGCTCTCGGACAAGACGCAACGCATTCTGTCCAAGCGCGGCAGCGCGGTGGTCGATGCGCGCACCAACACACTCTTCGTCCAGGACGTGCCGAGCCGGCTTGAGGAGGTGAGGAAGCTCCTCGCCAAGATCGACGTCGCGGTACGCCAGGTCATGATCGAGGCGCGCATCGTCGAGGCGGCCGATACGTTCAGCCGCAACCTTGGCGTGCGGCTCGGCTATCACGATCGGAGCGGCCGTGGATTCGGCCTTGGCACCGATGCCCCGAATGACCGCGACCGCGCCCTCGTCGGCGGGCAACTGGCCGACACCGGCTTCCATACGGGCCAGATTGCGACCGCGCCGGCGTTCAACGACTCGCTGAGCGTGAACCTGCCGGCGGCGGGCCTAAACGCCTTCAGCTCGGGCGCCTTCTCCTTCCTGCTGTTCAACAACGCGATGACCAAGTTCCTCAACCTCGAGATCTCGGCGCTGGAGGCCGACGGCAAGGGCAAGATCATCGCCAGCCCGCGCGTGCTGACCGCAGACCAAACCGAGGCGGTGATCGAGCAGGGTACGGAGATCCCCTACCAGCAGGCGACCTCCTCGGGTGCGACGGCGGTCTCGTTCCGCAAGGCCAGCCTGGCACTCAAGGTGAAGCCGCAGATCACACCCGATGGCAACGTCATCATGACGCTCGACGTGAACAAGGACGCGCCGGGCGCGACGACGCCAGCGGGGGTGCAGATCAGCACCAAGCACGTGAAGACCGAGGTGCTGGTGGAGAACGGCGGCACGGTCGTGATCGGCGGTATCTTCGAGCAGCAAGACCGCACCGACACGACGCGCGTACCGTTCTTCGGCACGCTGCCCTACATCGGTTGGCTGTTCAAGAACAACACGACGACCACGCAGAAGGCCGAACTGCTCGTCTTCATTACACCGCGAATTGTCAACGAACGACTGACGGTACGCTGACCGGCGCCCGCGCGGGGCGCGCGCGCCCCCGCGGTGGTGGTCGCGATGGTCATGGTGATTCTGGAAAGGGGGCGCGAGCCCCCTTTCTCATTTCAGCGTTCGCGGCGCCACCGGCGCACCGCGTAAAATGGTTCGCGTGGGACGGCCTGCCAACATATTTCTCGTCGGCATGATGGGTGCCGGCAAGACGACCGCCGGCCGGCTGCTTGCGCGCCGGCTCGGTCGGCGCTTCATCGATACCGATCACGAGATCGAGGCGCGCTGCGGCGTCGGCATTCCGCTCATCTTCGAGATCGAGGGCGAGGCGGGATTTCGCGAGCGCGAGGCGCGCGCGATCGAGGAACTCACCGCACAGGACGATGTCGTGCTCGCCACCGGCGGCGGCGCCGTGCTGCGTGCGGACAACCGGCGCCGGCTCGCCGCGCGCGGAACGGTGATCTACCTCCATGCCCCACCCGCGGCACTGTATCGGCGCGTGCGCAGCGATCGGAATCGGCCGTTGCTCGCGACCGACGACCCGCTCGGACGGCTGGAGGCGCTTTACGCCGAGCGCGATCCACTGTACCGCGAGATCGCCGACGTCGTGGTCGAAACCGGAGCGCAGAGCGCGCGTTCGCTGTCGCGCGCGCTGCTGGCGCGAGTCGAGGAACAATGCAAAGCCTCAGCGTAGCGCTCGGGGCGCGCAGCTATCCGATTCATGTGGGGTCCGGCATCCTCGCGGACGCGTCCTTGTACGCCCCGCATCTGCGCGGACGCCGCGCGGCGATCGTGACGAACGCGGTGATTGCGCCGCTGTACCTGGCGCGCGTACGCACTGCGCTGGGCGCAGCCGGCGCGGCTGCGGCAATCGAGATTACCGTCGAGGACGGCGAGCAGGCAAAGCGCTGGGAAACGCTCGACCAGATTGTCGGCACGATGCTTGCGGCGCGCTGCGACCGGCAGACCGTGGTGATCGCCCTGGGCGGCGGCGTCATTGGCGATCTCGCCGGTTTCGCCGCAGCAATATACCAGCGCGGGATCCCTTTCATCCAGGTGCCGACGACGCTGCTTGCGCAGGTCGACTCGTCGGTCGGCGGCAAGACCGGAATCAATCACGCGCAAGGCAAGAACATGATGGGCGCCTTTCACCAGCCGCTTGCCGTGATTGCGGATGTGAGCGCGCTCGCGACGCTGCCGGCGCGCGAACTGAGGGCGGGGCTTGCCGAAGTCATCAAGCATGGCCTGGTACTCGATTCGGCGTTTTTCGAGTGGCTCGAAGGCAATGTCGAACGTCTGCTGGCAGGTGATCCGGAGGCCTTGATGTACGCCGTGCTGCGCAGCTGCGAGCTGAAGGCCCAGGTCGTCGCGGCCGACGAGCGCGAGGCGGGTCTCCGCGCGATCCTCAATCTCGGGCACAGCTTCGGCCACGCGATCGAGGCCGGCCTCGGCTACGGCCGCTGGCTGCACGGCGAGGCGGTCGCGGCCGGCATGGTCATGGCTGCCGAACTCTCGGCGCGTGCGGGCCTGCTCGATCCGCCGGCGGTGGCGCGCGTACGTGCGCTCGTGGCGCGCGCCGAGCTGCCGACCGAGGGGCCGGAGCTGCCCCCCGAGCGTTACCTCGAGCTCATGGCGGTGGACAAGAAGGCGTCTGGCGGAAAGATCCGCTTCGTGGTCCTCGAGGCGCTCGGTCGTGCGGTCCTGCGCGATGATCTCCCGCAGAACGCGGTACGCGCGGCAATCCGCGCGTGCAGCGCGACCGTTGCTGCGGCGCAGTAATTCAAGCCGGCCGGCCAAGCCCTTGTAGCGCCAAGGAGCCACGCGTATATTTGGCCGTTCGAACGCTGCTTTTGTGCAGAGCGGCGTAAACGTCCTGAAAGCACTATTTATCAGGGGCTTAACGGTGCAAACTGGATTTCCGCCGATCGCGCAAGGCTTGTACCAACCCAGTCATGAGCATGACGCTTGTGGCGTCGGGTTTGTCGCGCACATCAAGGGGCGGAAATCGCACACGATCGTCGACCAGGGGCTCACGGTCCTCAGGAACCTGAATCACCGGGGCGCCACCGGCTTCGACCCCAGGCTCGGCGATGGGGCGGGCATCCTGATTCAGATTCCCGATCGCTTTTTCCGCGAGGAGATGGCGAAGCTGGGTGTCACCCTGCCCAAGCTCGGTCAGTACGGCGTCGGCATGGTCTTCCTGCCGCGCGAGCCGGCCTCGCGCATCGCCTGCGAGTACGAACTCGAGCGCGCGATCAAGGACGAGGGGCAGGTACTGCTCGGCTGGCGCGACGTGCCGGTCGACAACCATGACATCGCCGACGCCGCGCGCGCACTCGAGCCCGTGATCCGGCAGGTGTTCATCGGTCGCGGGGCCCGCGTCATGGTCACCGATGCGCTCGAGCGCAAGCTGTTCATCATCCGCAAGGTCGCCGCGCATGCGATCCAGGCGCTCAAGCTCGCGCACGGCAAGGAGTATTACGCGCCGTCGATGTCGGCGCGCACGATCGTCTACAAGGGCATGCTGCTCGCGACTCAGGTCGGCGAGTACTACCTCGATCTCAAGGACGCCCGCGTCGAATCGGCACTCGCGTTGGTCCACCAGCGCTTCTCGACCAACACCTTCCCGTCGTGGGATCTCGCGCACCCGTTTCGCATGATCGCGCACAACGGCGAGATCAACACCTTGCGCGGCAACGTCAACTGGATCCGCGCGCGCCAAGGCGCAATCTCGAGCCCTGCGTTGGGCGAGGACCTCGCCAAGATCTGGCCGCTCATCTACGACGGCCAGTCGGACTCGGCGAGTTTTGACAACGCGTTCGAGATGCTCGTGATGGGCGGCTACTCGGTCGCGCATGCCCTGATGATGATGATTCCCGAGGCCTGGGAAAACCACTCGCTGATGGATCCGAGCCGGCGCGCGTTCTACGAGTATCACGCGGCGATGATGGAACCCTGGGACGGCCCGGCATCGATCGCCTTTACGGACGGACGCCAGATCGGCGCGACGCTCGATCGCAACGGCCTGCGGCCCTCGCGCTACATCGTGACCGACGGTGATCTCGTCATCATGGGATCGGAGTGCGGCTGCCTGCCAGTGCCCGAGGAGAGCATCGTCAAGAAATGGCGCCTGCAGCCGGGCAAGATGTTCCTCGTCGATCTCGAAAAGGGTCGCATCGTCGACGACAAGACGCTCAAGGACACCCTTGCGGGCGCACGCCCTTACGCCGAATGGATCGAGCGTATCCGCGTCAAGCTAGACGAGGTCGAGACCGAAAAAACCCCACCACTGAAAAGCCTGGTCGCGCTGCTCGATCGGCAGCAGGCCTTCGGCTATACGCAGGAGGACGTCAAGTTCCTGCTGACGCCGATGGCGCAGAACGGCGAGGAACCGATCGGTTCGATGGGCAATGACTCGCCGCTCGCAGTGCTTTCGGACAGGAACAAGTCGCTCTACCAGTACTTCAAGCAGCTGTTCGCGCAGGTCACGAACCCGCCGATCGACCCGATCCGCGAAGAGCTGGTGATGAGCCTGGTGAGCTTCATTGGGCCGAAGCCGAATCTGCTCGGGATCGACGAGATGAATCCGCCGCTGCGACTCGAGGTGTCGCAGCCGGTGCTCGATTTCTATGAGATGGAGAAAATCCGCCATATTGAGCGCTACACGAACGGCAAGTTCAAGTGCTGCGAGCTCGACATCACCTATCCGGTCGCCTGGGGCAAGGAAGCCATCGAGGCGCGCCTCGCCTCGCTCTGCGCACAGGCGGAGGACGCGGTGCGCGCGGGCTACGCGATCATCGTGATCTCGGACCGCCTGCTCGATGCCGATCGCGTGCCGATCCCGGGGCTGCTGGCGCTCTCCGCGGTACATCAACATCTGGTCAACAAGGGCCTGCGCACCAGCAGTGGTCTCGTGGTCGAGACCGGTAGCGCGCGCGAGGTGCACCACTTCGCCCTGCTCGGCGGATTCGGCGCCGAAGCCGTGCACCCCTACCTTGCTCTCGAGACCGTCCTCGCGATGCACCCGGAGGACAGCGCTGCGTCGAGCCAGGCGGTGAAGAATTTCGTCAAAGCGATCGGCAAGGGCTTGCGCAAGGTGATGTCCAAGATGGGCATCTCAACCTACATGTCCTATACAGGTTCGCAAGTCTTTGAAGCCGTCGGCCTGCAAACGGCGCTGGTCGACAAATACTTCCGCGGCACCTCGTCGAGCATCGAAGGGGTCGGCGTGTTCGAGATCGCGCAAGAGACGATCCGGGTGCACAGCGCCGCATTCGGCAATGACCCGGTGCTTGCGCATGCGCTCGACGCGGGCGGCGAGTACGCTTGGCGCGTCCGCGGCGAGGACCACATGTGGACGCCCGAAGCGATCGCCAATCTGCAGGCGTCGACGCGCAGCAACAGCTACGCGACGTACAAGGAATACGCGAAGACCATCAACGACCAGACGCGGCGCCACATGACGCTGCGTGGCCTGTTCGAGTTCCGCTTCGACCAGCGCTCGCCGGTGCCGATCGAGGAGGTCGAGTCGGCCAAGGAAATCGTCAAGCGCTTCGCGACCGGCGCCATGTCGCTCGGCTCGATCTCCACCGAAGCGCACACGACGCTCGCGATCGCGATGAACCGGCTTGGCGGCAAGTCGAACACCGGCGAGGGCGGCGAGGACCACCGCCGCTTCGCACCGGTGAAGGCCGGTGAGACGCTGCGCTCGCGTCTGGGTGCGGGGCGGGTCGAGACTGACATCGAGTTGCGCGAAGGCGACGTCCTGAAGTCGAAGATCAAGCAGGTCGCCTCGGGGCGCTTCGGCGTGACGACCGAGTATCTCGCGAGCGCCGAACAGATCCAGATCAAGATGGCGCAGGGCGCGAAGCCGGGCGAAGGCGGACAGTTGCCCGGCCGCAAGGTCTCCGAATACATCGCGGAGTTGCGCTTTGCGACGCCGGGCGTCGAACTCATCAGTCCGCCACCGCACCACGACATCTACTCGATCGAGGACCTTGCTCAGCTGATCCACGACCTGAAGAACGCGAACCCGCAGGCGTCGATCAGCGTGAAGCTGGTGTCGGAAGTCGGCGTCGGAACGGTCGCCGCGGGCGTGTCGAAGGCGAAGTCGGACCATGTGACGATTTCTGGGTACGACGGCGGCACGGGCGCGTCGCCGCTCTCATCGATCAAGCATGCCGGTACGCCGTGGGAGTTGGGCCTTGCCGAGACGCAGCAGACGCTGGTGCTGAACCGCTTGCGCGGCCGCATCGCGGTGCAGGTCGACGGTCAGATCAAGACCGGCCGCGACGTCGTGATCGGCGCGATCCTTGGCGCCGACGAATTCGGCTTTTCGACCGCACCCCTCGTCGTCGAAGGCTGCATCATGATGCGCAAGTGCCACCTCAATACCTGTCCGGTGGGCGTAGCCACGCAAGACCCCGTGCTGCGGCGCAAGTTCAGCGGTAAGCCGGAGCACGTGGTCAACTTCTTCTTCTTCGTCGCCGAAGAGGTGCGCGAACTGATGGCGCAGCTGGGCATACGCCGCTTCGACGAGCTGATCGGACGGGCCGATCTGCTCGACATGAAGAAAGGCATCGAACACTGGAAGGCGAAGGCGCTCGATTTTTCCAAGATCTTCTACATGCCGGACATGCCGGCGGACGTCGCGCGGTACCACTGCGAGACGCAGGACCACGGGCTTGACAAGGCGCTCGACCAGCGCTTGATCGAACTTGCCCAACCGGCGATCGAGCGGGGCAAAGCGGTGTCGATTGACATGCCAATTCGCAACATCAATCGCACGGTCGGTACCATGCTCTCGCACGAGGTGGCCAAGCGCTATGGGCATGACGGCCTGCCCGACGACACGATTCACCTGCGCTTCGCCGGTTCGGCGGGGCAGAGCTTCGGCGCCTTCCTCGCGCGCGGCGTGACGCTCGACCTGATCGGCGACACCAACGACTACTGCGCCAAGGGTTTGTCAGGCGGACGGATCTCGGTCCAGCCCTCGCCCAAGTTCCGTGGCGAGGCGAGCGAGAACATCATCACCGGCAACGTCGTGCTTTACGGCGCAATCGCGGGCGAGGCCTATTTTCGTGGCGTCGCGGGTGAGCGCTTCGCGGTGCGCAACTCGGGCGCGCAGGCCGTCGTCGAAGGCGTGGGCGATCACGGTTGCGAATACATGACCGGCGGCACCGTCGCGGTGCTCGGCGCAGCGGGGCGGAATTTCGCCGCCGGCATGTCGGGCGGAATCGCCTATGTGCTCGATAGCGACGGCGAGTTCCAACGCTACTGCAACACCGCGATGGTCGACCTCGAGCCGGTGCTTGCCGAGTCAGAGCAGCAGGCCAAGCTGTCGCGCGACCTCTGGCACCTGGGCGAGGCGGACGAAGTGACCCTCAAGCGCCTAATCGAGAACCATGCGCGCTACACGGGAAGCCGGCGGGCGCGAGAGCTCCTCGATGCGTGGCCCAAGGCGCGGGCGAAGTTCGTCAAGGTATTTCCGAAGGAATACCGGCGCGCGCTCGGCGAACTCGCCGAGGCCCACCGCAAGGCCGCCGCGTAGTCGGAACGCGATCAAAAGATGGGCAAAGTCACCGGCTTTCTGGAACACCAGCGTCTCGCCGAGGCCTCCGAGCCGGTCGAGTCGCGCACCAAGCACTACCGGGAGTTCATCCTCCACCTGAGCGACGAGGAGGCGAAGGTGCAGGGTGCGCGCTGCATGGACTGCGGCACGCCGTTCTGCATCTCGGGTTGCCCAGTGAACAACATCATTCCCGACTTCAACGACCTGGTGTATCGGCAGGACTGGCAGCAGGCGATCGAAACGCTTCACTCGACGAACAATTTCCCCGAGTTCACGGGGCGTGTCTGTCCTGCGCCGTGCGAGGAGGCCTGCGTCCTGCGCATCAACGACGACGCCGTCGGCATCAAGTCGATCGAGCACGCGATCATCGACAAGGCCTGGGATGCGGGATGGGTCGCAGCGCAACCGCCGATTCATAAAACCGGCAAGCGCATCGCGATCGTCGGCTCGGGGCCCGCGGGACTCGCTTGCGCGCAGCAGCTTGCGCGCGCGGGGCATGCGGTCGTGGTATTCGAAAAGAACGACCGCGCGGGCGGCCTGCTGCGCTACGGCATTCCGGACTTCAAGCTCGAGAAATGGCTGATCGACCGACGCACCGAGCAGCTGGCGGCCGAGGGCGTCGTGATCAAGACCAACCATCGGGTGGGCAAGGCGCCGGTCGCTGCGGGCAATGTGGCTGCCGTGGAACTCGATCCGGCTACGATCGCCGACGAATTCGATGCGGTAGTGCTGGCCGGCGGTGCCGAGCAGCCGCGCGACCTGCCGATCTCAGGGCGCACGCTCGACGGCGTTCACTTCGCGATGCAGTTCCTGGCGCTGCAGAACCGGCGCGTGGCGGGCGACAAGCGCGTCGAAGACCTCTGGGCATCCGACAAACATGTCGTCGTCATCGGCGGCGGTGATACCGGATCGGACTGCGTCGGGACGTCGAACCGCCATGGTGCGAAATCGATTACCCAGTTCGAGCTGCTGCCGATGCCGCCCGACGCCGAACGCAACCCGGTCTGGCCCTACTGGCCGACGCGGCTGCGCACCTCCTCGTCGCACGAGGAGGGGGTGACTCGCGACTGGTCAGTTGCGACCAAGGAATTTGTCGGCGAGAACGGGCGTGTGAAGGCGCTCAAAATCGTTCGCCTTGACTGGAAGGACGGCAAGATGAACGAGGTGCCGGGCTCGGAGTTCACGCTGCCTGCGGACCTCGTGCTGCTCGCAATGGGTTTCGTCTCGCCCGTGCAGACGATGCTCGATGCCTTCGGCGTCGAGAAGGACGCGCGCGGCAACGCGAACGCCATAACCGAGGGCGAGGGCTGCTATGCCACGTCTGCGCCCAAGGTTTTCGCCGCCGGCGACATGCGCCGCGGCCAGTCGCTGGTGGTCTGGGCGATTCGCGAAGGCCGTCAATGCGCCAACGCGGTCGACGCGTTCCTGATGGGTTCTTCCGAACTGCCGCGCTGAGACGCGCAGTGACCGCGCAAAGCCAATCGCGCGTTTTCCGCCTGTCCAGCGCCGAGCTCGCGACGATCGGCGCGCACGGTATCACGCGCAAACACCCGAAGAACACCATCGTCGTCAGCGAGGGCGACACGACCGACGGTCTGTTCATCGTCCTCGTGGGCCGTGTCAAGGTCTTCGTCAGCGACGCCGACGGACACGAAGTCATTCTCGGCACGCACGGGCCGGGTGAGTACTTCGGCGAGATGGCGCTCGACACCGGCCCGCGCTCGGCCTCGGTCATCACGCTCGAGTCCTGCCAGCTGCTCGTGGTGCCGAAAGACGATCTGCGCGAGTTCGTCTCGAGCAACCCGGCGTTCGCCTTCAGCTTGATCGGCAAGCTCATTTCGAAGGTGCGCGCGCTCACCGAGAACGTCAAGAGCCTTGCACTGATGGACGTCTACGGGCGCGTGGCACGGCTGCTGCTCGAGCTCGCCGAGGAGCACGACGGCGTGCTCGTCATCGGCGAACGGCTCACCCAGCAGGAGATCGCCAACCGCGTCGGCGCCTCGCGCGAGATGGTGGGCCGCATCCTGAAGGACCTTTCGACCGGAGGCTATCTCACCCAGTCGCGCGAAGGCATCGTGCTGCACCGCAGGCCGCCGCTGAACTGGTAAGCAGTAATGGTTGCTGCGCTGCAGCGTTTGCTGCGCTGCAGTATTGAATGTAAATATTCCCTCTCTAGCCTGCGGCGTGGTTCGCAGACCCGCGGCGGTCGATGGGCCTATCTTGTGTCCATCGTCAACACCACATGGAGACGACGATGGACTTCCAAGACGCGATGATGCTGATAGCGATGACGGTGCCGAGTTGGGTGGTGGCCGTGGCTGCCATGATCACGCTGCTCTACACCGGCGCGTAGAATCTCCTCGCACCGCCCTGCCGCTTGACGAGGCGGCGCGCCGGGAGAGGAACGGATGAATCGGCGCAATGCCATTGCAACTCTGCTTGCCACACTCGCCGTAACGCGCGTCCCACACGCGCAGGCTGTACCCATCCCGAGGCTCGGTTGTCTGGCGCTCCCGCCCGCCCGCCTGCAGCGCGCGGATCGGGTGATCGAGTGAATCGAAGGGAAAGCCTCGCCGCGCTGCTTGGAATCGCGGTGATACCGCGCGCGCTGCGGGCGGCAGGGGACCGCATGCCACGTATCGGCTACCTCGCCCTCGAATCAATCCGCGACACGCCGTCCCGAGAGCGACAGGCCTTTCTCGACGGACTTGGCGACTTCGGTTTGGTGGTCGGGAAATCGGTCGAGATCGTGTACCGCTCGGCCGAAAACGAGGCGGACTTTCTGCCCGCGATGTGCGAGGAATTGCTGCGCGAAAAGGTTGACGTCCTGGCGACCGTGGGCGAGCAGCCAACGCTCGCCTGCCTGAAGACAACGCGCACCGCGCCGATTGTGTTCCTCGCGGCGGGCGACCCAATCGGCTTCGGGGCTTCCGAATCGCTCGCGCGGCCCACGCGCAACGCCACCGGCGTGACCTATATCCTGCGGGAGCTGGCTGGCAAGCGCATCGAGTTCCTGCGGCTCGCGGTTCCCGCAGCCGAACGCGTTGCGTTTCTCTGGGATCGGGGCAAACCCGAATCGCAGATCGAGGCGCGGGTCGCGCAGGCCGCGGCGGGTAGACTCGGCATCCAGGCAATCCCGATGCCGATCGAAACGCAGGCGGATTTGAACGCGCGCTTCAGGCAGATCGCAGACGAGCGGCAGGACGCTATTTATGTGAGCTTCGCCGCCGGCGTGATCGCGCGTAACCGCACGGCGATCGTCGAGACCGCGCTGCGACATCGCCTGCCGGTGATTTCCGGCTGGCGTTTCATGACTGAAGCGGGCGGGCTGCTGAGCTACTCGCCCGATATCCAGTCGATGTTCCGCCGCAGCGCCTACTATGTGAATCGGATTCTCGAGGGCGCCCAGCCCCGTGAGCTGCCGATCGAACAGGCGACGACAATCGAACTCATGATCAATCTCAGGACGGCGCGCAGACTGGGTCTGACTATGCCGTCCGATCTCTTGCTACGCGCCGACCGCGTTATCGAGTGAAGAAGCGCAGCAGCATCTACCGCAAGTACGTCCTGCTGGTGGTCGCACTGGTTGGCGGCGCGCTGATCGTGAGCGGCATCGCCAGCATGTACCGCTCGTACATCGAGACGCGTTCTGCCCTGCTCGCGGTGGAGCGCGAGCATGCGGTCTCGGCCTCGATCCGGATCGAGAATTTCATCCAGGAGATCGAGCGTCAGATCGGTTGGACGCTGTTTCCGCAGGCGGACGCGACGACGGACCCGCTCGTCGCGCGGCGCAACGACTTGGTGAAGCTGGGGGTCCAGGTCAAGGCGATCACCGAAGCGACTTACATCGATGCGCAGGGACGCGCGCAGTTGAGGGAGTCGCGCCTCGAGATGACGGTGAAGCGCAGCGGTATCGATCTTTCCGATGACCCGCGATTCAAGGTGGCGAGCGAAGGTCGCACCTACTTTGGGCCGGTGTACTTCCGCAATGAATCCGAGCCGTACATGGCGATCGCGGTGCCGGCCAGGCGCCAGGCCGACGGTGTGACGGCGGTCGAAGTGAACCTGAAATTCATGCAGGAGGTCATTGAGCGCATCCACGTTGGCAAGACCGGCTTTGCCTACGTCGTCGACCGGCAGGGGCGGCTGATCGCGCATCGGGACATCAGCCTCGTCCTGCAGAAGACCGACCTTTCGACCCTGCCGCAGGTGAAGGCGGCGCTCTCGCGCAAGGTGGCGAGGGGCGAACAACCGCTGCGCGTCACCGAGGCGCGCGACCGCGCCGGCAAATCGGTGCTGACTGCCTACGCCGCCATCGAGGCGCTCAACTGGACGGTGTTTGTCGAGCAATCCGTCGAGGAGGTTTACGCGCCGCTCTACGCGACGTTGATACGCACCGGCGGGCTGCTCGTCGCGGGGCTGCTGCTTTCGATGCTGGCGGGGCTGGTGTTCGCGCGCCGCATGGTCAATCCGATCCGCGTGCTGCAAGAGGGCGCCGACGCGCTCGGCGCGGGTGACCTCTCTCGGCGCATCGACGTGCACACGGGCGACGAGCTCGAAGCGCTGGGCGAGCGCTTCAACGAGATGGCGGGCCGACTCGCGGCGTCCTACGCGGGGCTCGAGCGCAAGGTCGAGGAGCGTACGCAGGAACTTCAGGACACTCTCGAGCAGCAGACCGCGACGGCCGAGATCCTGCAAGCGATCTCGGCGTCGCCGAGCGACATCGAGCCGGTGTTCGAATGCATTCTCGAGAATGCGGTGCGTCTGTGCGACAGTCCGCGCTCGGCGGTGCATCGCTATGACGGCCAACTGGTGCACACGGCCGCGAGGCGCAATTGGTCGGATGAGGCGATCGAGGCGATGCGCGGCTACTACCCGGCGCCGCCGAATCCAGAGCTGATGAGCGGGCGCGTAATTCTTTCGGGCCGAACGGAGCATTTGGAGGACGCGCTTTCCGACCCGACCTACGATCAGGCGGTCGCGGCCCCGGGTGGATGGCGACGCATGCTCGGCGTGCCGATCCGGCGTGGAAGCACGATGCTCGGCGCGCTCGTCGTGACCTGGCCGACGCCGGGTAAGACCCCCGAGCGGCAGGTCCGGCTCCTCGAGACGTTCGCCGAGCAGGCGGCGATCGCGATCGAGAACGTGCGTCTGTTCAACGAGACCAAGGAGGCGCTCGAGCGCCAGACGGCCACCGCGGAGATTCTCCAGGTTATGAGCAGCTCGCAGACGGATGTTCTGCCGGTGTTCGACACGATCGTGCGCCATGCGGTGGCACTGTGCGACGGCGTGTTCGCGAATGTCTTTCGCTACGATGGCGGACAGCTCCATTTCGTCGCAAGCCACAACCTCCCTCCGGAATATGTGGACATGCTGCGGGGCAAGTACCCGATGCGCCCGGACCGGTCCCAAGTGTCGGGACGCGTGACGCTGTCTAAGGCGATCGTCCGAATAGAGGATGCGGACTCGGATCCAAACTACGACCACCAGTTTTCGCGGCCGGATCGTTGGGGCGTGTCGGCGAGCCGGCTGCTCGGCGTTCCGATGATGCGCGAAGAAAGAATGCTGGGTGCGATCGTCGTCGGCTGGGGTGAGGCGGGTCCGATCTCGCCGACGCACGAGGCGCTGCTCAAAACCTTCGCCGACCAGGCCGCAATCGCGATTGAGAACGTGCGCCTCTTTAACGAGACCAACGAGGCGCTCGAGCATCAAAAGGCGTCGGCTGAAGTGCTCGAGGTGATCAGCGGTTCGGTCGCCGACACGCAGCCGGTGTTCGACAAGATCCTCGAGAGTTGCAAACGGCTGTTCCAGGGCTATAGCGTCGGTGTCAACGTCGTCGGCGAGGACGGAGCGGTCCACCTTGCCGCCTACTCAGGGCCGAAATCCGCGGAGCTGGAGCGCCACTTTCCCGTACCCTTGAGCGCCGAATCCGGATCGGGCCTGGCAATCCTGGAACGCAGGGTCGTGCACTATCCGGACACGCAAGCCGACTCGGTGCCCGAATATGCGAGGCGCGGCAGCAAAATTGCAGGCAACAAGTCAATCATCTTCTCGCCCATGCTGTGGGAAGGAAGGGGAATCGGCGCAATCAATGTTGGACGAAACTTCGTTGGCGCGTTCACCGAAAAGGAGATTGCCCTGCTGCGCACCTTCGCCGACCAGGCGGCGATCGCGATCCAGAACGCGCGCCTGTTCCACGAAATCGAAGAGAAAAGCAACCAGCTCGAGATTGCCAACAAGCACAAGTCGGATTTCCTCGCCAACATGTCGCACGAGTTGCGAACACCGCTGAACGCGATCATCGGCTTTTCCGAGGTGTTGATCGAGAAAATGTTCGGCGAGGTAAACGAAAAGCAGGCGGACTACCTAAACGACATCCATTCCTCGGGCAGGCATCTGCTTTCGCTCATCAACGACATTCTCGACCTCTCCAAGATCGAAGCCGGCCGCATGGAGCTCGATCTCGTGGATGTCAGCGTGCCGGACGCGCTCTCGAATGCGATGACATTGATCCGCGAGCGCGCGCAGAATCATGGCATCGCGCTCACGCTCCACGTCGACCCGACGGTGGGTGAGATCCGTGCCGACGAACGCAAAGTCAAGCAGGTGATGCTCAATCTGCTTTCGAATGCCGTCAAGTTCACGCCCGATGGCGGTACGATCGCGGTGCGCGCGACGCTCGATACCGATCACGTCGAAGTCGCGGTAGAGGACTCCGGCGTCGGCATCGCGTCGGAGGACCAGGAAGCGGTGTTCGAGGAATTCAAGCAGGTCGGGCGCGACTACACCAAGAAGGCCGAGGGTACGGGACTTGGCCTGGCGCTGACCCGGCGCATCGTCGAGCTGCACGGCGGGCGCATCTGGCTCGAGAGCGCGCCGGGCAAGGGCTCGACGTTCACGTTTACACTTCCACTGACGCAGCAAGAGGAGACGCAATGAGCGTAGTCCTGATCGTCGAAGACAACGAAAAGAACATGAAACTCGCGCGCGACGTACTGCAGGTGAAGGGGTACACGACGCTCGAAGCGGTGACCGGAGAGGACGGCGTGCGTCTGGCGAAGGAAAAGCTGCCCGATCTGGTGCTGATGGACATTCAGCTGCCGGGCATCAGCGGCATCGATGCGCTGAAGGCACTGCGCGACGACGCGCAGACCGAAAACATCCCGGTTGCCGCGCTCACCGCCTCGGTGACGCCGACCGACCGCTCGAAGATCAGCGAAGCGGGGTTCGACGCGTTCCTGTCGAAGCCGATCAACCTGAAAGAGTTCCTCGAGATCGTCAAGCGGCTGACCGAGGGCGGCCGCGCGTGAGTCATAAGGTCCTCGTCATCGACGACACACCGGCGAACGTCAAGCTGCTCGCCGACCTGCTGTCAGTGAAGGGCTACACGGTTGCGACCGCGCCGAACGGCGAGGCGGGGCTCGCCAAGGTGGCCTCGGAACATCCGGACATCGTGCTGCTCGATGTCATGATGCCGGGTCTATCCGGTTACGACGTCTGCCGCACGATCCGCGCCAACCCGGTCACGGCGCTCCTACCCGTCGTTCTGGTCACCTCGCTCGACCCGAACCAGGAACGGGTCAAGGGCATGGAGGCGGGCGCGGACGATTTTCTGCAGAAGCCGATCAACCAGCAGGAATTGTTCGCGCGCGTAAAGTCGCTCCTGCGCGTCAAATTGCTGCAGGACGAGGTGAAGCAGCAGGCCGACAAGCTCACCGAGTGGAATGCGATGCTCGAGGCCCGGGTGCAGGAGCAGGTCACCCAACTCGAGCGCCTCGGCCGACTGAAAAACTTTTTCTCGCCGCAACTGGGCGAGGCGATTCTTACTGGCGGCGGTGAGGATCTGCTGAAGACGCACCGGCGCGAGGTGAGCGTCGTATTTCTCGATCTGCGCGGCTTTACTGCGTTTATCGACCGCGCCGAACCCGAGGAGGTGATGGAGTTGCTGCGCGAATATCACGCCACGATGGGCAAGCTGATCCTCGCGCACGCCGGCACCCTCGAGCGTTTCGCGGGCGACGGCATGATGATCTTCTTCAACGATCCGCTGCCAATGGAAAAGCCCGCCGAGGAGGCGGTCAAGATGGCGCTTGAGATGCAGCAAGCGTTCGTCCCGACCGCAGGCAAGTGGACCAAGCGCGGCTACACGCTCGCGCTCGGCGTCGGTATCGGCCAGGGCTATGCGACCTGCGGTGCGATCGGTTTCGAGGGACGCTGGGACTACGCAGCGATCGGCAGCGTGACGAATCTGGCCGCGCGTCTGTGCGCGGAAGCCGCGGGCGGCGAGGTACTGGTCGATCGTAAGACGATGGCGGCGGTCGACGACGCGTTCCAGTTTGCCGAAGTGGGGCCATTTGATTTGAAGGGCTACAGTCAGCCCGTCGCGGCCTATCGCGTAACGCAGTAGTCGCGCGCGTCACACGGTTGAGGTCGCTCGCACGCGTCAGCGCGGCAAATGGACGCTGTGTCGACGATCTAGCTGCTAGAATTCGACGCGCCGTCTGCGTCATTAACGCGCACTAACCGTCACCTTTCCGTCATGTCGCTCGACATCGTCGTGCTCGCTGCAGGCCAGGGCAAGCGCATGCACTCGTCGCTGCCCAAGGTGCTGCACAAGGTCGCAGGGCGACCGATGCTCGCCTATGTGCTGGAGACCGCGCGCGCGCTCACACCTGGGCGCATCATTGTTGTGCACGGCCACGGTGGGGAGGCGGTGCGCTCGGTGTTCGCCGCGATGGATGCCACCTGGATTGAGCAGGCCGAGCAGCGCGGCACGGGCCACGCGCTCATGCAGGCGCTGCCGAGCGTCAAGCCGCGCGACGACGTGCTCGTGCTGTATGGCGACGTGCCGCTGGTTCGCACCGAAACGCTACACGCCCTGATCGAGGCCAAGGACGCTGGGCTCGCGATCCTTACCGCGGACCTGCCCGACCCGACCGGGTACGGGCGCATCGTGCGCGATGCGCAGGGACAGGTCGCGCGTATCGTCGAGGACCAAGACGCAAGCGCCGATGAGCGCCTGCTGCGCGAAGTAAACGTCGGTTTCCTCGTTGCGCAGGCGGGGCGGCTCTCGGGGTGGCTTGCGGGGGTGCGCAACCGCAACGCACAGGCCGAGTTCTACCTCACCGATGTCGTTCAGATGGCGGTGACCGAGGGCGTCACTGTGGCGACGCGCCAGCCGAAGGATGCGTGGGAGATCTGGGGCGTCAATTCGCGCCACGAACTGGCGCTTGTCGAGCGCGCATATCAAAACGCAAACGCGAAACGACTGCTCGACGCGGGCGTGACGCTCGCCGACCTGTGGCGCGTCGATGTGCGCGGCGATCTGCAGTGCGGGAGCGACGTGTCGATCGACGTCAATTGTGTATTCGAAGGCAAGGTCACACTTGGCGACCGGGTGCGCATCGGACCGAACTGCGTGCTGCGCAACGTCGCGATCGCCGCCGACAGCGAGGTGCGTGCCTTCTCGCACCTCGAGGAGGCACAGATTGGTGCGCGTTGCCGCGTCGGCCCCTACGCGCGCCTGCGACCCGGCGCGGTGCTGGCCGAGGAGGTGCACGTCGGTAATTTCGTCGAAGTGAAGGCGAGCCGGCTCGGCGCGCGCACGAAGGCGAATCACCTGAGCTACGTGGGCGACGCCGAGGTGGGCAGCGGCGTCAATATCGGCGCTGGCACGATCACCTGCAACTACGACGGCGCGGCGAAGCATCGCACGGTCATCGGCGACGAGTGCTTCATCGGTTCGGACACGACGCTGGTCGCGCCGGTCACGCTTGCGCGCGGCTCCTACATCGGCGCGGGGTCGACGATCAACAAGGACACGCCGCCGGATCAACTCACCGTTGCACGCGCGAAGCAGGTTACGGTACGCGGCTGGAAGCCGCCGCGGAAGAAGTAGCGCGATGTGCGGAATCGTCGGCGCCGCTGCGCGCCGCGACATCGTTCCGATTCTCGTCGAAGGGTTGCGGCGGCTCGAGTACCGCGGCTACGACTCGGCCGGCGTCGCGGTACTGAAGGCGCCGAACGGCGCTGCGCGGCCCGCGCTCGAGCGCGTGCGCGCCGCCGGGCGGGTCGCCGAGCTCGCGGCTCGGGTCGAGGCGCAGCGCGTCAAGAGCCCCACGGGCATCGCGCATACGCGCTGGGCGACGCACGGCGCACCGACCGAAAGCAATGCCCACCCGCACGTTTCGGGCGGGCTCGCGGTGGTGCATAACGGCATCATCGAGAACCACGAGTCGCTGCGCGCGCGGCTGAAGGGTGCCGGCTTTGCGTTTGCGTCGGAGACCGATACCGAAGTGATCGCGCATCTCGTGTCACACCACCGGACCGCGAGCCCGGACCTGTTGGCGGCGGCAGCGAAAGCGGTCGCCGAGCTGCAGGGTGCATTCGCGATCGCGCTTGTTTCCACCGACGACCCGGGCGCGGTGGTACTGGCGCGCAAGGGCGCGCCGTTGCTCCTCGGGCTTGGCGATGGCGAGAACTTCGCGGCATCCGACGTTTCGGCGCTGGTGCAGGTCACGCGCCGCGTGATTTACCTCGAAGAGGGCGACTGCGCCGAGATCCGTGCGGAGGGCGTGCGCATCCTCGACGCGAGCGGCGCGCCGGTCGAGCGAGAGGTCCATGTCTCCGAGTTGAGCGCGGACGCGGTCGAGCTCGGCCCCTACCAGCACTACATGCAGAAGGAGATCTTCGAGCAGCCTGGTGCGCTCGCCAATACGCTGGAGGTCATCGGTGGGGCGGCGTCGGTGCAGCCGGGGCTGTTCGGTGTCGAAGCCGAAACGCTGCTGCGCGAGGCGAGCGGGGTCCAGATCGTCGCCTGCGGGACAAGTTTTCATGCCGGCCTGGTCGCACGCAGCTGGATCGAGCGCCTCGCGCGCGTGCCGGTGCAGGTCGAGATCGCGAGCGAGTTTCGCTACCGCGAAGCGGTGCTCGACCCGGACACACTGATCCTCACGATCTCGCAATCGGGCGAGACCGCCGATACGCTGGCCGCGCTCGAACATGCCAAGTCGCTCGGCTGCGCACGCACGCTCACCATCTGCAACGTGCCCGAAAGCTCGCTGCTGCGCGCCTCACGCCTGCGCTTTCTCACTCGGGCAGGTCCCGAGATCGGCGTGGCGTCGACCAAGGCCTTCACCACGCAACTCGGCGCGCTCTATCTGCTTGCGCTCGTCATTGCCAAGCTGAAGGGGCGGCTTGCGCCAGCGGATGAGCTGCGCCACCTCACCGCGCTGCGCCATCTGCCGGCGGCGCTACGCCAGGTGCTGTCGGTCGAGGACGCGGTGGCGCGCTGGGCCGCGCGGTTCGCCGAAAAACAGCATGTTCTGTTTCTCGGTCGAGGCGTGCACTATCCGATCGCGATGGAGGGGGCGCTCAAGCTCAAGGAGATTTCCTACATCCATGCCGAAGCCTACGCCGCGGGCGAGCTCAAGCATGGACCCCTCGCACTGGTCGATCGCGACATGCCGGTGGTTGCCGTGGCGCCCGGCGACGCGCTGCTCGAAAAACTGAAGTCGAACCTGCAGGAGGTGCGCGCGCGCGGCGGCGAGCTGTTCGTGTTCGCTGACCAGAATTCCGGGATCGAGCCCTCAGAGGGCGTCAACGTAATTACGCTTACCGATCACGCAGGGCCGCTGTCGCCCATCCTGCACGTGGTGCCGCTTCAGCTCCTCGCCTATCACGCCGCGCTCGCACGCGGCACCGATGTAGATAAGCCCCGCAATCTGGCGAAGTCCGTCACCGTCGAGTAACGGGTTCGACCGAGATGCGCCCGCGCGCGAGCGGGGCGATGCCGATCAAACCGAGCAGCGGACCGGGTAGCAGTAGCCAGGCGATCTTGGCGCCCAGAGACAGGAAGCTCGCGGACGCCACGCCGATCGCCACCACGGTGATGAAGAACCCGATGCTGTTCTGAATCGCGAGCGCCGAGCCGACGAGTTCGGGCGGGCAGGCGCGCGCGGACAGGGCTGAGAACTGGGGCGAATCGGCGACGACCATGAATCCCCAGAACACGAGCGCCCCGAGCAGTACCCCGGTCGACAGGTCTTGCAACAGGGGATAGGCGAGGCACATCGCGCCCGAGCCGATCAACGCAGCTGCGGCGACGCGTGCGCTGCCGACGTGGCGGCTGAGCCAGCCGCCGAGAATGCAGCCGGCAGCCCCCGTTCCGATAATGATGAACGCCCACAGCGAGACGTCGAGCGCCTGCGCACCGCCGCCGCGCGTGGCAAGGGCGGCGAGCAGGAAGGGCGTCAGCGTCCAGAACGCGTAGAGCTCCCACATGTGGCCGAAGTAGCCGAACGCCGAGGCGCGAAAGGCCGGAATTCGAAACGCGTCGCGCACGGCGCCGAAGCGGATGCGCGCCGTCTTGCCGGTGGTCTTGAAATGTGGCCCATCGCCCAGCCAGAAGACCATCACGGCGCCGAGCAAGGCAAGCACGGAGCTTGCGAGCACGACATGGCTCCAGTGCCACGAACTGCCGGTCGTGCGCACCAAATGCGGCAGCGCGGTGCCGACCGTCAGCATGCCGACCAGCCAGCCCAGCACCTCGCCGGCGCGCTGCGGCGCCCAGCCGACGACCAGCTTCATGCCGAGCGGATAGACGCCCGCGAGTGCGAGTCCCGTCATGAACCGATAGACGCTGGCATCGGCAAGGCCGGTCGAGAACAGGGCGAAGGCTGCGTTCGACGCGGCGCCGAAGACGGCGCAGGCGGCGACGATGCGGCTGGCCGGGAAGCGGTCTGCGATGCCGGTGAAGGCGAATCCGAAGGTGCCGGCGATGAAGCCGAGCTGCACCGCATTGGTGAGCAGGCCGATGTCGCCTGTCGTCAGACTCCACTCGCGAACCAGCGAATCCGCAGCGGCATTGGCGCTGAACCACAGCGAGGTGCCAAACAGCTGTGCGAGAACGATCAGGGGAACGGCAAGGCGCGCCATGGACGGGACCATAACCGAAGTTGCGGTTCTCCATGGCGCGCGGCGTTCGCGCGACGGACGCCGGACGTCAAATCCTAAGGCACCACCGCGGTCGCTTCGAGTTCGATCTTTCCCGGGTTGTCGAGCAGGTCGGAGACGAAGATCATGCTCATGCAGGGGAAGTGCTTGCCCATGAGGCCTTTCCAGATCCGGCCGAGGTCCTTGCGTGCGGCGAGGTAGGCGGGCTTGTCGCAGCAGAAGGCGGTGATGCGGCAGATGTGCTCGGGCTTGCCACCGGCCTCGGCGAGCACGGCGAGCACGTTCTTCAGTGCCTGCTCGAACTGCGGCGCAACCGCCTCCGAGTGGAACTTCTGCGCCGCGTCCCAGCCCACCTGGCCGGCGATGAAGACCAGCGTTCCGCCGCTCACGGCGATGCCGTTCGCGTAGCCGACCGCCGGGGCCCAACCTTTGGGGTGCAGGATGTCCATCGTTGTGTCTCCTTCGCGTCGTTCCGCGTCAGTCGTTGAAGTTGGGCGGATCGAGATCGACGTCCCACCCCTTCTCGGGTTTCGGCACGCGTGCCAACCAGTCTTTTACCAGCTCTACGTGCTCGCGTTCCTCCTCGGCCATCTCGCGCGCCGCATCGAGCACCGCGGGCGGCAGCGCCCGGCGCGTGATCGACGTGAAAAACTCCGCCGCGCGTTGTTCGTTGCGAAGTGCGATCCGGAGGGCATGATAGGGCTGCATGAGGTAGTGCAAGTCGTTGTGCTCTCCGGTCTCGGGCCCTTCGAGGCCTTCCCAGCGAAACGGCGCCAGGTCGGCCGGTGGCGTTTTCCAGCCCATCTGCTCGAGAATCTTTTTCGCGTGCAGTTTCTCGATGCCTGCGAGCTTGCGGAAAAGCTCGGCCACCTCGCGGTTGTTGGCGACTTCCATCTGGTCGGCGAACTCCGCGTAACGCGTCGCGGCTTCGAGCTCCATTGCGTAAGCCTGCTTCATGAAATCACCGAACCCGGCCTTGGGTGGCGCTGACCGCGTGACGCGGCGCTTTGCCGATGTGGCAGGCGTTGCCGACTTCTTCGATTGACTGCGCTTCGCCTTCATAGCGCGAACTCCTTTTCTAGCTCGGCGGGCTTGACCAGCGGCGCTTGCTGCGGCCGGTAGGGGGACCGATCGCCGGAATACAGCACGCCGACGTTGAACCCGTCGTCGGTCATGAGCCGGCGCGCAGCGCGCGCCGGGTCGTCGGTTGGCGTGACTGCGGCTGGATGGGCCATCGCCTTCCAGTCGCGTTGCTCGGGGCGAAAGGTGACGCAAGGCGAGAGCACTTCGATGAAGGAGAAGCCCGGCGTGCGGATCGCCTGCACGATCAGCTCGGCGCAGCCGTTGGGGTCGCCCGCGAACGCGCGCGCGATGAAATTGGCGCCCGAGGCGAGCGCGATAACCAGCGGGTAGAACTCGCGCAGACCAGTGCCGTGCGGCGAGAGCTTCGAGTCCCAGTCGGGTTCGGTCGTCGGTGAGGGTTGGCCCTTGGTCATCCCATAGACGCGGTTGTCCATGACGATGTAGGTCATGTCGACGTTGCGTCGGCAGGCGTGCAGAAAGTGGTTTCCGCCGATCGAATAGCCGTCGCCGTCGCCACCCGCCGCGATCACCGTCAGCTCGGGGCGCGCGACCTTGAGCCCGGTAGCCGCGGGAAGCGCGCGCCCATGCACGCCGTGAAAGCCGTAGCAGTTGGTGTAGGCAGGAATGCGCGAAGAACAGCCGATGCCTGAGACCACGGCCACCTGCTCCGGCGGCAGCGCGAGCTTCGCCAGTGCCTTGGTCACCGCGGACAGCACCGAAAAGTCTCCGCATCCCGGGCACCACACCGGCTTAACGTCGGATTTGTAGGCCTGCGGCGTGAACGCCACGGCGGCAACGGCGGTCATGAGCGGCTCCAGTCGATGAGGCGGTGATGAATTTCCTCGGGCCGGAAGGGCAGCGGTCCTGGGCGATGGAAGCTCGTCAGTTTTGGGGCGATGTCGTACTCGGCACGCAGGTAGCGCAGGAACTGCGCACCGTGGTTCTGCTCGATGACGAGCGCGCGCTTCACGCCGGCAAGCGCTTTGGCGAGCTTCTCGGGCTGCACCGGCGAGAGCAGCCGCAACGAAACCAGACGCGCCGTCAGGCCGTCGACACGGGCGCGCGCGAAGGCCTCGCGCACGGGCCCGGTGCAGGAGCCGAACGTGATCACCGCGAGCTCACCGTCACCCTCGACGTCGGCCCAGTAATCGCCGTAGTCGATCGAGGCGAGCTTGCGCAGGCGCTTGTCGAGCTGCGCGAGGTGGTCGCTCGCCTGCGATGACGGCGTGCCGCGCTCGCTGTGCTCGAGCCCATCGGCGGTGTAGGTCACGCCCGGGGTGCCGGGGATCGCCATCGGCGAGACGCCCGACTCGGTGAGCGCATAGCGCTTGTAATCCTTCGTGTTGGCGTCGGCGAGCTTGCGCCGACCGGTGAAGGCTAGATCGGCGGGTCGCTCGATGACCGCGCGTGCCTGTCCGAAAGACTGGTCAGAGAGCACGATCGCCGGCGTCTGCAGGCTCTCGGCGAGCGTGACCGCCCACTGCGTGGCGCGCACGCAGTCGCCGATCGAGTTCGGGGCGACCACGATATGCGGTGCATCCCCGTGCAGCCCGTAGAGCGCGATGTTGACGTCGCTCTGTTCGGTTTTCGTGGCGATGCCAGTCGACGGACCGGTGCGCATGACATCGACGACCACCAGCGGGATCTCCGCCGTCACGCCGAGGCCGAGCGCCTCGATCATGAGCGACAGGCCCGGACCCGAGGTGGCGGTCAGCGACGGCGCGCCGCCGTAGGACGCGCCAAGGATCATGTTGATCGACGCGAGCTCGTCTTCGGCCTGTACCAGCGTGCCGCCGACGCGAGTCAGCGCAGGTGCCATCCACTCGAGTAGCTCGGTCGCGGGGGTGATCGGATAGGCGGCGACGAAGCGGACGCCGCCGCGGATCGCGCCGTAACCGGCGGCTTGATTCCCGGTGATCAGCCAGCGGCCGCTGCGCTGGCCTTGCGGTGGGGCGAGCGGCATGCGGCACGGCAGCTTGTGCGCTTCGGCCATGCCGAGTTGGGCGGCGGCGATGCTCGCCGCCAGCGCGTCGCCGCCCTTCTTCATTGATTTCTGGATTGCGGCGACGACCGCATCGTGCGGGATCCCGGCGAAGCCGGCGAGCAACCCGAGCGCGACCATGTTCGGCCAGCCGCCTTTGACGCTTTTCGCGAGCGCCTTGAGCTCGAGCGGCACGCTCTGCGCCCCGCTTTCGAGTAGTGCCTCGGGCGCGACGCCTTGCGCAGGATCACCGATCAACAGGCTCCGTGCGTCGAGCGGAATCTCGGCGCTGAATCGAGCGATGTTCTGCCAGTCGACCGCAAGCAGCGCGTCGAAGCGGTCGTCCGGCCCCTCGACTGCGTATGTCGCGATGCGCAGCATGGCCGCGGCCTCGCCGCCGCGAATCTGCGGTCCGCTGGTCCGGGTCATGAGGCCGAAGTAGCCCGCCTGCGCCGCGGCCTCGAGCAGCATATTGCCGGCGGTCATCACGCCCGCGCCGCCGCTGCCGGCGAGCGCGAGCGAGACGCTGGTTGGGCCGCCGGCCGTCTTCGATGTCGCTGTGTTCACCTTTGTTCTCCCTGGTGCGCCGCGAAAGGCACGATGACCGAACGCCTTGCCGCTTCTTTGAGGCAGATCAAACAGGCCCGCAAGCGGCTGCGCTATTCATCATCCCATCCGCAGCGTTGCTTTCGTTATGCGCTGCGCTTGACGCTTAAATACGCAATGCGGTACTGTAATACCAATTTAGGCCGGAACGCCAGCCCCATCGGGCGGGGTGCTCAAGCCAGGCTCCGAGGAGGGGCCGGAAGATGACGATCGCCGCCACGCGCTGGGTGATGACCGCACCGGGAACGCCGATGCTGCGCAAGGCGTTCGGCGCGGTGCACCACCGCAGGACCGCCAAGCGCGTCGGGTTGGTACCAGGGGCAGCAGGATCCTAAATCACCGAACCCACGATTTCTTCATAAGGACACCGTCATGGCCGCAGCGCGCGAATTGATAAACCACAACCTCCCGGAACTTGTCGTGCCGGGCGTGAAGTACGAGAAGCGCCCTGCGACGACGCCCGACGGCAAGACTGCCAAGGGCCTGTACAACGCATGGATCTGGCTCGACAACCCGGGCCAGTACAACTCCTACACCACCGACATGGTGAAGGCTGTGATCCTCGCGTTTCGCGCCGCATCGAATGCGCGCGACGTCTCCAGCGTCGTATTCACCGGCGTTGGCGACAAGGCCTTCTGCACCGGCGGCAACACCAAGGAGTACGCCGAGTACTACGCCGGCCATCCCCAGGAATACCGCCAGTACATGCGCCTGTTCAACGACATGGTGTCGTCGATCCTCGCCTGCGACAAGCCGGTGATCTCGCGCGTGAACGGCATGCGCATCGGCGGGGGCCAGGAAATCGGCATGGCCTGCGACTTCACCGTTGCCCAGGACCTCGCGCGCTTCGGCCAGGCGGGCCCGAAGCACGGTTCGGCGCCGATCGGCGGCGCGACCGACTTCCTCCCGGTGGTCATCGGCGCGGAGCGCGCGATGGTCGCCTGTGTCCTATGCGAACCCTTCTCGGCGCACGAGGCTTACCACATGGGAATGATCAGCGACATCGTGCCTGCGCTGAAGGTCGACGGCGCCTTCGTGGCGAACCCGCTTGTGGTCACCGACCGGGTCTACGACGACTATGGCCGGCAGGTTTTCGGCAAGTCCAAGACTGGCGACGCGTTGAAGG
>JAQBBQ010000017.1:0-2610 GCA_032125995.1 Betaproteobacteria bacterium | reverse complement strand
GACGCGCTGGCTGCTCGATGCCGGTCTGGGTCGAACGCGGATGCTGCGAAGCGTATTTGCCTCGACCGCGTGGCGCGAGTGGTTTTACATCCGGGCGCGCAAAGCAACCGGCGACGTGGTGCGAAGTCGACTGCGTGCAGCTCGCAAAACCATCGTCATCGGCGACGCCGCCCGCGCCGGCAAGAGCAGGGAAGCGATCGCGCAGGCGTTTCGAGCGGCGCTGCTGCCCGCTGAGAGATGATCGGTCATCGAGAGCGCGTGCGTTTCGGCGCTGCCCAACAGTTCGAGTACGCGCAGGCCGTGAGCGAGGGATTCGAGGTGCTCGGCACGCGCGGGCATGACTTGCTTGCCGCCTCTTGTTTTGTTTGACATGGGCAGTCCGCGCTGCCAGTATCCCTGCGCGAACAAGTGTTCGCAATTCAGTTCAGCGTAGCACGGCGGCGGAGAGCAGGGCACTGGCGCGGACATCGTCCCCAAGGCCGCGGCCCGCCCCGTGAGCCGCATTCGAGAATGCGGCGCGATCCCCATTCCGTAGCCCGGCGTTGAGCGCAGCGAAACCCGGGGCGGGCGGGGACGTTCGTGGAGAACGCAATGCAGGCATCGATGCTGGAAGAACTGGTCCCCGTACCGAATCCCTACCCGGTGGTGTCGGACGTGCACTACCCGGAAGTCTGGCATCTGTGCGAGCAGGCGCGCATCCTGGCCTGGGATCCGGTGCGCGACATCGACTACAGCGACCTTGCCGGCGCCGACCTGCCCGCCGCGGTCCGTGCCGCGGGCGCCGAGTGGTGGAGCCTGCGCGCCTGGATGGAGCACGGCGCAACGCCCTATGGCGCCGAACGCCTGCGCGAGGCGATCTTCGGGCATCAGCCGTTCGAGATCAAGCAGCACATTTCCAATTTCATCGCCGAAGAGCTGCGGCACCACGAAGTGAGCTTCCGCATCGCCAATGCGCTGGGCGGCTATGAGCCGACCCCGCGCGCCGATTATTTCATGCAGATCATCCCGCGCTTTCACGACGAGAAGGACGAGAAGGCGATGAGCTTTTTCGCCGGGCTGTCGGTGAATACGCTGTTCGAGCAGCTCTCGGGCGAACTGCTGCAGGCGCGCTACGAGAACGCGCGCTTCGCTTCGATCAAGGAGGCATGCCGGCTGGTGCTGCGCGACGAAGCACGGCATATCCAGTTCGGGCGCGTCATCATGCGGCGCTTTTTCAACGACCTGAGCGATCAGGAAAAATCCGTGATTGGCGCCAAGTTCGCCAAGAAGCTGCGCGGCAGCCTGCTCAATGGCGTGTACGCCGTGGTGAACCTCCCGGACGGCGAGCGCCAGCGCTCCGGCAGCAATCGCGCGCTGGCGGCCGAATACGGCCTGGGCGCGACCCATCCGGACGACGAGATCGACATCATTCGCCGTGGCGTCGACAAGATCCGCAACGATGTGGGCCAGTACGGTGTCGAGATCCCACGCATTCCGGAAATCGACGACGCTCGTCCGGTAGCGACGCCACAGTAGGTTTCTGCGGTTCCCGGTTCCCCCATCGATTTGCCAACGGAGGTCAGCATGAACGTGCAAACGTCGTTTCGAAAAATCGGTCTAGCCGCCGCAATCGCGGCAGGCTGTGGTGCCGCCGCGCCCGCGGCCCTCGCGCAAGCGGAACTGAATCTGCCGATACTGGTCCCCGTGACCGGCTTTCTGTCCCTCGAAGGCACCAGCCAGCGCAACGGCGCACTGCTGGCCGTCAAGAACGCACCGGCCTCGGTCAAGATCACCGCCGAGGTGACCGACACCGGCGTGTCCCCGGAGGGTGCGGTGACGGCGCTCGAGCGTGCGCTGTCGCGCGGCAAGGTGTCGGCCGTCGCCGCATCGATGCTCGGCACGCAGATGCTCGCGATGCTGCCTGTCGCGCTCGAGAACAAGGTGCCGCTGGCCACCGTTTCCGGCACCGCCGACATCACCGAAAAGAACAACCCGTACGTGTTCCGCTTCTTCCCCGGCGACGCCGTGGCGAAGGGCGCGCAAGTGCGCTACACGCTCGAGGAACTGAAGAAGCGCCGTGTCGCGGTGGTCTATCAGACGACCGCCTACGGTCAGAGCGGACATCGTCACATCGTTGCCCTGCTCAAGACTGCGGGGATCGAACCGGTGATGGCAGAGGCGCTGGCCGTTTCGGTCAAGGACATGTCACCGGTGATCGGCAAAGTGCAAGCCGCCAAGCCGGACGTGATCCTGCTGCAATTGCACGGCGGCCCGTCGGCGCTGTTCGTCAAGCAGGCCGCCGCGGCCAAGGTGGACCTTCCCATCGTCGCCGGGTCCGGCCTGAGCCAGCCCTCGACGATCGCGCTGCTCGAACCGGCCGAACTCAAGGGTGTCTGCGCGGAAACCAATGCTGCTCCGAGCGCCGGCGGTTCGCCCGCAATGGAGCATTTCTACCAGCAGTACCGTGCCGAGTTCAAGACCGAGCCGGACGGATTCGCGGTTGGCCAGTACGATGGAACCTCGATGATCATCGAGGCCGTGGCCAAGGGTGCCCGTACGGCCGAGGACATTCGCCGCGCGCTGTCGACCGGAACCTTTAGCGGTGTCGCGATGACCTACAAGTCCGACGGC
>JAQBBQ010000016.1:0-3169 GCA_032125995.1 Betaproteobacteria bacterium | reverse complement strand
GCCATGGCTAGAAGTTTCTTTTGCATGCAGAAATCTCCCAACTAGTTGATAGAGATCGAACGGCTTGACCGCTCGCCCACACCTCTCACGTGAGAAGTTGACTGAATTGTGCCGAACGGCGTGTCGATAGGGCAACGTCGCCGTGCGTTTTGTCACGCTCAGATGACAATCCTGTTGCGCAGGTGCAACAAAACCTCGTAAACGTTAAAGTTATTTAAATTCAATATGTTATGTCATTTCGACTAATTCCTTCAGCGCCCGTCCCGGATCCGGCGCCCGCATCAAGGCTTCCCCGACGAGAAAAGCGTCGACGCCGCGCGCGCGCATGCGGCGAACGTCCGCCCGGGTGCCGATTCCGCTCTCGGTGACGACGATTCGGCCTGCGGGGATTCGCGCCAGCATGTCGAGGGTGGTCTCGAGGCGCGTCTCGAAAGTGCGCAGATCGCGGTTGTTGATGCCGAGGAGCGGAGTTTTCAACGCGAGCGCACGCTCGAGCTCGGCGTCGTCGTGCACCTCGACCAGCACCGCCATGCCCTGCGCATGCGCGAGCGCTTCGAGATCAACCATGGCCTCGAGCGAAAGCGCGGCGCAGATGAGGAGAATGCAATCGGCGCCCAGCACACGCGATTCGAACACCTGGTAGGGATCGACGACGAAGTCCTTGCGCAGGGCGGGGAGCGTACAGGCCGCACGCGCCTGAGCGAGATGCGCTGGCGCGCCCTGAAAATACGCGGCATCGGTCAACACCGACAGGCACGCCGCTCCAGCCGTTTCGTAGGCGCGCGCAATCGCAGCCGGATCGAATTCCGCGCGCAACAGCCCCTTCGACGGGCTCGCGCGTTTGATTTCGGCGATGACCGCGGGCTGTCCGGCGTCCAGCTTGGCGCGGACCGCGCCGACGAAGTCGCGTGTCGGCGGGGCGCCGCGCGCGCGCGATGCCATCGCCTCCTCGGAAACAGCGCGCCGCGCGGCGGCGACTTCCTCGCGCTTGGTCGCGAGGATGCGCTGCAGGACGTCGGACACGATTAGGCCCGGCTCATGCTTTGGCGCCGGCCTGCTGCGTGTAGGCGACGAAACGCTCGAGCTTGTCTTTCGCGCCGCCGGTTGCGATCGCCGCGCGCGCCTTCTCGATCCCGGCTTCGACCGTCTTCGCCTTGCCGGCGACGTAGATCGCCGCGCCGGCATTCAAGAGGACGATGTTCAGCGCCGGTCCGGACTGGTTGTCGAGCACCGCGAGGATCATCGCCTTCGATTCCTCGACCGTATTGACCTGGATCGCGCGCCGGTCGTAGAGCTCGAGCCCGAGCTGCGAAGGGTGGATCGTGTATTCGCGCACCTCGCCATCGACCAGTTCGCCGACCGCGCTCTCGCCCGAGATCGACAGCTCGTCCATGCCGTCCAGCCCGTAAACCACCATGACGTGCTTCGAGCCGAGCCGCTGCAGCACGCGCGCATGGATGCCGACGAGGTCGGGGTGAAACACGCCAAGCAACTGGCGCTTCGCCCCCGCGGGGTTGGTCAGCGGGCCGAGGATGTTGAAGATCGTGCGTACGCCCAGTTCCTTGCGCACCGGCGCGGCATGCTTGAGCGCCGAGTGGTGGGCGGGGGCGAACATGAAGCCGACGCCAATCTCGTCTACCGAACGGGCGATCTGCTCGGGCGACAGCGCGAGGTTCGCGCCGAGGGCTTCGAGCACGTCGGCGCTGCCGGTCGACCCGGAGATCGCGCGGTTGCCGTGCTTCGCCACCCTGGCGCCCGCCGCGGCGCAGACAAACGTCGCCGCGGTCGAAATGTTGAAGGTGCGCGCGGCGTCGCCGCCGGTGCCGACGACGTCGAGCACCTGCTCGGGATCCTTCACCGGGACCCGCGTGGCGAATTCGCGCATCACCTGCGTCGCCGCGGCGACTTCACCGATGGTTTCCTTCTTCACCCGCAAGCCGACGACGAACCCGGCGATCTGTGCCGGGGTCAGCTCGCCGCGCATGATCTGCCGCATGATGTGCAGCATCTCGTCGTGAAAGATCTCGCGGTGCTCGACGGTACGCTGGATCGCCTCCGCAATCGTGATCGTCATTGCCTTCCCCCTTGGAGAAAATTCTTCAGTAGTGCGTGGCCGTGCTCGGTGAGCAGGGCCTCGGGATGGAATTGCACGCCCTCGACCGCCAGGCTGCGGTGGCGCAAGCCCATGATCTCGCCATCGTCTGACTCGGCGGTGATCGCGAGGCATTCGGGCAGGGTTTCGCGCTCGACGACGAGCGAGTGGTAGCGCGTCGCGGTGAACGCATCCGGCAATCCGGCAAACACGCCCGCGCCGTCGTTGCGTACCTGCGACACCTTGCCGTGCATGACCCGATTGGCGCGCACCACGCGCCCGCCGAAGGCCTGGCCGATCGACTGGTGGCCGAGGCACACGCCGAGGATCGGCACTCGCCCGGCGAGACGCTCGATCACCCCAAGCGAGATGCCCGCCTCGTTTGGCGTCCCGGGTCCGGGCGAAACGACGACGCGCTCGGGCCGCAATGCCTCGACCGCGTCCACGCTGAGCGCGTCGTTACGGACCACCTGCACCGCCGCGCCGAGTTCCCCCAGGTACTGCACGAGGTTGTAGGTGAAGGAATCGTAGTTATCGATCATCAGGACCATGGCGGGTTCCTCACGCGGCGATCGGTCGCAGCGGGCGGCCGGGCCCGTCGCCCGCGTCGGATCCGTTGGACCCATCGCCACGTCGCGTCGCGCCATGCTCGGCGGTCGCGACCTCGGCCGCGCGCAGGATGGCGCGTGCCTTGTGCTGCGTTTCCTGCCATTCGGACAGCGGATCCGAATCGGCGACGATCCCCGCCGCCGCCTGCACGTGCAGCTTGCCGTCCTTGAGCACCGCGGTGCGAATCGCGATCGCGACGTCCATGTCGCCGTTGAAGCCAAGGTAGCCCACCGCGCCGCTGTAGACCCCGCGCTTCACCGGCTCGAGTTCGTCGATGATCTCCATCGCGCGCACCTTGGGTGCACCGGTGACCGTGCCCGCCGGAAAGCTCGCTTTGAAGACGTCGATCGCGTCGAGTCCCGGCGCGATCTTGCCTTCGACATTGGAGACGATGTGCATGTGGGCGGCGACGGATGCAAATCCTGCCACGCTCCGCACAACGGATCCGTGGCGACGGGCGGGACGGAT
>JAQBBQ010000015.1:0-9521 GCA_032125995.1 Betaproteobacteria bacterium | reverse complement strand
CGGGTTCTCGCTCATCGGGAAGTGGCCGAGCTTCGGCATTACCGAAAATTTCACCCCCGGGATGCGCTCCGCCGCGGCCTGCGTGTCCTGCGGTGAGACCGAATAGTCGTACTCGCCGGTCAGCAGATAGAGCGGGCAGCGGCGGGTGTCGATTTCCGCGAGCCGGTCGCGAATGTCGCCGTCGGCGCCGCGGTAAAAATAGAGATCGCCTTTGAAGATGCCGGGGCCGCCCTGCATGTAATGCCACAACGTCTCCCAGCGATCCGCGTCGGGCGACGTCGGCGCCATCAATCCGGACACGTAGGCCGCCGAGGCTTCGCCGCCGTGAACTGCGGGGTGATGCAGCCAGTTCAATTCGTAGTAGGGGTCGATCGTCGCGCCCGACTGCAGGCCGATGATGGCGCGAAAGCGCTCGGGCCGTTCGATTGCGAACACCAGCGCGATGCGCCCGCCGATCGAGCAGCCGATGACCACCGGCTTTTCGAGCGCGAGCGCATCCGCGACCGCCAGCGTCATCGCGCTGTAATCCGCCGCGGTGAGGCGGTATTCCTCGGTCTGCCAGCCCGCAGGCGGCGAGGACTTGCCGTGCCAAGGCATGTCGAAGGCGATCACGCGGTAGTCACGCGTGAGCGCGGGATCGTTCATCAACCCGCGCCACTGCCGCGTGTCGGCGCCGGCGGTGTGCAGGCAAAGAAGCGGAATCCCCTGCCCCGCCTCCTCGACGTAGAGGCGGTGCGGCCGGCCAAGCAGTTGCAGGGTCAGGTAACGCCCGACGATCGGTTCAAATACGGCGCTCACGTCTTCGCCTGCGTCGGCCGCAGCAGCGCGAAAAGCTGCTTGATGTAAAACAGGTAGGCCGACATCAGGCGGATGTCGCCCTCGATTTGGATGCGCCGATAGCGCCGCAGCGCGAACAGGTCGTGATAGCCCGGTGGCGGCACCGGTTCGAGGAAGCGCGCCCAGGTCTCGCTCGCCGCGCGCAGCCGCAGGTCGGTCTTCGGCATGATGAGCGGCCCTTGGGTGACGCGCACGACCGCGCCGCGCTCGATCTCGACCAGCCAGTCGAGGTCGCCGTCGCCAATCAGCAGCGCCAGATCAAGATCGCGGCCGAAGCGCGTGAGCAGCGCATCGCCTGCGGCACGAGCCTTCAACGTTTCAAGCGGCAGGGCCATCGAGGGGCGCACCTTCGCGCAGAACAATGAGCGCGTCAACGCCGACGACGCCTTCACCTTCGGCTTTGACGATGAGCGGATTGATCTCCGCCTCGCCAACCTCCGGCAGCAGCACGAGCCCGGAGAAGGCAACGATCGCCTGCGCGAGCGCAGCGAGGTCGCCGCGCGGCGCATTGCGGTAGCCGCGCAGCGGCGCAAACCCACGCACCTCGTCGATCATCGCCCGCGCGTCCTCGAGCCTCACCGGCGCCGGGCGCAGTGCGACGTCGCCGTAGAGCTCGGCCAGCGTGCCGCCCGCGCCGACGAGCACGAGCGGGCCGACCTGCGGATCGACGCGGTAACCGAGGATCGCTTCGCCAAGCCCGGCCTGCATCGTTGACGCGACGACGCCATCGATCCGCGCCTCGGGTCGTGCGGCGGTAACGCGTTTCAGCACACGCTTTGCGGCGGCGGTAGCACCACGCGCATTCTTCAGATTGAGTTCGACGCCGCCGACCTCGGTCTTGTGCTCGATGTCGGGCGACGCGATCTTCAATGCCAGCGGAAACCGGCAGGTGATGGGCTCACCCGGATCTCGCAGCCACTGTGCCGGCGTTTGCGCCACGCCGAGAGCGCCGAACAGTGTTCCGGCGCGCAGGGGCCCTTTGGTATCGAGCGCGGCGCGCAATGTCGCCGCGAGCTGTGCGTCGATAGGCGGCGGTGTGGGCGGCGTGCGGGGCGCGCGCCAGGCAAAGAACGCGGCAAGCGCGTCCGCGCAGGACTCGGGCGTGCGGAATGCCGCGATGCCGGCCTGCGCAAGCAGTTCAAGCGAAGCCTGCGCGTCCGGCGCTATAAACACGGCGAGCGGCTTCTCGGGATGCACGCGGCGTGCCCGCACAATCGGCTCGATCGCGACCTTTGGATGGAACTGGCCGGACGATCCCACCGCGGCCACGACCGCGTCGCAATGGTTCGAAGCGAGCAATGCCTCGAGCACTGGACCGTAGACATTGCCTCGCGCGCCAGCGAGGGTGAGGTCGATGAGCGGAGAATCGCCGACGCGTACGCCGAGGGCACGGATTTTTTCGGCAACGTCGGCCGGTGGCGCCACGAGCTCGACGCCGGCGGCGCCGACCGGGTCGGCGACCAGCGCGGCGCCCCCGCCGGTGGTCGTCATCATGGCGACACGCCGGCCACTCGGCGGGCGCTGTCCGATCGCGAGGTAAGCGGTCTCGATCAGCGCTTCGAAGCTGTGCACGCGCAACACGCCGCAGGCGCGCAGGAACGCATCGACTGCGCGGTCGTCGCCGGCGATCGCCCCGGTATGGGTGCGCGCGAGTTCGACACCCGCGCGGGAGCAGCCGAGTTTGTACGCGATGACCGGCTTGCCGGCGTCGAAGGCGCGCCGCGCGGCGGCCGCGATACGCGGCGCGTCGCGCAGAGATTCGAGAAACAGCAGGATCGCCTGCGTCTGCGCGTCGTCGACGAGCAATTCGAGCAGCTCGCCGACCGAAAGGTCGGCTTCGTTGCCAACGGATACCAGCCGGGAAAAGCCGATCCCGCGCGCAGCGCCGCGCGAAAGCATTGCCCCGATCAGGCTGCCCGATTGCGACACCACCGCGAGCGGGCCCGTTGGCAGGTGTTCGAGTTCGAGCACCGCGTTTACCGACAATGCAGTGGGGGGCGCCGTGCTGATCAGACCGATGCTGTTGGGGCCGAGGAGCCGTGTCCCCGCGGCGCGGGCGCGGGCGACAAGACCGGCTTCGGCCTCGCGCCCGGCATCGCCGGTCTCGCCGAATCCGTCGGTGAAGATCGTCACCACCGGCACACGGCGCGCGAAGCATTCGTCGCAGGCGTCCGGGACGTCTGCCGGTGGCACCATCACGAATACATGATCGATCTCACCCTGCACCTCAGCGAGACTTGCATAGGCCGCCTCGCCGAGCACTTCGCGTCGCGTGCGATTGATCGGCGCGATGCGCCCTGTGTAGCCGTGCTTTCTCAGGTAGCGCTGTGGGCGCGCCGTGTTCTTCTCGGCATCGCCCGAAGCCCCGAAGAGCGCGATCGCACGCGGCGCGAATAGCGCGCGAAACAGCGCCTCGCGCGCCGCGCCGCTCACTCCGGCCGGCGCCCTGTACGCTCCGGCCGCTGCGAAAAGCTGCGTCCGAAAATGCCCTCGGCGATGCGGTTCTTCATCATTTCGATCGAACCGCCGGCGATCATCCAGCCCCGGCAGCGGCGCAGGCAGTACTCGACGAGCACTTCCTGGCTATAGCCGGTGCCGCCCATAATCTGCAGCGCGTCGTTGGCGACGTCGAACCCGGCCTGGTTGCAGAAGGCCTTCGCGACCGCGGTCTCCTGAGCCGAAGGAAAGCCCTCATCCGCGGTCGCCGCCGCGCGGTAAAGCAGCAACTCGCCTGCGTCGAGCTTCATCTTCATATCGGCGAATTTCCATTGCAAACCCTGAAATTCAGCAAGAATTCTGCCGAACTGACGGCGAGTAAGCGCCCACTCACGAGCCGCCTCGAAGCAATAACGGCCGAGCGCCAGCGAGCGCGCCGTGTTGCCGATGCGCTCGATGTTGAAGCCCGCAATCTGTTGCTTGAATCCGCCTGGGCCGAGCAGCACGTTCTCGCGCGGCACGGCCACGTCCTCGAAATAAATCTGTACCCATTCCTCGCCCGACATGAAGCTCGAACGCTTGCCGAAGGACACGCCCTTCCAGCCGGGCTCGATCAGCACCGAGCCGATACCCCCCACGCCGGGGCCGAAGCGGACGTAGGCGAGGATCACCGCCGCGTAGGGACCGTGGGTCGAGAACACTTTGCTGCCCGAGACGCGAAACCCTTCGCCGTCTGGCGTTGCGGTGGTCTTCAGGTCGGTGACTGCCGAACCGGCCTCGGGTTCGCTCATTCCGAGGCAGACCACCGTCTCGCCCGCGAGGATCGGTGCGAGGTATTTCGTCTTCTGTTCAGTACTGCCGAACTCGGCGAGTACGCGCACCGGACCGAAGTTGCCCGCCTGCACCACGTCGGCGCTGCGCGGGCAGACCGAGGCGACAGCCTCGATCGCGATCACCGCATCCATCAAGCTGCCCCCTTGCCCGCCGTCGGCCTCCGGCATGGTGATGCCGAGCAGGCCCTGTCCCGCCATGAGGCGTGCCACGTCGAAGGGATAGCTGGGCTCGTGCGCACGGGCGACGGCACCCGCCGCGAGGTGCCTGGCGGCGAAGCCGCGCACGCTGTCGCCGAACAGCCGCTGCGCCTCGGTGGGCTTGAAATCCATCGCGCGGTGATTAGCGACCGGTGAACTGCGGTTTGCGCTTGGCGAGGAACGCCGCCACGCCCTCGCGGAAGTCCGCGGTGTCGAAGCAGGCGAAGCCCTCGTCGCGCTCCTCGGCCGTGAGCGGCTGAGGGTCCTGCAGGCGGTGGATGAATTTTTTGTGCCAGCGCGCGACCAGCGGCGCACCCTCGGCGATCCGCCGCGCGACGGCGTACGCCTCGTCGACCACCTGCGCATCGGCGACGACGCGATTGACCAAGCCTTTTTCGTAGGCCTCGCGCGCGCCCCAGATCCGGCCCTCGAGCAGGATCTCGAGCGAGGCTGCGGCCCCGATGACGCGCATCATCGCCAGCAGTTCGTCGTAGGACTCGGTCAGTCCAAGGTTCTTCACCGGAACGCCGAAGCGCGCCGACTCGTTGCAGACGCGCAGGTCGCACTGCGAAGCGATCAGCAGGCCCCCGCCGACGCACGCGCCCTGGATCAGGGCGACCGTCGGGTGCCGGCATTTTGCGACGGCGTGCATCCAGCCGATACCCGTGTCGCTGTACCGCTTTGCCTGGGCCGAATTCGATCGCTCGGCGTGAAACTCGGAAATGTCGGCGCCCGCCGCGAAGGCCTTGTCGCCCGCGCCGCGCAGCACGATGCAGCGAACCGAATCATCCGCGTCCAGCGTTTGCATCACCTCGCCCAGGCGTGCCCACATCGCCTGCGACAAGGCGTTCAGTTTCTCGGGCTTGTTAAGCGTGACGGTGGCGATCGCGCCGTCGCGCGCCGTGAGAATCGGGTCGCTCATCGGCGCTCAGGCCGCCGCGCGCTGACTGCCGCGATGGCAGTCCGCGAGATACGCCATCGCCGCCTGCACGCCTTCTTGCTTGACCGGCACGCCGGCGAGCGCGAGGCCCATTTCGACCCCGGCCAGCGTCCCCATCAGCGCGAGGTCGTTGAAGTCGCCCAAATGCCCAATGCGGAACACCTTGCCCGCGAGCTTGCCGAGCCCGGTGCCAAGCGACATGTCGAAGGTGTCCAGAATGATCTTGCGCACCCGGTCGGCGTCCTGACCGGCGGGAATCAGGACCGCGGTGAGCGAATTCGAGGTCTCGCGCGGATCGAGCGCAAGCACCTCCAACCCCCAGGCGCGCACCGCCCGCCGCGTCGCTTCGGCATGCCGCGCATGGCGCGCAAAGACGTTTTCCAACCCCTCTTCCTCGAGCATCGTGATTGCTTCGCGCAGCCCGTAAAGGAGGTTGGTTGCCGGGGTGTAGGGGAAAAAGCCGTTCTTGCCGTTGGCCAGCATGTCGTCCCAGGCCCAGTAACTCGCCGGTAGTTTCGCGGAGGTCGAGGCGGCGAGCGCCTTCTGCGAGATGCAGTTGAACGACAGCCCTGGCGGCAGCATCAGGCCCTTCTGCGATCCGGCGACCGTAACGTCGACGCCCCACGCGTCGTGCCGATAGTCGATCGAGGCGAGCGAGGAGATGGTGTCCACCATGAATAGCGCCGGGTGTCCGGCGGCGTCGATCGCGCGGCGCACATCGCCGATGCGCGAGGTCGCACCGGTCGAGGTTTCGTTGTGCACGACGCACACGGCCTTGATGCGCTTCGCGCTGTCGGCGCGCAGGCGCTTTTCAATCGCTTCGGGGTCGGCGCCATGGCGCCAGTCGCCTGGCAGGAATTCGGTCTCGAGGCCGAGGCGCGTTGCGAGCTTCTGCCACAACACAGCGAAGTGCCCGGTCTCGGCCATGAGCACGGCATCCCCCGGCGACAGCGTGTTGACGAGCGCCGCCTCCCAGGCACCGGTCCCAGAGGCGGGGTAAATGACCACTTCGCCCTGGGTCGATTTGAACATGCGCTTCATCCCGCCAAGCACCGCCTTACCGAGCAAGCCGAATGCCGGGCCGCGGTGATCCATGGTCGGCATGTCGGTCGCCCGCAGCACGCGGTCGGGAACATTCGTCGGGCCCGGGATCTGTAGGAAATGCCGGCCGGGGGTTCTCGCCATGAGGATGCCTCGTAAAATGGGTTGTGCGTGCCGAGAAGCCGAATTATCGACAGTCGACGAGGATTCGGGCAATTTTCATTTGCAACCCGCGCAGCCTAGGGCGCGCGCCGGCATGAGCTCGCCGCACGCGCCGGTTCGCCTGATTCGTGGTGCGGCTTCGGTCCGGCCGGGTGATTCTGCGCTCGCCGCGCGTCTGCGCCGTGAAGTGGACGGCGAGGTGCTGTTTGATGCGGCGAGCCGTGGACGCTATTCCACTGACGCGTCGATCTATCAGATCGAGCCGATTGGCGTGGTCGTTCCGCGCACCGAGGAATCGGCTCGGGTCGCGCTGCAGATCGCGGCTGAAGCCGGCGTGCCGATTCTGCCGCGCGGCGCGGGGACTTCGCAGTGCGGGCAGGCGGTCGGCGAAGCCCTGGTGATCGACAACGCAAAGTATCTGAACGCATTGGTCGAGCTTGACCCGGATGCCGGAACCGCGGTGGTCCAGCCGGGGCTGGTCCTCGACCGGCTGAATGCCGCGCTGCGTAGGCACCGCCTGTGGTACCCAGTCGATGTTTCCACCTCGGCGCAGGCAACGCTCGGCGGCATGGCGGGCAACAACTCTTGCGGGTCGCGCTCGATTGCGTACGGCAACATGGTGCACAACGTCTCGGCGATCGATGCCGTTACCGCCGGCGGCGAGCGCTGGCGCTTCGGGGCGATCCCGGACGTCATCGATACGCGCGCGGGGCCGACGGGCTACGTGGCGCTGCTCTCCAAGCTGCGGGCGCTGTACGAACGCGAGAAAGACGAAATCGCGGCGCGTTTTCCCAACGTTCTGCGCCGGGTGGCGGGCTATAACCTCGACCACCTCGGCCCGCCGCACGCCAACGCGGCGCATCTGCTCGTCGGCTCCGAAGGTACGCTGGCCTACTTCGAGCGCCTGCACCTGAAGCTCACGCCGCTGCCCGCGCAACGCGTGCTCGGCGTCGCACACTTCCCGCGCTTTTACACCGCGATGGAAAGCGCGCAGCACATTGTAAAACTCGGGCCTTCGGCGGTCGAGCTCATTGACCGGACGATGATCGACCTGGCGCGAGAGAACGCGGCGTTCCGCGCGACGGTCGATGCCTTCATCGTGGGCGAACCAGACGCGGTCCTGCTGGTTGAATTTTCTGGCGAAGATCGCGCCGTCCAGCTTGCGAAGCTGGCACAGCTCGGCGAAGTCATGGGCGATCTGGGGCTTCCGGGGAACGTCGTCGAGGTCACCGACACGCGTCTGCAGAAGGACATCTGGGAGGTTCGCAAGGCCGGGCTCAACATCATGATGTCGATGAAGGGCGACGGGAAACCCGTATCGTTCATCGAGGACTGTGCGGTGCCCCTCGAGCATCTCGCCGAATACACCGACCGCCTGACACGGGTGTTCGAGAAGCACGGCACGCGCGGCACCTGGTACGCGCATGCCTCCGTGGGCACGCTCCATGTGCGTCCGGTGCTCGACATGCGGCGCGACGGTGCCGAGAAGATGCGCGCCATCGCCGAGGAAGCCTGTGCGATGGTGAAGGAATTCAAAGGTGCGTACTCGGGCGAACACGGGGATGGCCTCGTACGTTCGGAGTGGATCGAGCCCTTTTTCGGCCCGCGGCTTACCGCGGCGCTTGGCGAGATCAAGTCGTGGATCGATCCGAAAGGGTTGATGAATCCGGGGAAGATCGTCGATCCGCCGCGCATGGACGATCGAACACTGTTTCGTTTTGCACCGGGGTATGCGACGCGTGCACCGCAAACGGCCCTCGACTGGTCGGAATGGGGTGGCTTCGACAAGGCCGTCGAGATGTGCAACAACAACGGCCACTGCCGCAAGATCGACGCCGGCACGATGTGTCCGTCCTACCGCGCGACGGGGGATGAGACGCACCTGACGCGCGGGCGTGCCAATACCCTGCGCCTCGCGCTGTCGGGGCAGTTGGGGTCAGACCCCTTTTTGAATTTGGGGTCTGACCCCGTTGGCGAAAAGGTTCCTGACACCTTTCCCGCCCTTGACGAAGTGAAAGCCGCCCTCGACCTCTGCGTGTCGTGTAAGGGCTGTAAGCGCGAATGCCCCACCGGCATCGACATGGCGCGCATGAAGATCGAGTTTCTTGCGCACTACCGAAAACAACGTGGGCTGACGATGCGCGATCGGCTGATCGCCTACCTGCCGCGTTATGCGCCGCTCGCATCGCGCCTTGCGCCGCTCGCCAACCTTGCGCAGGACCTCGGCAAACGCGCAGTTGGATTCGCCGCCGAGCGCAGGCCGCCGCGGTTTCGGCGCGACGCATTTCGTGCGGCCGAAACGCGCGCATCGACGGCGAACGGTCGCGACGTCGTGCTCTTCGTCGACACCTTCAATCGCTATTTCGAGCCTGAGAATACGCACGCGGCAGTCCGCGTGCTCGAGGCAGCGGGCTGCGCGGTGCACATCGCCGAACCCTCGACGGCGGGCCGGCCGCTGTGTTGCGGGCGGACCTTCCTTGCCGCCGGTCTGGTCGAAGAAGCGCGGCGCGAAGCCAGCCGCACGCTCGACGCGCTGACGCCATGGGTCGAGCGTGGCGTGCCGGTCGTCGGTCTCGAGCCCTCCTGCCTGTTCGGGCTGCGCGACGAATTCACCGTACTGCTGCCGGGCGCGCGCAGCGCGGCGCTCGCGGCGAACGCGTTGCTCTTCGAGGAGTATCTCGTGCGTGAAGCCGACGCCGGACGACTGCAACTGAAGCTGAAACCGGTCGCGAATGATGCGCTGCTACACGGCCACTGCCACCAAAAGGCGTTTGCTGCGATGGGCGCGGTGGAAGGCGCACTGCGGCTGGTGCCGGAGTTGAAGGTGGCGACCGTGGAATCGAGCTGCTGTGGGATGGCGGGCGCCTTCGGCTACGAGGCCGAGCATTACGAGATCTCGATGAAGATGGCCGAAAGCGCGCTGCTGCCGGCAGTGCGCCGGGCGCCGGCGGACACAGTGCTGGTCGCGGACGGCACGAGCTGTCGCCACCAGATCGCCGACGGCGCGGGCCGCACCGCGATTCACGTCGCGCGCGTGCTCGAGCGGGCGCTCGCCTAGCTCACCTAACCTAACC
>JAQBBQ010000014.1:0-2569 GCA_032125995.1 Betaproteobacteria bacterium | reverse complement strand
AGGCCCAGGTTGACGCTGCCGGACGTCCAACCTTTCACCGCGGCAACCCAGGTGGCATCGGCGAGCGCCACCTTGCGGGTCAGATTGTTGTCGATCCCCCATGCGAAACACGCACCGAGGACCGCCAGCGTCGGCCACAGGTCGTCAAAGCGCAGTTCTTCTGGCCAGCTTAGAACGACCGCGCCTGCCAGGATCGCGGTGATGCCCAGCGCGATGCGGCGATCGAAATTTTCCTTGAATACGAACCACGCCAGCAGCGTCGTGAAGACGCCTTCGGCATTCAGCAGGAGGGACGCCCCGGATGCGGGCATGCCCGTCAACCCGAGCATCAGCAACACCGGGGCGACGATTCCGCCGGCGAGAATCGCGCCCGCGAGCCACGGTAGTTGATTGCGGGGAAGCCTGACCGCGGGGGCGCGGCGCAGGCGACGGTAAACCGTCAGGCCGGCGCCCGAACCCAGGTAGAGCAGGCCGGCGAGCAGCCAGGGATCGACCGTGGCGAGCAACCACTTCGCCAGTGGCGTTCCTGCGCCGAACAGCAGGGCGGCCCACAGTGCTGGGGCCACGCCGGGCTGGCGCAGCCCCGTAATCCAAGTCATGCCGTCAGTCTAGTCAGTCTACGGTCGGTGAGTGATTCGGCATGAAGCCTAACTTTCCGGGTGGTCAAGGCCAATCGATTTTGCGCAAGCACCAGGTGTTGACGGTTGACGCGTAGACTTCTCGGGACGTGTTGCGCAAGGAGGGAAAGTGATATGACCCTATGTCCCGTTGCATTGGTCGTTGGATGCAAGAAGTGTCCGGCGTTCTCGGCCTGTCCCTTGAAAGGCGTCATCGGTGATTTCAAGGAACCGGAGCAGGCAGCTACGAAACCGCAGGCGGACGAGGCGAAACGCGACGCCAAATAGAAGCCCTTGCGGGCGCGCCGACCGCGCGCGCTGCGCGCCCGGCTTCAAGCCGGCTGACTGACCGCCTTCGCCATCTCCAGCACCACGGCGTTGAAGATCTCGGGAAACTCGAGATGCGGCAGATGGCCGCAGTTCGGAATCATGCGTAGCGTCGCGTTCGGCAACGCGGCGGCGATCTTCTTGGCATTGGTCTCGGGCGGGGTGCGCAGGTCCTTCTCGCCGACCACGACCGTCACCGGGCAGGTGACGGAGACCGCCTCGCGCGGCACGTCGACCGCGCCGAGCATGCGCGCGGCCTGCGCGTAGCCCGCGATGTGCAGGCCTTCGGCGCCCTGGATCCACTCAAGCACTTCGGCGCGGGTGCCGGGTGCGACGAGCCCGACGGCGTCCTCCGCGCGCATCTTCTTCACCCCGAGCGTGGTGATGCGCTCGATGCGAGCGGCGATGCGCGTTTCGCGCTCGTCCTTCGGCGCCGAGCCCCAGCCGGCGGCCGGCCCGCCGAGCACGAGTGCGCGCACGCGCGCGGGGAAAAGCCGCGCGAAGACCACGCCGGTGGGCGTGCCCCAGGAGTTGGTGCCGACGATCGCCTTCTGGATGCCGAGTACGTCGAGCAAGCGCGCGAGCGCGTTGGCGTAGGCCTCGACGCTCGGCGCTGTGTCCGCGAGCGGCTTCGAGCCGCCGTAGCCGGGCGCGTCCCAGGCGATGACGCGGAAATGCTCGCCCAAGGGGGCGTACTGCAGGCGCCAGCCGGCCGAGGTCGAGCCGATGCCGTGCAGGAGCACGAGCGCGGGCGCGTCCGGCTTGCCTGATTCGCGATAGGTGATGTCGGCGGCGGATTGCACTTCGGGCAGCATGGCGGGCCTCTTTTCGATCGGATCCGGCGCCTACTCTAACGCGCGGCGGGGCGCGCCGGAATCCGGGCGTGCAGGCATTTTTATAAACGTGTAAATTGGACAAATGGAATACATTTGGACGGTCCTTGTTTCCCTTGTCGTCGCGCTATTGGGCAACCGGTATTTCGCCGGACGGGGCTTTAGCCTCCTCGGCGACACCGCGTTGGCGCTCGCAGGCGGGGTCGGCGGCGGATTCGCTTACGGCTTGACCGCGGACTCGGGCGATCTGCGCTTTGCCGGCATTCTGATCTTCGCGGTCATCGGCGCGGTACTCCTCGTGCTCGCGCGCCGCAGCTCCAGGCTGGCCTGAATCGGGCGCTGCGCAGGGCGCGGGAAGTTGGACGTACACCCGTGCCGATAAGGGTATAGGGTGGACAAATGGAATACCTTTGGATCGGCCTCGTTTCCCTGGCCGTCGCGCTGCTCGGCAACCGGTTTTTCCAGGGCTCGGGCTACGGCCTTGTTGGCGACTTCGCCTTCGCCCTCGGCGGCGGGTATGCGGCCGTATTCCTGTTTCGTACGCTGGAGATGTCGGTCGCGACCGGATTGGTCGGCACGCTGATCTTCGCCGCCATCGGCGCGGGGCTCCTGCTGCTCGTGCGCCGCAGTTTCAGCCTCGGCTGAGCCCGGCGCGCGCGAGCGCGCGTTCGCTGCCCTCGCCTACAATCGCGCGATGAGCGCGCTTCCCGAAACGGTTGAACACGTCGTCGGCCCGAGTCCTGACGCTCCCGACGCCGCGGTGATCTGGCTGCACGGCCTGGGCGCCGACGG
>JAQBBQ010000013.1:0-17343 GCA_032125995.1 Betaproteobacteria bacterium | reverse complement strand
GCACGTGGTGCGCATCCGCACTGGCGAGACCAACGAGTCCGCTATCTAGGTTGGAGCAGCACCAGCAGCACACCGCTGCCACCGTCGGTCGGCGGCGCCTGGCAGTAGGCCAGCACTTCGTCGCGCGGCGCAAGCCAGGCCCGCAGTTTTCCCTTCAGTATCGGTTCGCGGTTCTTCGAACCCAATCCCTTGCCGTGCACGATGCGCACGCAACGCAACCCCTGCGCGGACGCTGAGCGCACGAACTGCGCGACCTGCTGCTCCGCTTCTACGCGGTTCATGCCGTGCAGGTCGAGGTGGTCCTGCACGACCCAGTGGCCGCGCCGCAGCCTGCGCAGGACCTGGCGGGAAACCCCGTCGCGCAGGTAACTGAGCTCGACCCCGGAATCGAGCGCCTCCTCCGGCGAGAGCGGGCCGGCGATGCTCTCGGCGAGCACTGCGCGCTCGTCGCGGCGGGTCTGCAGGGGCAGCGGCGGCGGCGCGGGCGGGCGCAACGCCTGACTGTGCACCCGGCGCAGCGGCTTGACACCGGCGAGCGCGCGGCGCAGCGCCTCTCGGTCGTCGTCGTCGGCCATGGCGCGCCTCAGGCGGCCTGCAAGTCGAGGAACTTCTCGGCGTCGAGCGCCGCCATGCAGCCAGTGGCCGCGCTGGTCACCGCCTGGCGGTAGACATGGTCCTGCACGTCGCCGGCGGCGAACACGCCCGGGACACTGGACGCGGTGGCCCCGCCCTCCTGTCCGGCGCGCGTCACGATGTAGCCGTTCTCCATCTCCAGCTGGCCGGAAAACATCTGCGTGTTGGGCGTATGGCCGATGGCGATGAACAGACCCTTCACCGGCAGCTCCTTTTTCGTGCCGCTCTTCAGCTGCCTGAGGCGCACCGCGGTCACGCCGCCCTGGTCGCCGAGCACTTCGTCCAGCGCCGCGTCGAGCTCGAGCGCGATCCTGCCTTCGGCGACGCGCCGCATCAGTTTGTCGACCATGATCTTCTCGGCGCGGAACTTTTCGCGCCGGTGCACCAGCGTCACGCCCTTGCAGATGTTGGCGAGGTACAGCGCTTCCTCGACCGCGGTATTGCCGCCGCCAATGACGGCGACCGCCTGACCCCGGTAAAAGAATCCGTCGCAGGTCGCGCAAGCAGACACGCCGCGGCCCATGAACTGCGCCTCGGACGCAAGACCAAGGTACTTCGCCGAGGCGCCGGTCGCGATCACCAGCGCATCGCAGCGGTAGGTCGCCGCGTCGCCCTCGAGCACGAACGGCCGGACATCGAGTTGCGCCTTCTGGATGTGATCGAAGATCACTTCGGTGTCGAAGCGCTCGGCGTGCTTCTGGAATCGCGTCATCAGATCCGGCCCCTGGACGCCGTCGGCGTCGGCCGGCCAATTGTCGACATCGGTCGTCGTCATCAGTTGCCCGCCCTGGGCGAGCCCGGTGACCAGCACCGGTGCCAGGTTGGCGCGTGCGGCGTAGACCGCTGCCGTGTAGCCGGCGGGGCCGGAGCCCAGGATGAGGAGCCGTGCGTGACGGGACGTCTTCGGGGGGGGCATGGCGCGGACGGGGGTCGTGAGCGGCGGTCGAGATTATACGAGGCAGCTCGGGATTCGCATGGCAGTCCAGCGTAATCTGACGCTGCGCGCAGGCTCGGGCTCGGGTTTGCATGCAGGCGGGCAACACGGCGAGGAGGATTCGCTCCCGCGCTTCCGCTTGTCAGACAGGGTCTAAAGGCACCGGATGAGGGCGCCGCTTTGTTAACATAGCGTGTCGCTGGCGGGGGAAAGGGTCCTTCGCGGGCAGGCGCAGGGTGGAGAACCCCATGACCAGTACGATGACGCCAGTCTCGACAGCGGTGCTGAGAGCGGTGCCGCTGTTCGTGAGTTTTTCAGATGAGCAGTTGCGTACCGTGGTTACCATGGTCACGCGCAAGAGCGCGCCGCGAAATACGACGATCATGGCCGCGGGCGATCCCACGGACTCGCTCTACATCGTGCTCTCGGGCCGACTCAAGGTCATGATGAGCGACGCCGATGGGCGGGAGGTCATTCTCACGATTCTCGGGCCCGGCGAGTATTTTGGCGAAATGGGCTTGATTGACGACAGCCCGCGCTCGGCCAGCGTGGTGACGATCGAGCCCTGCGAACTGCTGTCGATCGCGAAGCGCGATTTCAAACAGTCCATGGAGCAGAACTTCGAGCTTGCGGTGACCGTGATGATCGGCCTCGTCAAGCGCCTGCGCGAGGCGGACCGCAAGATCGGCAGCTTGGCCTTGCTGGACGTGTTCGGGCGGGTGGCGCACCTGCTCATCGATATGTCGGAAGACGTCGACGGGCAGCGCATCGTGACCAAGCGCATTGCGAAACAGGACATCGCGAAGATGATCGGCGCATCGCGAGAAATGGTGAGCCGCGTCATGAAAGACCTGCTGGAAGGCGGCTTCATCGAAATGCGCGGCGCGAAGATCGTGATACACAACGAGGTTGTGCTGCCCGAGTAGTGCAAGGGATCGTTACGCTGGCAATCGCGCCATCGTCATCCTAGAAGGCGTCTGACGAAGCGTTACTAACGCCCTGCGCAAGCGCGGATTTTCGCCACGATCGCGCAGCGTCGCGCGCGCCGGGTGCGCTACAATCGCACATTCCGGAACGATTGCGATGGCGGCAGCACAGAAATCCGGCCCTTCCCCCTTGCCAGCAAGACTCGCGGGTTTGTTGCGCGAGGCGAGATGGTTGTTGGTGGCCGTCGCGGCAGTCTATCTGCTGCTCATCCTGACGACGTTCCACAACACGGATCCGAGCTGGTCGCACAGCGCCACCGGCGCCGTCGCGCAGAATGCGGGCGGGCGTCTCGGGGCTTGGCTTGCGGATCTGCTGCTCTATCTCTTCGGGCTGTCGGCGTACTGGTGGGTCGCCTTGTGCGTCGCGATCGTGGTCTGGGGTTACCGGCACCTGCACGGCGCGCCGCTGCCCGAGCGGCGCTCGTTGGGCGTTATGGTGGCGGGGTTCGTACTGCTGATTGTCGCGAGCGCCGGGCTGGAGGCGATGCGGCTGCATTCACTCCAGGCCGAGCTACCGCTCTCACCGGGCGGTCTGATCGGCGGGGCGTTTGGCTCGACTGCCGCCGAGGCGATCGGCTTTACGGGCGCGACCCTGGCGCTGGTTGCACTCGCCGCAGTCGGGATCAGTTTTTTCACCGGCATCTCGTGGATTGCGGTGGCCGAATTCACCGGTTTCGTCCTTGAGACGACGTATGGATTCGTCAAAGGCGCCTGGGAGCGGCGACAGGATCGCAGGCAGGGCGATCTCGCGCGCGAGGAGCGCGAGGTCGTCGTCGAATCCGAGCGCAAGCGCGAGGAAGACCATCCGCCATTGCGCATCGAACCGCAGCTGGTCGAAATCAAGAAATCCGAGCGCGTGCAGAAAGAACGCCAGGTCCCGCTGTTCGACGATCTGCCCGACACACCGCTGCCCCCGCTCAAGCTGCTGGACGAGGTGCGGCACGACGGTGAGCAGGTCACCGCGGAAACGCTAGAGTTCACTTCGCGGTTGATCGAAAAGAAGCTCTCCGATTTCGGCGTTGTCGTCAAAGTGCTTGCTGCGTACCCGGGCCCGGTGATTACGCGCTACGAGGTCGAGCCTGCGGTCGGGGTCAAAGGCAGCCAGATCGTCAACCTGGTGAAGGACCTCGCCCGTGCGCTGTCCGTGGTCTCGATTCGTGTGGTCGAGACGATTCCCGGCAAGTCGTGCATGGGCCTGGAGATTCCGAATCCGCACCGCCAGGCGGTGCGCCTGTCCGAGATCCTCGGCTCCGAGGCCTACCACGCAGCGCACGCCCCGCTCGCCCTCGCGCTCGGCAAGGACATCGCGGGCAATCCGATCGTCGTCGATCTTGCCAAGATGCCGCATCTGCTCGTCGCCGGCACGACCGGCTCGGGAAAGTCGGTCGCGATCAACGCGATGATCCTGTCGCTGCTCTACAAATCGGAGCCGCGCAACGTGCGCCTGATCCTGGTCGATCCGAAGATGCTCGAGTTGTCCGTATACCAGGACATCCCCCACCTGCTTGCGCCAGTGGTCACCGACATGAAGCAGGCGGCGAATGCGCTCAACTGGTGTGTCGCCGAAATGGAGCGCCGCTTCAAACTGATGTCCTGGCTCGGTGTGCGCAACCTGTCGGGCTTCAATCACAAGGTGTCCGACGCCGAGAAACACGGTCGCGTGCTCGAGGATCCGTTTTCAATCGACACTGGCGAACCCCGGGCGCTTAAGCCCCTGCCCTTCATCGTCGTCGTAATCGACGAGCTGGCCGACTTGATGATGGTGGTGGGCAAGAAGGTCGAGGAGCTCATCGCGCGGCTGGCGCAGAAGGCGCGCGCCGCCGGGATCCACCTCGTGCTTGCGACCCAACGGCCCTCGGTCGACGTCATTACGGGTCTGATCAAGGCGAACATTCCAACGCGGATCGCGTTCCAGGTGTCGTCGCGGGTCGACTCACGTACGATACTTGACCAAAGCGGCGCGGAGTCTCTGCTCGGCGCCGGTGACATGCTGTACCTGCCGCCGGGCAGGGGGATGCCGCAGCGCGTGCACGGCGCGTTTGTCGCCGACCACGAGGTGCATAACGTTGTCGAATACCTCAAGCAGCTGGCGACCCCTGAATACCTTGAAGATGTGCTCGAGCCCGCGGCTGCGATCGATGGTGGCGGCGCGGCGGGCGAGGGCGGCGGCGAAAAAGATCCGCTCTACGATCAGGCAGTCGAGATCGTGCTGCGTACGCGCCGGCCATCGATTTCTCTCGTCCAGCGCCATTTGCGAATCGGCTACAACCGCGCGGCGCGTCTGATCGAGGACATGGAGCGCGCCGGACTCGTCTCATCGATGCAGTCGAACGGCAATCGCGAGATGCTGGTCCCCGCGACCCAGGATTAGAGGCGCAGTGCGCGGCGCCTGGGTTCTCGCGCTGGCCTTGTTGACGTTGCTGGCGCCGCCCGTGCAGGCCTCGAGCATCGAGCGCTTTCAGGTCTATGTGCGCACGACCCTGTCGGCGCGCGCCGACTTCGAGCAGAAGGTCTACGACGGCGCGAAGAAACTGGTGCAGGCGGCGACGGGGCGGTTCGCGTTCGAGCGTCCCGGGCGCTTTCGCTGGGTCTACGCGACGCCGACGCGGCAGCTGATCGTCGGCGACGGTGAGCGGGTCTGGATCTACGATGAGGATCTCGCTCAAGTCACGGTGCGGCGCCTCGCGCGCGCGCTTGGCTCGACGCCGGCGGCGCTGCTCGCTGGAAGCGCAGACGTGGCGCAGGCGTTCGAGTTCACCGAACTTGGTGCGCGCGACGGGCTCGAGTGGCTGGAGGCCAAGCCGCGCGATGCCGAGGCGGGATTCGAGCGGATCCGCCTCGGACTGAGCGCGGTCGGCGTCGAGGCGATGGAGCTCGTTGACCATTTCGGCCAGACCACGCGGCTGCGCTTCTCCAATCTCGAGCGCAATCCGAAAATCGATCCGACGCGCTTTCAGTTCACGCCGCCGCCGGGCACGGACGTGCTGGGTCAGCCCTGAGATGGCCGAGTTGTTCGACGCGCCGCAGCCAGAGGCGCCGCTCGCGGAACGACTTCGGCCCCACGTCCTCGATGACGTAATCGGGCAACGCCATCTGCTTGGACCGGGAAAGCCGCTGCGCCTCGCGTTCGATTCGGGCAAACCGCACTCGATGATTCTCTGGGGCCCGCCGGGTGTCGGCAAGACGACGCTCGCGCGGCTCATGGCGCAGGCGTTTGAGGCTGAATTCATCGCGCTGTCTGCGGTGTTTTCGGGCGTGAAAGACATCCGCGAGGCGGTACGGGCTGCGGAGGTCGAGCTCGCGCGCAGCGGGCGGCATACGATTCTGTTCGTCGACGAGGTGCATCGCTTCAACAAGGCGCAGCAGGACGCATTCCTGCCCTATGTCGAACGTGGCTTGCTTACCTTTGTCGGTGCGACGACGGAGAATCCGTCATTCGAGGTGATCAGTGCGCTGCTGTCGCGTGTGACGGTCTATGTGCTGGAGTCGCTGTCGGCGCAGGAGTTGGCGACGCTGTTCGAGCGTGCCGTGCCGCAGGCGGCGCCCGGTGTCGTCTTCGACGCGGCGGCGCGCGAGCGCCTGATCGGTTTCGCCGATGGTGATGCGCGGCGCCTGCTGAATGCCCTCGAGATCATGGCAACCGCGGCAACCGCGGCGAACGCCCTGCGGCTGGACGGTGATTTCGTGGAGCGCACGCTGGCGAAGAACCTGCGCCGCTTCGACAAGGCGGGCGAGGTCTTCTATGACCAGATCTCGGCGCTGCACAAGGCGGTACGCGGCTCGGACCCGGACGCCGCCCTCTACTGGATGCTGCGCATGCTCGACGGCGGGGCCGACCCGCGCTATGTCGGCCGCCGCGTCGTACGCATGGCGAGCGAGGACGTCGGACTCGCCGATCCGCGCGCACTCGGACTGGCCCTCGATGCCTGCGAGGCCTACGAGCGGCTCGGTTCGCCGGAAGGCGAACTCGCGCTGGCGCAGGCGGTGCTCTACCTCGCTTGCGCACCGAAATCGAACGCCGCCTACACCGCCTATAATGCGGCCCGCGCGTTCGTCGCCAATGACAGCACGCGACCCGTGCCGCTGCACCTGAGGAATGCGCCGACGCGCCTGATGAAGGAACTGGGCTACGGCGAGGCGTATCGCTACGCGCACGACGAGTCCGAGGCCTACGCTGCCGGCGAAGGCTACTTTCCCGACGGCATGGCCGCGCCGAACTGGTACCGGCCCACCGACCGGGGGCTCGAAGCGAGGATCCGGGAAAAATTCGAACACCTGCGCGCGCTCGACGTGGAGGCGCAGAGGCGCGGAAAAAGCAACGATGATTGACGTCCAATTGCTCAGAACGAACCTTGACGATGTTGCCGCGCGCCTCGCGACGCGCGGCGCAGCGTTCGACCGTGATGGCTTTCTTGCGCTGGAGGCCGAGCGCAAGGAGATTCAGACCCGCACGCAGGCGCTGCAGAGCGCACGCAACGCGCACGCGAAAAAAATCGGCCAGGCCAAGGCGAAGGGCGAAGACACCGCCGGTCTCATGGCGGAAGCTGGCGGCGCCAACCGCGAGTTGAACGATCTCGAAGCTCGACTCGCCGATGCGCAGCGGCGGCTGCACGATTTTCTCGCCCAGGTGCCGAATCTGCCGCATCCGAGCGTGCCGCAGGGAACGGGAGCCGGCGACAATGTCGAGCAGCGCCGCTGGGGTGAGCCGCGTCGCAGCAATTTTCCGGTCAAGGATCACGTCGACGTCGGCGAGGGGCTTGGGCAGCTGGATTTCGCAACCGGCAGCAAGATCGCCGGCAGCCGGTTCGTCCTGATACGCGGTCCGCTGGCCCGCATGCACCGCGCGCTCGCGCAGTTCATGCTTGACGTGCACACGGACGAGCACGGCTATACCGAGGTTTACGCGCCCTACATCGTAAACGCCGACGCCATGTACGGAACGGGGCAGCTGCCAAAGTTCGAGCAGGACTTGTTCATCGTGCCGCGCGGAGACGAAAAGTGGTACCTGATTCCGACCGCGGAAGTACCGGTGACGAATATCGTTCGCGACACGATCGTGCCGGCCGAAACGCTGCCGCTGAAGTTCGTTTGCCACACGCCATGCTTCCGCTCGGAGGCCGGTTCCTACGGCAAGGACACGCGCGGCATGATCCGGCAGCACCAGTTCGACAAGGTCGAGCTGGTGCAGATCGTTCAGCCCGCTGAGTCCTACGCGGCCTTGGACGCGCTCACCGCGGATGCGGAAGCCATTCTGCAGAAGCTGGAATTACCCTATCGCGTCATGGTGCTGTGTACCGGCGATATGGGTGCGATCGCGGCGAAAACCTACGACCTCGAAGTCTGGCTGCCGGCGCAGAACGCGTACCGCGAGATTTCCTCGTGTTCGAACTACGAGGCCTATCAGGCACGGCGTATGCGGGCGCGATTCCGCACTGCCGGCGGCAAGCCGGAACTCGTGCACACCCTGAATGGTTCCGCGCTCGCGGTGGGTCGTACGCTGGTGGCGATTCTCGAGAACTACCAGAACGCCGACGGTTCGGTGAGCGTACCCGCGGCGCTGCAACGGTACCTCGGCGGCCAGGAGCGCATCACCCCGGCCTGATAGAATCCGCGCTGCTTCGACCGCGGAGAGATGGCAGAGTGGTCGATTGCGGCAGACTCGAAATCTGTTGTACAGCTTGCTGTACCGGGGGTTCGAATCCCTCTCTCTCCGCCACTCTCAAGCGCCCCACTTGGGGCGTTTTAGTTTGGTGCCGAGGATCCATTCTTGAAGAGGACATATGACCGATCTCGCCATCCAATTCGACCCCAATGCCGCGCGTTTCGGCGCCTCGCGCACGCAAAAGCGGATCGAAGACGACCGCCTGCTCATCGGCAAGGGTCTGTACAGCGACGACCGCGCGTTTCCCGGCGCGGCGACGCTTGTGATCCTGCGCACACCCTACGCCCACGCGCGCATTCTGGCCTGCGACGTCGCCGACGCGCGCAGCGCGCCGGGGGTGTTGGCGGTGTGGACGATCGACGATCTTAAACGCGATGGCGTTGGCCATATTCCGTTCCCGCCGTTGTTCAAGCAGGCCGATGGCTCGCCGATGGGGGCGCCGCTGCGTACGCTCCTCGCAGACGGTACCGTGTACCACGTCGGCCAGGCTGTCGCGGCGATCGTTGCCGAAACGCGCGAGCAGGCACAGGACGCGGCCGAGCGCGTACTGGTCGACTATGACGAGTTGCCGTGCGTGATTGATCCCCGGCGCGCGATCGAGCCTGGGGCGCCACAGCTTTGGGCGGCTGCGCCGAACAACGTGGCCGCCGAGGCGCGCTACGGTGATCCGAAGGCGACCGACGCAGCGTTCGCGCGCGCCGCGCACATCGTCAAGCTCGAATTGCACAACCAGCGCCTGATCGCGAACGCGATCGAGCCGCGCTGCTCGATCGCCGTGCACGAGGCGGGCCGCACGACGCTCTATACGCAGAATCAGACCTCGACCGGCGCGCGTCAGCTGCTCAGCGACGTATTCCAGACCAAGCCGGAGGATTTCCGCTTGATCGTCGGCGACATCGGCGGCGGGTTTGGCATGAAGACGGGATTGACGCCAGAGGATGCGCTCGCCTGTTACGCGGCGCGTAAGCTTGGCCGCCCGGTCAAATGGCGCGGCGAGCGCAGTGAGGAGTTTCTCGGCGCGCACATGGGGCGCGATCAGCACTACGCCGCCGCACTCGCGCTCGACCAGGACGGAAAAATTCTCGGTCTGCGCATGCAGGCGATCGCGAATATCGGCGGCGTGCCGGTTGGATCGTCGGCCATTATTCCGCTCGTACTGGTGGCGAAGGTGCAGGCCTCGGTGTATCACGTACCGCTGATCGACTATCACGTGCGCGCGGTGCTCACGAATACGATGGCGACTGGTGCCTACCGCGGCGCGGGACGCCCCGAAGCGAACTACCTGATGGAGCGCCTGATCGACGCCGCGGCGCGCGAGATGAAGATCGACCCTGCGGAGCTGCGCAAACGCAACTTTGTCCGGCCGAACCAGTTTCCCTACGTCACCCATCTTGGCGAGACCTACGACGTGGGCGACTTCGCGCGCGTGCTCGATGGCGTGCTCGAACTCGCAGACTGGAAAGGCTATCCGGCGCGGATGCAGGCGTCGAAGCGCAACGGTAAGTTGCGCGGGCGGGGACTCTCGAGCTACCTCGAATGGACCGGCGCACTGCCCACTGAGACGGTGGATATCGAGGTCGATGCCGACGGCGCCGTGACGGTGTACTCCGGTACCCAGGCGATGGGGCAGGGACTCGAGACGACCTATGCCCAGTTGATCACCGAGGTGATGCAGGTCCCGATCAAGAGTATTCACATCGTGCAAGGCGACACCGACCGCGCCAACGGCGTTGGTAGCGTCGGTTCGCGTTCCGCATTCGTGGGCGGCTCGGCAGTGGTCGCGGCCGGGCACAAGTTGATCGTGCGCGGCAAGGTGCTCGCCGCAGAGGCGCTCGAAGCGGCACCGGCGGACATCGAGTATCGAGACGGCAGTTTCCACATCGCCGGCACGGATCGCGCGATCGGGTTCGCTGAGCTCGCGACGCGCCAGCCCGATCGCATCGTGCGCGTTTCGGCGACCGAGACGCCCTCGACGCCGAGTTGGCCGAACGGCGCGCAGGTCTGCGAGGTCGAGATCGATCCCGATACCGGCACGGTCGACGTCGTGCGCCATTCGAGCTGCGACGATCTCGGGCGCGTCATCAACCACGCGATTGTCGAGGGACAGGTGCACGGCGGTGTTGCCCAGGGGCTCGGTCAGGCGCTATTCGAGCAAGCGGTGTACGACGATTCCAGCGGCCAGTTGCTCACGGGTTCGCTGATGGATTACGCGGTGCCGCGCGCGTCCGACTTGCCATCGATGCAGTGTGCCTTCGACGAAAGCATTCCCTGCAAAACCAACCTTCTTGGCGTGAAGGGCTGTGGCGAAATCGGCACCATCGGCTCAGTGCCTGCCGCAGTGCATGCCGTGCTCGACGCACTCGCTGACAAGGGCGTGTCCCACCTCGAGATGCCGCTCACACCCGAGCGGATCTGGCGCGCACTGCACGCGGCCTAGCGTCCGGCACCAGCGCGTCGCCTGGCGTCGCCTCACCGACGCCGGTGTATAGTGGATCGCTCCATGCGAAGACCCGTCATGGCAGCGAGCACGGTGGGGCGCGTCGTCCAAGACAACGAACTGCGCCTGCTCGAGACCGCGATCGCCGTTTCGATCGTGCTTCACGTGATCGCCTTCTCGCTGCTGCACGCGGTGACGCCGAAGGTCAATATGGCGGCAGCGTCTCTAGGCGCGATCAGTGCGCGCCTGGTCGAGCCCACGCTACTTACGCCACCTACGCCGCCCGCACCCGCGACACCCGCCGCGCCGAGGATCGAGCCCACCGTGGCGTCGACGTCCGTGGACCTGAAGCGCAAGCCGGCGGTGCGGTTGGAAAACCAGGCAACGCCCGAGCCGCTCATCGAACGAAAGCCGCGTATGACGGTGCGCGAGGAAACGAAGTCAACGCCGGCGCCCAAGCCAAAGACGAGAATCACAAACGCGAGGGGTGCGAACGCGACGCAGACAACCAAGCCAACGCCCGCGTCGCCCTCGCCAGCCTCGCAACCATTGCCTACGCAATACGGCCCGGTGGCGAGCGCGGCACCGCAACCGGCGCCGCCGCCGAGCGCGCCCGCAATCGACGCGGACCTGCTCGCACGCTACCGACTGCAACTCATCGATGCGGCGCGCCGCTACAAGCGCTACCCGCGCGCCGCGCAGGACAACCAGTGGGAAGGAGCGGTCGAGGTCGCGATGGTGATCGGCGCGAACGGCACGATTCGCGCGCTATCGATCAACAAGACCAGCGGGCACGTCGTGCTCGATCGGCAGGCAATCGACATGTTCCGCGAGGCGATGCCGCTAGTGCCGATTCCCGGGGCACTGCGCGGCCGAGAATTCCGCGTCACGGTGAAGGCGATCTACAGCCTGCGCGAGCCGGACGCTTAAGCGAACAGCGTATTTAGGGCGTTGGGGGCGTTGGGGGCGTTGGGGGTGGCGTCAACGCAACCTGCGGCGCGAAGGCGACCACGTGATCGACGTCGAGTCGGATGCCGATGCGTTCGCCGACGGCGTGATTGTGGTGACTCGGCACCAGGGCGAGCACTTTGCGGCCACTGTCGAGGCGCAGGGTGTAAATAATGTCTGCGCCGCGGAACGCTTTCTTCACGACTTCGGCTTTCATGCTTGATGCGTCGTCGTGCACGATGTCGTCCGGGCGCAGGAGCACGTCCGCGAGGCACCCGCGGCCGCAAATCTCGCAGCCTTGCTGGCAGGCAACGGGGACGTCGCCCTCGAGCACGCCGAGCTCAATCTCGACGCGATGCGCGTTCAGGACCTTCGCCGGCAGGAACACGCCCTGGCCGACGAAATCGGCAACGAAGCGGTTCACAGGCTGGTGGTAGAGCGCGTAGGGCGAATCCCACTGCTCGATGCGGCCGTCGTTCATGACGCCAATTTCGTCGGCCATCGCGAACGCTTCCTGCTGGTCATGGGTGACGAGCACCGCGGTCGCGCCGCTGGCTTTGATGATCTCGCGAACCTCGACCGAGAGCCGCCCGCGCAGGTCGACGTCGAGATTCGAAAATGGCTCATCGAGCAGCAGCAAGTCTGGCCGCGGCGCGAGCGACCGCGCAAGTGCGACGCGCTGCTGCTGCCCGCCGGAGAGTTCGTGTGGGTATTGCTTGGCGCTCGTTTCGAGACCAACGAGGTCAGCTAGTTCGCGCACGCGCGCACTACGCTCGCGGGCCGGCCAGTCGCGCAGGCCGAAGGCAATGTTGTCGGCGACGCTGAGATGCGGAAACAGGGCGAAGTCCTGAAATACCATGCCGATGCGTCGGCGCTCAGGCGGCACCAGCGTCCCGGGACCGTTGACACGCTCACCGTTTAGCAAGATCTCGCCGCGAACCGGCGGCTCAAAACCCGCGATACTTCGCAGGACCGTGGTCTTGCCGCAGCCACTCGGGCCGAGCAGGCAGCCGATGGTGCCGCGCTCGAGCGTGAACGACAGCCCATGCACGACCTTGCGGTCGTCATAGGCCAGATGCAGGTCGTGTACCGCGAGGAGCGGCGTCGGCGCCGTCATGTGTGGATTATAAGAGCGCGGAACTCCAATCAAGATCAATAATCATTATCAATACGCTTGTGCAACTGCACATTTCAGGTTCAAGCTTTGTCTTATGCAGACTGCCTCCTTCGGTGCCCTGCGGCTGACGCGCCCGAATCTTCGCCTCGGCCTGCTCGGCTGGGCGACTGTGATTGCGGCCGTGTTGCTCGCTTTCCCGCTCCTCGCGGTCCTCGCGAACCTGTTCCAGGGCGGTGGCGGAAGCCTTTTGCATCTCGCGCGTACGGTCCTGCCGCGTTATGTCGGCAATACGGCGCTGCTGCTCGTTGCGGTCAGTTGGGGCGTGATTTCCATCGGCGTGCTCTCGGCCTGGCTCGTCACCGCGTACCGCTTTCCCGGCCGCCGGGTGCTCGAGTGGGCCCTCATGCTGCCCCTCGCGATGCCGGCCTACGTCATGGCCTACGCCTATACCGACTGGCTGCAGTTCACCGGACCGGTGCAGACGATGTTGCGCGACGTCTTCGAGTGGCGTGCCCGTGAGTACTGGTTTCCTGAAGTGCGCTCGCTGTGGGGCGCCGCCGCGATGCTTTCCCTTGCCCTCTATCCCTACGTGTACCTCATTGCGCGCACGGCCTTTCTCGACATTTCGCGCCACGCGATCGAGGCCGGTCGGCTCGCCGGGCTTACGGCATGGGAGAGTTTTTTTCGTGTTGCGGTTCCGCTCGCCCGCCCGGCGATCGTGGCCGGGACGGCGCTCGCACTGATGGAGACATTGGCCGATTTCGGCACGGTGTCGTACTTCGCGGTCGACGTGTTCACGACGGGCATCTTCAAGGCCTGGCTGTCGATGGGCGATCGCGTGGGGGCAGCTCAACTCTCGAGCTGCCTGCTGGTATTCGTTGTGCTCCTGCTCGCGCTCGAGCGCGCGAGCCGCGGACGCGCCGCCTACCATAGTGGCGCGCCGCGCAAGCCGGCGCCCGCGCAGCCGCTGACCGGTGTCTGGCGAATGCTCGCCCTCGTCGCCTGCGCGGCCCCGGTGGTATTCGGATTCGTCGTGCCGGTCGGCATCCTGCTCGATCTCGTACTCGGCGACCCGGACGCTCGCTGGGGCGAACGGGTCTTCACCCTGATTGGCAACAGCACGACGATCGCTGCGGTGACCGCATGCGCAGCGGTACTGCTGGCCGCGACCATGGCGTACGCTGGACGTCTTGCGCGCAGCCACCTCGTGACCGGCGCGAATCGACTCGCGTCGCTCGGCTACGCGATTCCCGGCGCGGTCATCGCGGTCGGCGTCCTCGTGCCGCTTGGCCGCATTGACAACTGGATCGCGGGACTGATTGAGCAAACCCTTGGCATTCAAATCGGATTGCTGCTCACCGGATCGATCATTGCGCTCGTCTACGCCTATCTGGTCCGATTCCTCGCGATTGCGCTGCACACGATTGAAGCGGGGCTGGCAAAGGTCCGGCCGAGCATGGATGACGCGGCGCGCAGCCTCGGCGCAACGCCTGCGACGATGTTGCGGCGTATACACGCACCACTGCTCGCCTCGAGCTTCGCGACCGCCGCGCTGCTGGTATTTGTGGATGTGATGAAGGAGCTGCCGGCGACGTTCGCGCTGCGGCCGTTCAACTTCGATACGCTCGCGGTTGAGGCCTATCACCTCGCGCAAGACGAACGCCTCGCCGAAGCCGCGGTGCCGTCGTTGGTGATCGTTGCCGTCGGGCTGTTACCGCTGCTGTTCGTGTCGCGCCGTCTCATCCGGCCGGCGATCGGCTGACGCAGGCGCCGCTCGCACCACGCGGCGCGGCGCAGCACCCAGCACTTAGCGCCACGCGACGCGGTCGAAGACTTTCTGTGAATCGGCCTGGTTGCGCCCAAAGGCGGCCACATTGATTGGATCGTGCTTAACGTTGCCGAACCCGGTCAGCACGGGATTCGACAGCTTCACGCCTGTAACGACCGGCCACTCGTTATTGGCGTCGGCAAAGTAACGCTGCGCGGAATCGCTCGCAAGATACTCGAGGAACTTCACTGCGGCGGCGCGGTGCGGCGCATGCTTCAGCACGCCGGCCCCCGAGATGTTGAAGTGCGTGCCGCGCCCGGCCTGGTTCGGAAACACCACGCCGAGTTGTTCTGCGACCGCCTGGTCGGCGGCTTTCTTCGATCGCACGAGGCGCACGTAGTAATAGTGATTGCCGATCGCGACGTCGCATTCGCCCGCCGCGACGCCGCGCATCTGGTCGGTGTCGCCGCCCTTTGGCTCGCGTGCGAGATTCGCTTTTACGGCCTTCGCCCAGGCCTCGGCCTTTTCCTTGCCGAGGTGCTCGATGAGCGCGCCCATGAGCGACAGGTTGTAAATGTGGGTGCCCGATCGGACGCAAATGCGGCCCTTCCATTGCGGATTTGCGAGCGACTCATAGGTCGGAATTTCCTCCGGCTTGACCTTGGCCTTGTTGTAGACGATCACCCGCGCGCGGAGCGAGAAACCGAACCACTGTCCGCCCGGATCGCGAAACGCCGGAGGAATACGCTGCTCGAGCGTTGGCGAGCGCACGGCCTGAAACAGGCCTAGTCGCTCGGCGCGCCAAAGGCGCCCGGCGTCGGTGGTGATCAAAACGTCGGCGGGGCTGCGCGCACCTTCGTTGCGGATACGCTCGATCAGCGCGTTCTCCTTGGCTTCGATCCGGTTGATCTTGATGCCGGTGCCCTTAGTGAATTCGGCGTACAGGGCCTCATCGGTCTGGTAGTGCCGCGACGAGTAGAGATTGAGGACCTGGTCCTCGGCATGGGCCAGTCCGATGGTTGCGGCGAGCGCGAGAAGAATGATCGTTTTCATTTTGAATCAGCAGCCTATGGTTTCAAATCTCGCCCGATCATAGGCACCTCGAGCCGGCGTTGTCAATAGTAATGAGAATCATTATCGTTGATACAGGTCAAACAACCTTCACCTTTTGGCGACCTCTAGCCGTGGCTGCCAGGATTAAAGCCGGTCCGTAGGTGGTTGCATGCGCCGCGCGCCGTTGAAGCGCGCCGCCCAATAGCGCTTGCGCAGGCTTTCGATCCTCACCCGGGCACCGGTTTTCGGCGCGTGGATGAACTTGCCGTCACCGAGATAGATGCCAACGTGGGAGTAGGGGCGGTTGAGCGTGTCGTAGAAGACGAGGTCGCCGGGCCGCAGGTCGCCGGCACCGATCGGCGTACCGTATTCACTCTGCGCGCTGGCGTTGTGCGGCAAATCAAGCCCCCACGCGGTTTTGAATACGTGGGCCACCAATCCGCTGCAGTCGAAGCCGTTGGCAAGCGTGTCGCCGCCGTACCGATAATCGGTATCGAGGGCGATAATCGCCTGCAGCAGCGCTTCGGTATGCTGGGGTGTAGGCGCGGTTTCCGCCGTCTGCGGCGGATCGACGGGTGCAATGGGCCGCTTGGTGCCGGGCGAACCACAGCCTGAGACTAGAGCAAGAAAAACGATCGAATACAGAAACTTATATAACATCTCTCGGGTAATTTAGATTATTAGTCGAGGCAAGTCAAAGCGAGGCGCCTGTCAGCGCTCATGCGCGGGGCGGCGTTGAGAACAGACGAACATCGGAAAAGATAATGATGCGAGCACTCACTATCATTAAGACTGCTATCTTGTTGTTACTGCTTCTGCTAGCGCCAACTGCGCAGGCAGAACTCGAAATCATTCCGCTCCGCCACCGGACGGTAGACCAGGTGCTGCCGGTCCTGCGACCACTGCTCGAGCCCGGCGGTGTCCTGAGCGGCCAAAACAATCAGCTCATCGTGCGTACGAGCCCACGCAACCTCGAGGAAATCCGGCGCGTGCTGGCGAGCATCGACACACCGCAGCGGCGCCTGATGATTTCGGTGCGTTTCGATTCCAACGCGCAGGCGCGCGATCGCTCGATCGACGCGCGCGGCACGGTGCGCTCCGGCAACGTCACCATCACAAACCAGCCGGTGCCGGCCAATCAGTCGAGTGTGTCGATCAGTGCGCGCGCGAATCAATCGACAGGAAGCGAACGCGTCGATCAGCGCATTCAAGTGCTCGACGGCGGGCACGCGTTCATTTCGACGGGCGAATCGCGACCGATCCGCCAGGGCATCGTCACGCAAACGCCGAGCGGCAGGACCGTGACGCAAGGCACGCAGTTTCAGGACGCCAGCACGGGCTTCGAGGTCGTGCCGCGCCTGTCCGGGACCAGGGTGTTCCTCGACATTGCACCGCAGCGCGAAACCTTCGGCGATTCCGGCGCGCGGGGCCGGGCGAGCACGGTAAACAGTCAGCGCGCGGCGACGACGGTGAGCGCGCGCCTCGGCGAGTGGTTCGAGATCGGTGGCGTCGCACAGAGCGCGTCCGCAACGGCAGGCGGGATCGGCTCAAGCCGGCAGGCAAGCGCTTCGAGCGGTCGCCGAATCTGGGTGCGGGTCGACGAGGTGCGACCCTGAGCACGCGTGACGCGGGGGCCGGCGGCACACAGCCATCCGATCGGCGGCTCAGCGATTTCTTCGCCGCAGACGGGGCGCTCGCCAAGGCGGTTCCCGGTTTCGCGCCGCGCCCGCAGCAGATCGAGATGGCGGCGGCCATCCTGCACGCCATCGAGGACACGCGCACGCTCGTGGTCGAAGCCGGCACCG
>JAQBBQ010000012.1:0-17683 GCA_032125995.1 Betaproteobacteria bacterium | reverse complement strand
CCCCGAAATTTCCTGGAACCCCGCCGATCAGGAAGCTCGGATCCTTCCCGGCGTACTCCAAGATCCACGCCAGCATCGCGCTGGTCGTGGTTTTCCCATGGGTACCGGCGACCGCCAGCACCCACTTCCCGAACAGGATCTGGTCGGCAAGCCACGCGGGGCCGGAAACGAAACGCTCACCGCGCTCAAGGATCGCTTCCATCAATGGATTACCGCGTTTTACGACGTTCCCGACGACCCACAGATCCGGGGTGAGTTTGATCTGTTCCGCGGCGTAGCCTTCGATGAGTTCGATGTCAAGCGCCGCAAGCTGATCGCTCATCGGCGGGTAGACCTCCGCATCGCAACCGGTCACGCGGAAGCCTGCCGCACGGGCAAGCGCCGCAAGGCCGCCCATAAAGGTTCCGCAAACTCCCAGTACGTGAAGGTGATTCGCCATCTGTATGACGCGAAAGGGCGCTGATTCTAAGCGATGCGTTATGATTTCCGCCCGTTCTGCAGGGAGTGCATGTGATGGGACGGCACGGCAAGCGGCAAAACGGAATCCGTTCGCATATTGCGGCCGCCGCAGCGCGCATCATGGCCGAGGACGGGGTCGACGACTTCGCACTTGCCAAGCGCAAGGCGGCCCGTCAGCTGGGCATCGACGAAGGTCAGGGCATGCCCGCGAATCACGAAGTCGAAGCGGAGCTCGAGACCTACCGCGCGATCTATCAGGCAGACGAGCACCCTGAACGTATTCGTGCGCTGCGCGAGATCGCCCTTGATGCCATGCGCGCACTCGAGCGATTCAATCCGTATCTCACCGGCATGGTCTTGAGGGGTATCGCCGGGCGTTACGCGGAGATCGAATTGCAGCTCTTTCCCGAGAGCACGAAGGACATCGAGCTGTACCTGCTTGACCAGGGCATTCCCTACGCTGCGACGCACGCGAAGCGCTATGCGGGCGATCGGGCGACCGCTGCCGGCATCCTGTCGCTCGACTGGAACGGCGTTCCGCTCAAACTGACCGTGCTCGATCCGCGCGACGAACGTCTCGCGCTCAAGACCTCGATCGCCGGCCGCGTGATCGATCGTGCCGGGATCGCGCAGCTCAGCGAGCTGCTCGCGCCGGCTGCACGCAGCTAGGCGCAACAAGACCGCAGCCATCAATGGCGCTCAGCCGTCGCGAGTGGCTCGTCCTTGGCAGCGTTGCTGCAGCCGCCGCACTGGTGGGCGGCGTCGTCGGCCCGATCCTGCTGCAGTCCGAGAGCGGCGCGGCCGATCTCCAGGTCGTGCCGCTGCCCGACCTGACCGGGCGTAGCCGACAGATTTCCGAGTGGCAGGGGAAGGTCGTCCTCGTCAACTTCTGGGCAACTTGGTGTGCCCCATGCCGGGAAGAGATTCCGATGCTCGTTTCCTTGCATGAAAAATTCTCGGCTAAAGGTTTAGAAATTGTTGGTATCGCCGTAGATTCTGCGTCTAAAGTCGGCGAATATGCATCTAAATACAGAATACCTTATCCAGTTCTTATTGCGGACTCAGGCGGAATTGACGTCATGCGCAAGCTAGGCAACGGGGCGGGGGCGCTGCCGTACACAGTGGTTCTGGACCGACGCGGCGTGATCGTGAGCCGCAAGCTCGGGATCCTTCGGCAACGGGAAATTGAGCATCAAATCAAAGAGATGCTTAATAGTAACGCGTATTAGAGACACCACAGCGTAGGCTCTGACGCCAAGTGCATCGATAAGCCCGTAACGTAGGCTAAAATGCTGCCTACTTGCGCGAAAATGCAGAAAAAGCTCAATCGAAGCCGGAAGATCATCCTGGTCCTACACGGACCAAACCTCAACCTTCTTGGGACGCGTGAGCCGGGAATCTACGGACGCGAGACGCTCGCCCAGATCGACGCCCGACTCCAGGCCGCGGGCCGGCGCGCGGGTATCGACGTGCGCTGTTTCCAAAGCAACGTCGAAGGCGCCCTCATCGAGCGGGTGCAGGCGTCCCGCAACGAAGCGGTCCGTTTTATCGTCATCAACCCGGCCGCCTATACCCATACCAGCGTCGCGCTGCGGGACGCCCTGACGGCGGTCGCCATCCCCTTCGTCGAGGTGCACCTGTCGAACATCCATGCCCGCGAATCCTTCCGGCGCCATTCGTTCTTCTCCGACGTCGCGCTCGGTACGATCTGCGGTCTCGGCAGCCTGGGGTACGACTTGGCGCTGCGCTTCGCACTCGAGCGCGTCGCGGGAAAATGACGCCCGCTTCGGGCCGCAGGCGCGCCGCCTGAGTGCCCGCCAGAACAGGGAAGAGAGAACCGCCATGGACCTGCGCAAGTTGAAAAAGCTGATCGACCTTGTTGAGGCGTCGGGCATCGCCGAGCTGGAGATCACCGAGGGCGAGGAAAAGGTGCGCATCGCCAAAGGCGGCCAAGTCACCGTCGCGCAGGCCGCGGGCGTCACCACAGCAGCGCCAGCGCCGACCTTACCGACGTCCGCGGCCGCAGCCGCGGAACCTGCTGCGGAACCCGCGGAGCAGGGCCACACGATGAAAGCGCCGATGGTCGGTACGTTCTATCGCGCGGCTGCACCGGATGCGAAGCCGTTCGTCGAAATCGGCCAGACCGTCCAGGAGGGCCAGACGATCTGCATCGTCGAGGCGATGAAACTGATGAACGAAATCGAGGCCGACGCCTCGGGAACCGTCGTCGCGATCCTGGTCGAAAACGGGCAACCGGTCGAATACGGCCAGCCGCTGTTCGTCATCGCCTGATGGCGTGGCGACACGACGCGAGCCGGGGCGCAGGAATGCGCCCGCTTGTCGCATAGAGAAATTCGCCGCGAATGTTTGAAAAGATCCTGATCGCGAATCGCGGCGAAATCGCGCTGCGCATCCAGCGCGCCTGCCGCGAAATGGGCATTCGCACGGTCGTCGTGCATTCGGAGGCCGACACTGAAGCGAAATACGTGAAGCTCGCCGACGAATCGGTCTGCATCGGCCCGCCGAGCGCGACGCACAGCTACCTCAACATTCCCGCGATCATCAGTGCCGCCGAGGTCACCGATGCGGAAGCGGTGCATCCGGGATACGGATTTCTCTCAGAAAACGCCGATTTCGCCGAAAAGGTGGAGGGCTCGGGTTTCGTGTTCATCGGCCCGCGGCCCGAGAACATCCGCCTCATGGGCGACAAAATAAGCGCCAAGCAAACGATGATAAAGGCGGGCATTCCCACGGTTCCGGGTTCCGACGGCGCACTGCCGGGCGAGGGCAGGGAAATCGTGCGCATCGCGCGTCGTCTCGGCTATCCGGTCATCATCAAGGCGGCCGGCGGCGGTGGCGGGCGCGGCATGCGTGCGGTGCACACCGAGGCTGCGCTCCTAAACGCGGTCAACGTGACGCGCAACGAGGCGCAGGCCGCGTTCGGCAACCCCGCGCTGTACATGGAAAAATTTCTCGAGAATCCGCGCCATATTGAAATCCAGGTCCTTGCCGACAGCCACAAGAACGCGGTATTTCTCGGCGACCGAGACTGCTCGCTGCAACGCCGGCACCAGAAAATCATCGAAGAGGCGCCGGCGCCCGACGTCCCGGCGAAGCTGCGCGACAAGGTCGGCGCGCGCTGCGTCGAGGCGTGCCGCAAAATCGGCTATCGGGGCGCGGGTACCTACGAATTCTTGTACCAGGATGGCGAGTTCTATTTTATCGAGATGAACACGCGCATCCAGGTCGAGCACCCGGTCACCGAGATGGTCACCGGCATCGACATCGTGCAGGAGCAGATCCGCATCGCGGCGAACGAGAAGCTGCGCTTCCGGCAGCGTGATGTGCAGATTCGTGGCCATGCCATCGAATGCCGCATCAACGCGGAGGATCCCTACCGCTTCACACCCTCGCCCGGCCGCATAACGTCCTACCATCCGCCGGGTGGGCCCGGCATCCGCGTCGATTCCCACATCTATCACGGCTATACCGTTCCGCCGTACTACGATTCCATGATCGGAAAAGTCATCGCCTACGGTGCCTCACGCGAGCAAGCCATCCGGCGGATGCGGGTGGCGCTATCGGAAATGGTGATCGAGGGCATCCGCACCAATCTCCCGCTGCAACAGGAGCTGCTAAACGACGCCCGGTTCGTGCGCGGCGGCGTGTCGATCCATTACCTCGAGAATAAGCTCATCGAGGAGCAGCGGGGCGCGAGGTAGGCGCACGGCGATGGCCTGGCAGGCGGTTATCCTCCAACTCGCGGGCGCCGATGCGGACAGCTTGTCCGAGGCCTTGCTCGAGGCGGGCGCGGTCGCGGTCACGATCGAGGACGCGCATGCCGGAACGGCGCAAGAGTCTCCGCAGTTTGCTGAACGGGAATGGGACGCGCCCGCCGCCTGGCAGGTCAATCGTCTTCAGGTGTTGCTCGACCACGACGCAGACGCCGACCGCATCCTGCGCGAGGCCGCGCACATCGCGGGGCTCGATCCCCTGCGCGCGCTGCGCGTCGAGCAGATCGAGGACGACGATTGGGTGCGCCGATGTCAGATGCAGTTTGCGCCGCTCGCAATCGCCGATCGACTGTGGATCGTCCCAAGCTGGCACGCTGCCCCGTCCGCTGCCACCTCCGTCGTCGTGCGCCTCGATCCGGGCCTCGCCTTCGGTACCGGGTCTCACCCGACGACGCGGCTTGTTCTTACCTGGCTGGACCGAACGCTCGCACAACGCCCAACCGCGCTGCGCGTGCTGGATTACGGGTGCGGCTCGGGTATATTGGCGATTGCCGCTGGCAAGCTCGGCGCCGCAGAGGTCGACGCGGTTGACACCGATTCGCAGGCGATCGTCACGACGCGGGAGAACGCGCAAAGCAACAACGTTGCGGTGCGTGCGTATCTGGCGGACGCCTTACCGGACGGCGAGTACGACATCGTGGTAGCCAATATTCTCGCGAATCCGCTCATCACACTCGCGCCGCTGTTCGCGAAACGCACCCGCCGCGGCGGCCGTGTGGCACTGTCGGGTCTGCTCGAGACCCAGGTCGACGATGTGCTTGCGGCCTATGCGGTGGCGTTCGACGCCCGCGTTTACGCGACCGAGGAGGGCTGGGTGCTGATAGAGGGGATTCGCCGATGAGCCTAATTACACGCTGCCCGAACTGCAGCACCACGTTTCGCGTGCAGGGCGCGCAGCTTTCGGCACGCGGCGGCCGCGTACGCTGCGGCAAGTGCAACCAGGTCTTCGACGGGCTCGCCCAGGTTGTCGAGAACGAGGGCGGCGCAGCGACGGTCGGCCCTTCGCCCCAGCTGGCACTGTTCGATCCGTTGCGCCTCGCAGCGGAGGCCGAAAAGGAAGCCCAAGCCAAGACTGAGCGTGACGCAGCGGCCAAAGCCGCCGGCGCCGCTTACACCGCGCGCATGCGCGCCCGGGCCACGATGCCGACCGAGGACGACGCCGAGTTTCTGGCCGAAACCGCGTCGCGCCCTGGCTTCGTGGTGCTGTGGAGTTTTCTCTCGGTGCTTGCGCTCGTTGCGCTCGCAGCGCAGGCAGCGGTTCATTTCCGCACCGAGCTTGTCGTGTTCGCGCCGCAGATCCGCCCGCAGCTTCAGATCGCCTGCGACCTGCTCGATTGCGAGGTCCATCTGCCACGCCAGCCCGAGCTGATGAGCATCGAATCGTCGGAGCTTCGCTTCGATCCGAACCGCGGCGGGATCATTCGTTTGACCGCGGTGGTTCGCAATCGCGCGCCGTTTCCGCAGGAGTACCCGGCGCTCGAACTCACCCTGATCGACGAACGCGACGAGCCCGTCGCACGGCGAATCCTGTTCCCGCGCGATTACCTCCGCGCGGGCGATGCGCAGGCCAAGCGCGACGCGGGTATTGCACCCGGTGCCGAGGAAGTAGTCAGTATCGAATTCGACCCGCAAGGTCTGCGCGCAGCCGGCTTCCGTCTGTATCTTTTCTATTCCGAGATCACACCGCTATGAGCATTCTTGTTACGGGATCAATCGCCTACGACACGATCATGGTGTTCCCGGACCGCTTCAAGAACCACCTCCTGCCCGACCAGCTGCATATCCTCAATGTCTGCTTTCTCACGCCCGAGATGCGGCGCGAGTTCGGTGGCACCGCAGGCAATATCGGCTACAACCTCAAGCTGCTCGGCGAGGCGCCTATCGTGATGGCGACCGTCGGTGAGGACAGCCAGCCCTACCTCGAGCGCCTCGACGAGCTCGGCATCGCGAGCACCCAAGTGAAACGCATTCGCGGCCAGTTCACCGCGCAGGCCTTCATCACCACGGACTTGGATGACAACCAAATCACCGCGTTTCATCCAGGCGCGATGAATTTCGCGCATGAGAACACGGTGACGTCGACGCTAAACGCGACACTCGCAATCGTCTCGCCCGACGGCAAGGACGGCATGCTGCAGCACGCGCGCGAATGTGCGGCGCTCGGCATACCATTCATGTTCGACCCGGGTCAGGGTTTACCGATGTTCTCGGCCGACGAGCTGCAGGAGTTTGTGCACCTGGCGGACTACGTCGCGGTGAACGACTACGAGGGCAAGATGCTGGAAGAGAAGACCGGCGTCGATCTCGCGACGCTGGCGAAGCAAGTCAAGGCGCTCGTGGTCACGCTGGGTGCGCGTGGCTCTGTCGTGCTCACCGACAGCCAGCGTCACGAGATTCCCTGCGTCGAGGCGGCCCAAGTGGTCGATCCGACCGGTTGCGGCGACGCCTACCGCGCCGGGCTGCTGCACGGCATCGCAGCGGGCTGGGACTGGCCGACGACCGCGCGGCTTGGCGCCGTCATGGGCGCGATCAAGATTGCACATCGCGGCGGTCAAAACCACAAACCGGCGCAGGACGAGATCGATGCGCGCTTCCGCACGGCGTTTGGCTTTTCCCCCTGGAATGCGTGAGATGTTGCGCGCCGCATGCGTCATCGCGGCGAGCGCGGCGCTGCTTGCGGGCTGCGCATCGAATGGCTCGGGTGAGGAGGGGGATCCGCCCCGCGACGGCACACCCCAACCTCAGGAGCGGTCCGAACCCAAGCCGCCGCCGTCGCCCCCACGCAACGAGAAGACCGTGCGCTTCGGCACGGTGGACTCGGTGCGGGCTGTCACCCTGCCCGGGACCAATTCCGGTGTGGGCGCAGTTGTGGGCGGGGTCGTCGGCGGGGTCGCGGGCAGCGAAGTCGGCAAGGGGCGCGGCTCGGCCGTCGGTGCGGTCCTCGGCTCGGTCGCCGGGTCGATGGCCGGCGAGGCGATCGAAGGAAAGCTCACGCAACGCGATGCGCTCGAGATCCTCGTCGAGCTCAACACCGGGGAGCTGCGGGCCATCGTGCAGGAAGTTAGCGCCGACGCGTTCCAGCCTGGCGACCGCGTACGCCTGGTGACCGGTGGCGGGATTACGCGCGTGGAAAAGATCCCGAACAACTAGAACGCGGCGCGTATCCGCGCTGCATACGCTTCGAGCACTTCGCGCGGCGGGTTCTTCACCGGCCAGGTAAGTGCCATGCCGTCGTCGTCGTGCCGTGGCACGAGATGAACGTGAAAGTGAAACACCGTCTGACCGGCAGGCTTGCCGTTCGCCTGGTAGACCGACAAGCCTGCGGGGGTGAAGGCCGCCCGGATTGCGCGCGCCACGCGCGCGACGGTCCGAAACACCGCGCCGGCCTGACCCTCCTCGAGTCCGTACACGTTCTCGACATGCGGCTTCAACGCCACGAGGACGTGGCCGGGATTGACGTGGCCGATGTCCATGAAGGCGAGCGTCGCTTCGTCCTCGTATACCTTGGTCGCCGGAATCTGGCCGGCGACAATCTTGCAGAATACGCAGTCGGTCATCCGAAATCCTTTCCTCGGTCAGCCGGCACCGGGGCGCCGGTGAGGCGGGCACGGCGTTTGAAAGAGTGTGCGGTCGTCCAGTCGCAGCGCGCTGAGTGATCCACCCCACACGCAGCCGGTATCGAGTGCCGCCAGCCGCTCGGTCAGCTTCAAGCCGAGCGTCGACCAGTGGCCGCAGATGATCGTCGGTTCGTCCTGCGCCGGCCGCGCATCAAACCAGGGCACATATCCCGCCGGCGCATCGCGCCCCTTGGCGCGCACTTCCACCTGCCCCTCGCGCGAACAGAACCGCATCCGCGTCATCACGTTGACGATCAGGCGCAGGCGGTCCCAGGACTCGAGTGCGTCGCTCCATTCCCGGGGCTCGTCCCCATACAGATTGGCGAGGAAGTCGCGGTAGTTCGAGCCGGCGAGAGCGTTCTCCACTTCGCGGGCCAATGCATTCGCTTTGTCGATCGTCCATTGCGGCAGCAACCCGGCGTGCACCATCGCGTAGCGCCCCTCGACGTGCATCATCGACCGGGTGCGCAGCCAGTCGATGAGCCCGGCTGCGTCAGGCGCAGCCAGCAGCGCGTCAAGGCTGTCGTCGTTGCGGCGCTTTGCGAACCCTGCATGTACGCAGAGCAGGTGCAGATCGTGATTTCCCAAAATGGTCACCGCGCGCGCGCCGAGCGCGCGCACGAAGCGCAGGACTTCGAGTGATTGCGGCCCGCGATTGACGAGATCCCCGACAAACCAGAGGCGGTCACGGACGTGATCGAACGCGATGACCTCGAGCAGCTCGCGGAGTTCGTCGTAGCAGCCCTGGACGTCGCCGATCGCGTAGGTCGCCATGCCGCGCGACTATAACCGGGGCGTCAGGCGCGCGGGGTGCGTCGGTATTGAATCGCCTCGGCGACGTGTTCTGCGCCGATACCGTCGGTGCCTGCAAGGTCGGCCACCGTGCGCGCGACGCTGAGCACCCGGTGTGCCGCGCGTGCCGACAAGCCGAGCTGGGAGAACGCCTGCTTGAGGAGCCTGCGCGCGGCCTGATCGGGAACGCAGAAGCGCTCGATCGCTGCGGGCCCGAGCCGACCGTTGGACAGGCCCTGGCGCTCGACTTGGCGCCGATGGGCAGCCGCGGCGCGCGTGCGAACCGGCGCGCTCGCTTCGCCCGCGCCCGCCGCCAGGATTTCGTCGTGCGCCAGCGCCGGCACCTCGACCCGCAGGTCGATCCGGTCGAGCAGCGGGCCCGACAGCTTCGCGCAATAGCGATCGATCTGTTCCGGCGTGCAACGACAGCGCATAGTCGGATGCCCGAGGTAGCCGCAGCGGCAGGGATTCATCGCCGCAATCATCTGGAAGCTCGCTGGAAAGCGCGCGTGGTGCGCTGCGCGCGCAATGGACACGAACCCGGTCTCGAGCGGCTCGCGCAGCGCTTCGAGCGCATCGCGCGGGAATTCCGGCAGCTCATCGAGGAACAGCACGCCGTGGTGCGCGAGAGAGATCTCACCCGGACGTGGCGGATTGCCGCCGCCGACGAGCGCACGGCTCGAGGCTGAATGATGCGGGGCGCGGAACGGCCGCTCGCCCCACCGCGCAGCGTCGAACCCGCGCCCGGAGACCGAGTGCACCGCCGCCACGTCGAGCGCCTCCTGCTCGCTCAGCGCGGGAAGCAGCCCGGGGAAGCGCGCCGCAAGCATCGATTTGCCGGTACCCGGCGGCCCGACCAACAGCACGCCGTGGTGGCCCGCGGCAGCCACTTCGAGCGCGCGCTTGGCCGCCGATTGTCCCTTGACGTCGCACAGGTCGGGGACCGGATCGCGCGCGACGGGCAACGCCGGACCCTGCCATTCGATCACGGCCTCGCCCGCGAGATGCGCGCAGACCTCGAGCAGGGTTCGCGCGGGCAGGACCCGCGCATGTCCCGCGAGCGCTGCTTCGTCGGCGTTGGCCGCCGGCAAGACGAAGGCACGCCGCGCGCGCTTCGCGCGCAAGGCCATCACGAACGCACCGCGTACGATTCGTAACTCGCCGCTAAGCGAAAGTTCGCCCGCGAATTCGTAGCCTGCGAGCGCTTCGCGCTCAAGTTGCCCGCTCGCCGCAAGAATGCCGAGCGCGATCGGCAGGTCGAAGCGGCTCGAATCCTTCGGCAGATCGGCCGGTGCAAGGTTCACGGTGATGCGGCGCATCGGGAACTCGAACCGCGCGTGATTCAGCGCAGCGCGTACGCGGTCCTTCGCTTCGCGAACCTCGGCGTCGGGCAGCCCGACGATGTGGAATGCGGGAAGTCCCGGGCCGAGGTGCACTTCGACCGCCACCTCCGGCGCGTCGATCCCGACGAGCGCGCGGCTCGCCACCACTGCAAGCGACATGCGTCCCCCTTTCGGGAAGAAGCAACGCCGCAGTGGGGGAGACGGTTTACCCGGTCCGCCTCAAACGTCGCTCAGGCGTCGGTCTGCGAGCGGCTGCGCGCCTCGAGTTCCGCGAGACGCGCTTCGAGGGTCTCCAGCTGCGCCTGCGCGCGCTCGAGGAGCTTTTTCTGAACCTCGAAATCCTCGCGCAGTACCAGGTCGAAGCGGTCGAAAAACGCACCAAGCAGGGCGTGCAGATTCTTGTCCATGTCCTGCACGGGCGAATCGCGCATCGCCTGGGCGATGCGCTCGCCGAGGTCGTCAATCAGGTGTTTTTCGGCCATCGAAAAGTGACGTCGCGCGGGGTTTCGAGTCTAGCACTGGCCCTGCACCACAGTTGGGCATGCGCTGCGATCAACGGTTCGGATTGGTGCGTCCGGTCTGCCGGAACGCGGCACGCGCGTCTTAGTGCACTGAAAAGACGGGGGAAGAAACCCTGGCACGGAAGCTGCGTTAAGTGCCCTGTCGATTCCCTTCCTTATCGGAGAAGCACGATGCGTAAAGCCCTCTTGACCCTTGCGCTGACCGGCACGCTTTGTGTTCCGGCACTCGCCCAGGCGCAGGCCGCGGAATCCCCGCATTCGTTCAGCGCCAACGTTGGGCTGTTCAGCGAGTACATCTTTCGCGGCACAGCGCAGACGGCGGGTAAACCCGCGGTGCAAGGCGGATTCGACTATGGGCACGCCAGCGGTCTCTACGCCGGCACCTGGGCATCGAACATCAGCTGGCTCGAAGATTTTGGGTCGTACACGCGCTCGAGCCTCTAATGGGACTTCTACGGCGGCTACAAGGGGAATTTCGGCAAAAGTGATTTCACGTTCGACGCCGGCACCATCTACTACTACTTCCCCGGCAACGCGAACCCAGGCGTGACCAAGGCCAACACCTGGGAGCTCTATGGCGCGCTCGGCTGGAAGTTTCTCGGCTTGAAGTATTCGTACAACCTGCAGGACTACTTTGGCGCACGGCCAACCGGGCAGAAGACCGACGGCACCTGGTATCTCGATCTCTCCGCCGACTACCCGATCGGCGACAGTGGCTTCTCGGTGAACGCGCACTACGGGATCTTGGACGTGAAGAACGACGGTACCGGGGCCACGAAAGCGGCCTACGACGATTGGAAGATCGGGGGTGCCTACGCAGTGCCGTCTGGAACGCTCAAAGACCTGAAGATCGGCGCGTACTACGCGGATACGAATGGGACGAGCGCGTGGGTTGATGGAACCGGCTACGACACAGCGAAATCCGCGTTCGTCGTCTATGTCAGCAAATCGTTCTAACACCACCATAGCGGGCGCAGGCAGGCGGGGCTTTCGCTCTCCGCGCTTCGGGAGATCACCATGAAACTCGTCACCGCAATCATCAAACCCTTCAAGCTCGACGAGGTGCGCGAAGCGCTATCTGCGATCGGGGTGCAGGGCGTCACCGTAACCGAAGTCAAGGGATTCGGCCGTCAGAAGGGCCACACCGAGCTCTATCGTGGCGCCGAATACGTCGTCGACTTCCTGCCCAAGGTGAAGGTCGAAGTCGCGATCAAGACGGAGATGCTCGATCAGGTCATCGAAGTGATCGAGAAGTCCGCCAACACCGGGAAGATCGGCGACGGCAAGATCTTCGTCTCCGAACTCGAGAAGGTCATACGCATCCGCACCGGTGAAACCGATGCGGCGGCACTGTAGGAGAATCACATGAAATCCCTGATTGCAATCCTCGGCCTGCTGCTCTCGGGCGGCGTCGCGCACGCTGCCGACGCGAAGCTCGACTCCGGCGACACGGCCTGGATGCTGGTGTCGACGGTCCTCGTCATCATCATGATCGTGCCTGGCCTCGCGCTTTTCTACGGCGGCATGGTCCGCGCCAAGAACGTGCTTTCGGTGCTCATGCAGGTCCTCGTCACCTTCTCGATGATTTCGATCCTCTGGGCGCTGTTCGGTTACAGCCTGGCCTTCAGCGAGGGCAACAGCTTCATCGGCGGCTTTGGCAAGGCCTTCCTTTCGGGGATCACGCCGGTCTCGTTGCAGGGCACCATTCCTGAACTTCTGTTTGCGGCGTTCCAGCTGACATTTGCTGCAATCACGCCGGCGCTGATCGTCGGCGCATTCGCCGAGCGCATGAAATTCTCCGCAGTCCTGTGGTTCATGGCGCTCTGGCTGTTCGTGTGCTACGTGCCGATCGCCCACATGGTGTGGGGCGGTGGCTGGATCGGCGGCATGGGCACGATCGACTTCGCGGGGGGCACGGTGGTGCACATCAACGCCGGCGTCGCCGGTCTGGTTGCCGCGATTGTGCTCGGCAAGCGCAAGAGTTACGGCAAGCTGGCGATGCCGCCGCACAACCTGACCTTCACGCTCACCGGCGCCGCGCTGCTTTGGGCCGGCTGGTTTGGATTCAATGCGGGCAGTGCGGTGGCCGCCAACGGCAGCGCGGCGCTCGCGATGATGAATACGCAGCTGGCCACAGCGGCTGCGGTGCTGGGCTGGACCTTCGCCGAGTGGATCGTCAAGGGCAAACCCAGCCTGCTCGGTGCCGCCTCGGGCGCGATCGCGGGCCTGGTTGCCATCACACCAGCCTGCGGCAACGCGGGTCCGATGGGGGCGATCGTGCTCGGTGCGCTCGCCGGTGTGATCTGCTTCTGGGCGGTGGCTCACCTCAAGCGCATGTTCGGCTACGACGACTCGCTCGACGTCTTCGGCGTGCATGGCGTCGGCGGCATCGTCGGTGCGCTGGGGATCGGCATTCTCGCCGCGCCGGGCCTCGGCGGCGCGGGCTTCGGCGGTGAGATCAAGAGTATCGGCGGGCAGCTCGTCGCCCAGTTCGCCGGGGTCGGATTCACGATCGTCTATACCGCGATCGCGACGTTCATCATTCTCAAGCTCGTCGACATGTTCACCGGGCTGCGGGTGAGCGACGAACAGGAGACCGAAGGGCTCGATGTCGCCGAGCATGGGGAGAACGCGTACAGCAACTGAGCGGCGCAGCCGCGGCGCGGCGCGGGCCGTGTCAACGTTCCAACCTTCGACTACACGACGGGGCGTCAGACGGCGCCCCGTCTTCGTTTAGGCAGGGCAGAGCTTCGTCAAGAGCGCGAGCAAGCGTTCACGCTCCGCATGCGACAGGCGCGCGGTGACCCGCGCTTCGTGGTCGGCGATCCGGCGCTTGACGCGCGCAAGCAGCGTGCGCCCCGCGCGCGTCAGCCACAGCCCATTGGTGCGGCGATCCTTGCCCTTACGCCGCTCGACCCAGCCGCGTGCTTCAAGCGCGTCCAGCACACCCACCATGGTCGAGCGATCGAGCGCCATTGCCTGCGCGAGGCGGCTTTGCGTGAGGCCCGGGTTGGCCTCGATCAGCATCAGCAGCCCGGCGCGACCCGGCGAAAGATCAGGAATGCTCGCGGCGAAATCGCGAAACAGCTCCTGCTGTGCGCGCCGCAGCCGATAGCCCACCAGGTTCGAGAGGTCACCTTGCGCGAGGACGTGCGCCGTAATCTGCAGCTCAGACGCGCGCGGCTTCATCGTGTTGACGCATGATTTGTTTGCAGATCAAACAGTTTGACGCTCGAACGTTCACGGCGCTAGCATGCCAGAAGATTTCTGCTTGCGCCTTTTCCTGCCGTAGGCCCCTGTGTAAGCTGTCTCGCCCATGAACGCCGCTGACGAGTTGCTGGGCGAAACCGCCCTGGCGCGCCACGCCGCGCGCACTGCCCTCATCTGCGGTGATGAGCAGGTTAGTTACGCGCAGCTCGCCAGGCAGGTCCGGCGCGCCGCAGGCGCGCTTGCGGCGATGGGCGTGCGCCCGGGCGAGCGCGTCTTGCTGTTGATGCGCGACACACCGGAAATGGCCGCGGCATGGCTCGGTGTAGTGCGGGCGGGCGCGGTTGCCGTCGCGCTGAACAGCAAGCTGTCCGAAGACGATTACCGTCACATTCACGCCGATAGCGCAGCGCGCGTCGCCCTGATCGAGGATGTGTTCGTTGCGGCCCGGCCGGACCTGGCGCAGGAGTCTGCCGCGCAAGGCGGACTCGTCGTGGTCGGGGCGAGTGACCATCGCGTTGCGGGCGCCGCGTCGTGGCGCGATGCATTGCATGCGGCGCGCGACGATCTGCCGGCGCACGACGCGCGCCGGGACGATCCGGCGTTCTGGCTGTATTCCTCCGGAACGACCGGTCGGCCGAAGGGCATCATCCATACCCACGGCAACCTGCTGCTCGCCGGTATGGGCCAGCGCGAAGTGCTGGGGCTGGGTGCCGATGACCGGGTGCTCGCAACCTCCAAACTGTTTTTTTCCTATGCCCTCGAGCACGGCCTCGTCGGACCGCTCTCGCTCGGCGCTACCGCCATCCTGCATCCGGATTGGGCGGACCCGGATTCAATCTGTGCACTCGTCGCGCGCCACCAACCGACGGCATTCTTCAGCGTGCCGTCGTTCTACCGCACCCTGCTCGATCAGCCCGAGGTCGCGCGCGCGCCGCTGGCGGCGGTGCGCTACTTCGTGTCTGCGGGCGAGCGGCTGCCGGCGTCGGTCAATGACGCCTGGCAGCGGGAGACGGGCCGCGAGATCCTCGGCCTATACGGCATGTCGGAGACGTTCTGCGTCGCCATGATGACGCCACCGGGAACGGTGCGAGGCCCGCGCACCGGGCGGCCGCTGAGCGGCGTCGACGCGATCCTGCGGGACGAAGCCGGCGTCGAAGTGGGCGCCGGCAAGCCGGGCGTGCTCTGGCTGCGGCACCCCGCGATCGCGCTGGGCTACGCGAACCGGCCCGAGGCGACGCAGGAACAATTCGTCGACGGCTGGTTCTGCACGCGCGACGTGTTCGTGCGCGATGCCGACGGGTTCTACGCGCACCAGGGCCGGTCCGACGATTTCATCAAGGTCGCCGGCCAATGGGTGCAGCCGGGCGACGTCGAGGAGGCGGTGCAAGGCGAGGCCGCGGTCTCCGAAGCGGCCTGCGTTCCGGTCACCGACGATGCCGGGTTCGAGCGGCTCGCGCTTTTCATCGTACCGACAAACGACCGGGTCGCGGCGCTCGAGGCCGCCCAGCGCGCCTGCGAAGCGCGGCTGCCGCGCCACAAGCGCCCGCGCTGGATCCGCACGCTCGACGAAATCCCGCGCACCGCGACCGGCAAGATGCAGCGCTTCAAACTGCGCGAAATTCTGCAGCGGGAGCTCGGTGCTCAGGGCTAGAATCCGCCTTCTTCAAATCATTCGAATGACGAGACCGTAATGGCATACGCAATTCCGTTGTGGACCCCACCCGCGCTGCCGGTCACCGATGGCGGCGACCCGTTTCCGGTTCGGCGCATCTTCTGCGTCGGCCGCAATTACGTCGAGCACCAGAAGGAAATGGGCGGCGACGGGCGCGAAGCGCCGTTCTTCTTCATCAAGTCCGCGCATGCCGTGGTTCCGAATGGGGGCGGCGTCGCCTATCCGCCGAAAACATCGAACCTTCATTACGAAACGGAAATGGTGGTCGCGATTGCAAAGGGTGGACGACGCATTGCTGCGGCGGCCGCGAACGCGCACGTGTTCGGCTACGGCGTCGGACTCGACATGACGCGCCGCGATCTGCAGCAGTGGGGTAAGGATCACGGCCGGCCCTGGGATTTCGGCAAGGATTTCGATCAGGCCGCGCCCTGCAGCGCGCTCGCGCCCGCGTCCCGGATCGGTCATCCGGCGAAGGGCGCAATCCACCTCGACGTGAACGGCAAGCGACGGCAGGACGCGGATCTTTCAGACATGATCTGGTCGGTGCCCGAGCAGATCGCGTACCTCTCCGAGTACTACACGCTCGAGCCCGGCGACCTGATCTTCAGCGGCACGCCCGCCGGCGTCGGGCCGGTGAAACCGGGCGACAAGCTCGTCGCCTCGATCGAAGGCATCGGCACCCTAAACGTTACGATCGTTCCGGCCGCCTAACGTCCGGTCGCGCCTCGCCCACGCCCACGCCGCGGTCGGCTGTCATGGAGCTCTATACCTACTTCAACAGTTCGGCGGCATTCCGCGTGCGCATCGCGCTCCGTCTCAAGGGACTCGCGTACACGGCGTACCCGGTCCATCTGCGCAAGGGCGAGCATCGTGCCGCCGCTTACCTCGCGCTCAATCCGCAGGGGCTGCTGCCCACGCTCGTCGTCGACGGCAGGCGGCTGACGCAGTCCCTCGCGATTCTCGAGTATCTGGAGGAGCGTTATCCTGAGCCGGCGCTGCTTCCCTCGGACAGCTTCGGCCGCGCACGCGTACGCGCGCTCGCCGATGTCGTGGCCTGTGAGATCCATCCGCTCAACAACCTGCGCGCGCTGCAGTACTTGCGCACGCATCTCGGACTGGACGAGGCGGGCATCGCCAGCTGGTACCGGTACTGGATCGCGAGCGGATTGGAAAAGCTCGAAGCGGCGCTGACGCAGGATGGTGAAGCGGGCGCTCACTGTCACGGAAATGCACCGACCATTGCGGACTGCTGCCTGGTGCCGCAGATCTTCAACGCGCAGCGCTTCGACTGTGCGCTGTCGGGCTACCCGACGACGATGCGCATATTCGAGGCCTGTATGAAGCTGGACGCCTTCCAGCAGGCACAGCCCTCGGCGCAACCTGACGCCGAATAGTGCGCGTTCGCGTCGGAATCCTTTATTCGCAGAACCAAGGGGAGCACAGAGATGAAACTAGACGGTAAGAACGCGATTGTCACGGGCGGGGCCTCCGGCATCGGCAAGGCAACGACACTGGAGCTGGCACGCGCGGGCGCGCGTGTCTTTCTCGGCGATATCGACGAAGCTGGCGGCGCGGCAGTGCAGAAGGAAGCTCAGGCCGCCGGAATCAAAGTCGAATTTCTAAAGCTTGATCTGACCGACGGCGGGTCGATCGACCAGTTTGCGGCCCAGGTGCTCGAGCGCGCCGGCAAGCGTATCGACGTGCTCGTCAACGCGGCTGGCTGGGGTCGCGTTCAGCCCTTTGTCGACAACCCGCCAGAATTCTGGGACCAGGTCCTGGCGATTAACCTGATGGGGCCGATCCGGCTCACCCACAAGCTGCTGCCGTCGATGTTCGAGGCGCGGTCCGGAAAGATCATCAACATCTCGAGCGATGCCGGGCGCGTCGGCAGCCTCGGCGAGACGGTGTACTCCGCGGCCAAGGGCGGCGTGATCGCCTTCACCAAGTCGCTCGCACGCGAAGCGGCGCGCTTCGGCGTCAACGTGAACTGCGTCTGCCCGGGACCCACCGACACGCCGCTCTACAACCGCGTACCGGAGAAGATTCGCGAAGCGTTTGTCCGGGCGATTCCGTTCCGTCGCGTTGCGCAGCCGCAGGAGATCGCTGACGCGATCCTCTTTTTCGCGAGCAAGCGCTCCGAGTACGTGACCGGACAGATACTCAGCGTCAGCGGTGGATTGACGCTCGCGGGCTAGGCGCGACGCCAACGACCAAACGAGTCGCGCCTCGCACGCGCGGGTCAGTCAGACAACGCCGGGCGCGCTAGCACTGCTCC
>JAQBBQ010000011.1:0-36721 GCA_032125995.1 Betaproteobacteria bacterium | reverse complement strand
ATAGGACATCAACCCACCCGCCTCGACCAATTCCCGGTAGGCGTGCACCCCGGGAAGACGCTCTTGGGCGGCGAATTCCATGATGAGCGCGCGGTGGTGCAGGAATAGCCGATCCGCCAGAACGAGGAGTGCGTCCGCCCGCGCCTTGACGATCGTCGCAAACGCGCTCTCGATCTCTTCTTTATTGCGCACCCCGAGCGACAGCATTTTTACGCCGAGCGCATTGGCCGCGGCCTGCACGCGCTTCTCGGCGATGACCTGAAGCGGGCTGACTGAATTCCAAAGCACCGCGACGTGGGAGACCGTGGGGACGACTTCCTTGAGCAACTCAAGTCGTTTAGCGTCCATTTCCGTTGAGATCGAAGTCAAGCCGGTGATGTTCCCCCCGGGCTTGCTGAGGGACGGGACGATGCCGGTACCGACCGGATCGCCGACGGCGACCATGACTAAGGGGGTCGACGTTGTGGCCTTCTTGACGGCGAGGGTGGCGGGCGTCCCGGCGGTCACGATCACGTCGACCTTCTGGGCGAGCAACTCGCCGATTAGCTTGGGGAGACGCGCGTACTTTCCTTCGGCCCACCGCCACTCGATCAGAAGGTTTTGGCCCTCGACGTAGCCGAGGTCACGCAACCCCTCGCGGAACGGCTCGATGAGATTCGCCTCGAGGGCCGCCGTGGAGTTGCCGAGAAACCCGATCTTGAACAGGTACGCTTTCTGCTGGGCCTGGGCGGCGTGCGGCACCAGCAGAATGCCGAGCGCGATTACGAGGGCGAAGCCAATGCCTTTGAACTTCATGTTTGCCTCTCGAGCGGATTGCGCTCCAGACTTACGGCAAGGAATCGTCGTGGAATATCGGTACGAATCCTCGCAGTTGCATCATCGCAGAAGAAGTCCATGACGTCCAAGCGCGCCCACAAGGTTCGACTGCACGCGTTTGTTAGGCACCGGTTGTCGACACCACCAGGTAGACGATCGCCGCGACGGTCACCGCGGCGCCCGCGATCATGCGCGCAGTGAGGTCTTCACCACGCAGAACGATCGCGCTGACGATCGCAGTGATCAAAGGGTAGGCGGCGACGATTGGGGCCACCATCGACACGGTGGCGATACTCAATGCGGCGTACATGAGGAGCACGGCGCCGCCGTTTAGTACGCCGGTCACGCCGAACCAAAGCAAACTCTGCTTCGTTGGACTGCGCCTCTCTTGACGTCCAAACCGGTCTGCGGCGATTACGGTCGCAGAAGAAACCGTATAGCCAATCAGGCCAGCCGCAAAGGGGTTCGGCCAGAGCAGCAAACCGGCTTTGACCACGACCTGCACAATGCCGCGCACCACGGCGCCCGCGATCGGCCACAGCAGCGACCAGCCGACAAATCCCGGTCGCATGCCGGCTGGATTCCAGCACAGCAAACCGATTCCGACGGCGACGCCGGTCGCCGCCGTGACGGCCTGCGTGGGGATACGCTCGTCGAGTAACAGGCTGGCCGCGAGCAGAGCGAACAACGGCGCGGTTCCGGACACCGCGCTCGTCACCGTGGGTCCAAGCTGCTCGTTTGAACGAAACGTGAGGATCGTGACGAGCGCCGGGAAGAACAATCCCACCACGCCAAATAAGAGTACGGCAGCAACGCTGAATCCCGACAGGTCGAGCACGAACGGAGAGGCGACAGCGAAGAGGATGGTCGCGGTCGGGATGCTGATCGCCGCCCCCGAACGTGCGTCGAGCGTGCGCAGGCCGACGCGCCCCGTCACCAGCGCGATGCCGAAGCAGATTGAACTCAGCACGGCGAGGGCGATCGCCACGATTTTCTCCGACGCCTAACGAGGATTCGTTGATTCACACCAAGGCGACGAGCGCCCGTGAATGCCGGCTGGAAGCCGACCTATCTGGGCGCGGTCACCGCAGCAGCTGTCGCAGTTTCTCCATCGCGTCGCGAAAGCGCGGCTTCTCAAGCCAGGCATGATGTTAGGTCAACGGAGAAATCCGTTGAACTTCTGCAACGAATTCGTCGCTTACGGAAGCGGCCGACGCGCCGCCGCGCAGCGCATTCTCATTATCGCCGGCGAAGCGCTGCCAATCCACGAGGGCAATGATCAATACGGCGCTTGCCCAGCCCATTGCGAGAACGACGAGAAAGATCGCCGACGTCCAGGCGACCCAGAGCGCCAAAGGAACCGCGGCAAGGATGATTCCGAGAACGACGACACCGATCGATCTCAGGCGGTCGGTGTGTGCGGCGGGTCTTGTTGACATGAACTGGCAACCCTCGTGCGTACGCGGGAGAGGCGACTCGATCTTGCCTGCCCTGAAGATTCTGCGCCTCTGAACGCCTGCTGTGCAATCCCCCGCGCGCGACCGGTCCGTCAACCGCGCTTGCGCGCCAGGATTTCGACCGGCACGATGCATCCTTCTGCCAAGCCGCGCCCCGTATTCGCCATCGCCTCGCGCGCGACATCGCCGTGGATCAGCTGGACCGCGCGGTGCGGCGGTTTCTCGCCGCGCTCGACCAGTGCGCGGCTGCGGGCGCTGAAGGCCAGCGCCGCCTCGAGGCTGTTGCGCGACTGTGCGACCGCGAACCCGGCATGCTCGAGGCCGTGGATCGTTTCCTCGAGCGTCGACAGAAAACTGTCGTCCGCGCTGCGCGCCCAGGGTGTCGGATAGTCGAGCGCCGGGCCGGCGCCCTTCGCCACCTCCGACAGCATGAGCCAGGCGCCGGGCCTCAGCACCCTGTGGATCTCGCGATAGAGCCCGGCCTTGTCGGCAATGTTCATCGACACGTTCATCGAGTAGACGCCGTCGAATGTGGCGTCGGCGAACGGCATGGCGAGGGCGTTGCCGAGTTCGAATGCGACACGATCATCGAGTTCGAACAGCCGTGTCAGATGACGCGCAACCTCGCAAAACTCGGCAGTCAGATCGATGCCGGTGACTCGACAGCCGAAGCGATTCGCAAAGTAGCGCGCCGGGCCACCGATTCCGCTGCCGACATCGAGCAGATGGCCCGTCGCCGCAATCTCGAGCGCATCGGCGATCTCGGTCGTCGCTTCCAGCCCGCGGCCGTGAAAATGGTCGTAATGCGCCAGGGCTTCGATGCTCGGCTGGTCGGGATCGACACCGTCCTCGACCAACGCCCGGTTCAACCGTTCGAGCAGGTCGCCCCGCGAGTAATGCGCAGTGACGTCGTGACTCACGTCGGTCCTCCCCTCCACCGTCGCCGCGTCTACGGACGCGCTGCGTGCCGGACCGCAGCGGGTATGACTCGCCGGGAGGCAACGCCTCCCGGCGGGCGCCTAGCGCAAACTCGCGTTGATCCGGTCCAGCATTGCCGACCCGGGACACAGCTCCTTTTCCCCGAGCTGGTTGAATGGGACATCCACGGTCGCAAGATGTGCGTGCAAATCCGCGGCCGACGGATCGACGTACAACAGCCCGGTCAGCACCTCGCCCTTCGCCGCCGCCTGCGCGATTGCATTAAACGCCGCAATCCGGTCGGTCGGGTCGTACGATCCGTCGAGCTTGCGCAGCTTGAGCACCGACCCGTCGTGCTGCGGAACCTCGATTGTCGTGCCCTCTTCGTAAGACACGCTGATCGCTTCTCTGGACGGCCAGAAGTCCAACCGGCTGACCGCCTCGTTGTGGTCCCGCAGATAATCGTAGCTCTTGGTCGATCCGGCGTGATTGTTAAACGCCACGCAGGGGCTGATGATGTCGACGAATGCCGCTCCGGGGTGCGCAATCGCGGCTTTGAGAATCGGCACCAGTTGCTCCTTGTCGCCCGAGAACCCGCGCGCGACATAACTTGCGCCCATCAGCAGCGCCAACCCAACGGTATCGACTGCCGCGTCGGTGTTCTCGACGCCGCGCTTGGACTTCGAGCCCGAATCGGCGGTCGCCGAGAACTGGCCCTTGGTCAACCCGTAGACGCCATTGTTCTCGAGGATGTAGGCCATGTTGACGCCGCGGCGCATGACGTGGGCGAACTGCCCCAGCCCGATCGAGGCCGAATCGCCGTCCCCCGAGACGCCGATGTAGATCAGGTCGCTGTTCGCCAGGTTCGCGCCAGTCAGCACCGACGGCATGCGGCCGTGCACGGTGTTGAAGCCGTGCGAGTTGCCGAGGAAATAATCCGGCGTCTTCGACGAGCAACCGATGCCGGAGAGCTTGGCGACCCGATGCGGCTCGATGTCGAGTTCCCAGAACGCCTGGATCAGCGCCGCCGAGATCGAGTCGTGGCCGCAGCCGGCGCACAGGGTCGACACCTTGCCCTCGTAGTCGCGTCGCGTGTACCCGAGCTTGTTCTGCTTGAGCGTCGGGTGATGCAGTTTCGGTTTCGCGATGTAGGTCATGCAGCTTTACCTTTTTTGATCGGCGACACGTTCAGGATCTGAACGCGCTCGGTGATCTCGGCGGCGATGAAGCGCGCGGTGATCGGCGTGCCATCGTAATGCAGCACCGGCATGAGCTTGGCCGAGTCGACATTCAATTCGCTCAACAGCAGCGTGCGCAATTGCGCGTCGCGATTCTGCTCGACGACAAACAGCTGATCGTGCTCGGCGATGAAGTCGTTCACCGCCTCGCTGAACGGAAAGGCGCGCAGGCGCAGCGTGTCGAGCGCGATGCCGGCAGCCTCGAGCGCTTCGATCGCCTCGGCCATCGCCGGGCTGGTCGAGCCGTAGTAGATCGCCCCGAAGCGGGTCTTCTTGTCGCTTTGGCGCCGCACCGGCTGCGGCACGAGCGCTTTCGCGGTCTCGAACTTGCGCAGTAGCCGCTGAACGTTATCGACATAAACCGAGCCTTCTTCGCTATAGCGCGCGTAGCGGTCCTTGGTGGTGCCGCGCGTGAAGAAGCCGCCCTTGGTCGGGTGCGTCCCGGGGGTGGTGCGGTAGGCGATGCCGTCGCCGTCGACATCCAGGTAACGACCAAACTCCTTGCCCGCGTCGAGATCCTCGGCGCTCATCACCTTGCCGCGGTCGTAACGCCGTGCGTCGTCCCAGGTGAAGGGCTTGGTCAGGCGCTGGTTCATGCCGATGTCGAGGTCGCTCATGATGAACACGGGCGTCTGCAGCCGGTCGGCAAGGTCGAGCGCCGCGGCCGCGTGCTCGAAGCACTCGTAGGGATCTTCGGGAAACAGCAGCACGTGCTTGGTGTCGCCGTGCGAGGCGTAGGCACAGGCGAGGACGTCGGACTGCTGGGTGCGCGTCGGCATGCCGGTCGAAGGCCCGCCACGCTGCACGTCGACGATGGTCACCGGAATCTCGGCGAAATAGGCGAGGCCGATAAATTCGGTCATCAGGGAAATGCCGGGCCCCGAGGTGGCGGTGAAGGCGCGCGCGCCGTTCCAGCCGGCGCCGACAACCAAGCCGATCGAAGCAAGCTCATCCTCGGCCTGGACGATCGCATGGCGGTTCTTGCCGCTCTCCTTGTCGACCCGCAGGCGCGCGCAATAGCGCTGGAAGGCTTCGGCGAGCGACGACGAGGGCGTGATCGGGTACCAGGCGCAGACCGTCGCGCCGCCGTAGACCATGCCGAGACCGGCGGCCGAATTGCCGTCGATGAAGATCTGGTCGCCAACGCTGTAGGCGCGCCGTGCCTTGAGGCCGATTGCGTCCTTGAACGTCTGCTCGGCGTAGTGGTAGCCCATCTGGAACGCATTCAGGTTGGGCTTGAGGAGCGTTTCCTTACCCTTGTATTGCTCGCCGATCAACTCGGCGATCACGCCCGGTTCGATGTCGAGCAGCGCGGCGAGCGCGCCGACGTAGATGATGTTCTTGAACAGCTGTCGCTCACGGGAGTCGGTGAACGACGCGTTGCTAATCTCGGTGAGCGGCATGCCGATGACGTGGATGTCATCGCGAAACTTCGACTTCGGCAGCGGCTTGGTGTTGTCGTAGAAGAGGTAGCCACCCGGGTCGATCTCGCGCACGTCCTGGTCCCAGGTCTGTGGGTTCATCGCGACCATCAGGTCGACGCCGCCGCGCCGCCCGAGCCAGCCGGCCTCGGTTACACGCACCTCGTACCAGGTCGGCAGGCCCTGGATGTTGGACGGGAAGATGTTGCGCGGGCTGACCGAAATGCCCATGCGCAGGAAGCTCTTGGCGAAGAGCTCGTTCGCCGAGGCCGAACCCGAGCCGTTGACGTTGGCGAACTTGACGACGAAATCGTTAACTGCTTCGATGCGCTTCACTGCCGCTGTCCTTCCGCTGCCGCCTGCCTAAGACTTGTACGGTGCATCCTGTTCCTCGACCACGCGTACCAGAGCCGCGAACTCGAGTTCGCCGAGTGCGCCCTGATCGGTGAGAAATTCTTCGCCCAATGCCTGCGACTGGCGGCACATCTCGGGGCTCGGCTCGATCAGCGCACCGCCGGCCTGCGCCGCAAGCTGGATCTGGCAGGCGCGCTCGAGCCGCCACATGCGAATGAAGCCTTCGGCGACGGTGCGGCCGACGCTCAACAAGCCATGGTTACGCAACAGCAGCGCCGGGTGCTGTCCCAGGCTCGCCACCAGCCGCTCGCGCTCGCCGAGCCGCATGCTCGGTCCCTCGTAGTCGTGCACGCCGAGCGCCTCGAAGAAGTTGTGCGCGTACATGTGAATCGGTAACAGACCGCAGGCCTGCGTCGACACCGCCATCCCGGCCAGCGTGTGCGTGTGATAGACCCAGGTCGCATCGGCGCGGCCCATGTGGATCGCGCTGTGGATGATGAAGCCCGCCTTGTTCACGCCATGGGTCTGCGCGCCGACCGGGTTGCCATCGGCGTCGATTTTCACCAGGTTCGAGGCACTGACCTCGTCCCAGCGCAACCCATAGGGGTTGATGAGGAAATGATGCTCGGGGCCAGGCAGGCGCGCAGTGATGTGCGCGTAGATCAGCTCCGACCAGCCAAGGTGCGCGGCGACACGGTAGGCCGCGGCGAGGTCGACGCGGACCGCCCACTCCTTCGGATCGATGCCCGGCCGGTGGGAGAGCGGCGTGACCTGGTTCGTCTTGCGGGTGGCTGACTTCACGGCGATCTCTCTGTTGTCTTGTGGTCTTGTGGTCTTGTGGTCTTGTGGTCTTGTAGTCCTACGCGGCCTTGCGCTGCGGCGTTCTGCAGCCCGGCCCGGCCGGCGTCAGCTCGAGCAGGAACTTCTGCATGTCCCATGCGCCCGTCGGGCAGCGCTCGGCGCACAGCCCGCAGTGCAGGCAGACGTCCTCGTCCTTCACCATGGCGCGGCCGGTTTTCAGCCCGTCCTGCACATACAGATCCTGTGTCAGGTCTAGCGCCGGCGCCCGCAGGCGTGCGCGCAGATCGTGCTCCTCAACATTTGGCGTGAAGTTGATGCAGTCCATCGGACAGATGTCGACGCAGGCGTCACACTCGATGCATAGATTGGGCGTGAACACGGTTTGCACGTCGCAGTTCAGGCAGCGCTGCGCTTCCTTCCACGCGGTGGCGACGTCGAACCCAAGCTCGACTTCGGCCTTGACGTTTTTCAGCGTGATCTTGATGTCGCGCCAGGGCACCTTGTAGCGCAGGTCGAGCGCGACGTCGTTGTCGTAGCTCCACTCGTGGATGCCCATCTTCTGCGATGCCAGCGTCACGCCGGGCGCCGGGCGCTCGTGCACGTCCTCGCCCGTGAGCAGCTTGTCGATCGAGATCGCGGCTTGCTGGCCGTGCGCGACGGCCCAGATGATGTTCTTCGGGCCAAACGCCGAATCGCCACCAAAGAACACCTGCCGCAGCGACGACTGCATCGTCACGGCATCGAGCACCGGCAGGCCCGATTCGTCGAACGCGATCCCGCTGTCGCGCTCGATCCAGGGAAATGCATTCTCCTGGCCGACCGCGATGAGTACGTCATCGCACTCGAAGAAGACGTCGGGCGCGCCGGTCGGGATGAGGCTGCGCCGGCCCTTGGCGTCGTATTCTGCGCGCACGATTTCAAAGGTCATGCCGCGGAGCTTGCCGTCCTTCAGCTCGAAGGTCTTCGGCACGTGATAGTTGAGGATCGGAATGCCTTCGTGCGCCGCGTCCTCTTTCTCCCAGGGGCTCGCCTTCATCTCCTCGAAGCCCGAGCGCACGATCACCTTGACGTCGTCGCCGCCCAGGCGGCGCGAAGTGCGGCAGCAGTCCATCGCGGTGTTGCCGCCGCCGAGCACGATCACCCGCTTGCCGATCTTCGAGACGTGGCCGAAGGACACCGACGACAGCCAGTCGATGCCGATATGAATGTTCGACGCGGCAGCCTCGCGCCCCGGAACGTCGAGGTCACGCCCGCGCGGCGCGCCCGAGCCAACGAAAATCGCGTCGAAGCCTTCACCGAGAATCTTGTTCATCGAATCGATCGTCACGCCAGCGCGAAAATCGACCCCGAGATCGAGGACGTAGCCGCACTCCTCGTCGATGACTTCTTCGGGCAGGCGAAAGCGCGGAATCTGGCTGCGGATCATGCCGCCCGCCTTCGGGTCCTGGTCGAACACCGTCACCGCGTAACCGAGCGGCGCAAGATCGCGCGCCACCGTCAACGAGGCCGGACCGGCGCCGATGCAGGCAACCTTCTTGCCATTCTTCTTTGTCGCGGGCTTGGGCAGCCGCGGCCGGATGTCGTCCTTGTAGTCGGCGGCGACGCGCTTCAGCCGACAGATCGCAACCGGTTCGCGTTTTGCCGTGCTCTCATCCTCGACCCGCCCGCGCCGGCAGGCCGGTTCGCAGGGACGATCACAGGTGCGCCCGAGAATTCCGGGGAAGACGTTGGACTTCCAATTGACGATGTAGGCGTCGGAATAACGCCCCGCGGCAATCAACCTGATGTATTCGGGCACCGGCGTGTGCGCCGGACAAGCCCATTGGCAATCAACGACTTTGTGGAAGTAATCGGGATTGCGTATATCGGTGGGCTGCAACTCCTGTCTCCACGGTGCGCCGCCTCGTCGCGTGACGCCTGCTCGTCACGTGGCACGCCCGAATCGTTGGGATGGCAAACAGTTTACCCTTGGTAGGACGCAAGGGAAAGCCTGTGATTTCAAAACGCTAGGTGAACTTCCGCACACGCAAGCCAAATTTGTTGCGGAATCTCCATTAGTCGCCAGTTCCCATTGTCCTTATGGGGATTTGACACGGTATTCTTCTACCGCCATGACAACCCAACTCGACGCCCTCAAAAAGCACTCCATCATCGTCGCCGACACCGGCGATATCGACGCCATTGCACGCTGGAAACCGCAGGACGCAACCACCAATCCGTCGCTGCTCCTCGCCGCGGCGCAGGACCCGCGCTACCGCCCGGTGGTCGACGCCGCCCTGGCCGAGGCCGGCACCGACCCGCAGGCCGTAATCGACCAGCTCTTCGTCGGCTTTGGGCGTGAAATCCTGAAACATATCGCCGGGCGCGTTTCGACAGAGGTCGATGCGCGGCTCTCGTTCGATACCGATGCGACCGTGGCCAAGGCCGAACGCCTGATCGCGCTCTACGGCGCGGCCGGCGTCGCCCCGGAGCGCATCCTGATCAAGGTTGCGAGTACCTGGGAAGGCATTCGCGCGGCCGAGCGGCTCGAGAAGAAGGGCATCCATTGCAATCTGACGCTGCTGTTTTCCTTCGCCCAGGCCGTCGCCTGCGCGGAGGCTGGCGTCACGCTCATCTCGCCCTTCGTCGGCCGCATCACCGATTGGCACAAGCAGGCGCGCAAGCTCGACGACATCCCCCTCGAGGACGACCCCGGGGTGGCGTCGGTCGTGAGCATTTACCACTATTTCAAGAAATTCGGCTACGCGACCCAGGTCATGGGCGCGAGCTTTCGCAAGGCGGGGCAGATCACCGCACTCGCGGGCTGCGACCTGCTCACCATCGCGCCCGACCTGCTCGAGCAGTTGCGCGCCACCGAAGGCGAGTTGCCGCGCCGGCTCTCGCCTGAGGACGCGAAGCGCCAGAATTTGCAGCGCATCGCACTCGACGAGAAGGCCTTCCGCTGGATGCACAACGCGGACCCGATGGCGGTCGAAAAGCTTTCCGACGGGATCCGCAGGTTCGACGCCGACGCGCGCAAGCTCGAGGCCTTTGCCGCCACGCTGGTGCGGGCCAAGCGCGCGGCGTAGCGTAGAGAGACCGCGCGCGCCTCTAGCTCAACGTGGCAAATCCGGTATCGGGCCGAGGTCGCCCCAGTACGCGCAACTCACGTAGCGCTCGTCGTCGACCTCGATCAGCGCCTGGTAGCTGAAGATCCCGCTCGACAGCGTTTCGCGGCAGGTCTTGGCACGCACCCGCACACGCATCACTGATTCTGCGGTCGAACCTTCGTAGCGCGCCTCGCCTTCGGCAACCCGCAGTGCCGCGCCCTGGTACTTGGTCGGTTCGCCCGAAGGCAGCCTGCGCAACAACACGGAACGCGCGCCCACCTCGAGCTGGATAAACGGATTGAAGCCGTAGGCGCGCAGACGGATCGTGTTCAGATCCTCGCGGCATCCGGGCCCGTCAGCCTGCGCGCGCTCGAAGCGCGTGGCGCGTATGGTCGCGGTCGCGGTCCCGGCGATGTTGATGCGCAACCCCGTGAACTCGACGAAGATCGGTCGCCCGCGCCGGCGCGCCAGTTCGCGGTACGCCGCCTCGAGCGCGCGTCCCGGGGTCGCGTCATCGAGCACGAGGCGCTCATTGCTACGGCAGGGATTGAATAAGGCGCCCTGCTTGGCGACGAGGAAATTGCCGCGCCAGATCTGCGCATCCGCGGCCGCGGTGATGCGCGGCAGTGCGCAGGCGCTCGCGAGCAAAAGACAACAGCAGAGTCGGCCGCCGCGCATCAACGGGTCTGCCGTGGTCCCGGCCGCCGCCGCATAAGCGCCTTTTCCGCCTCCACGAGCACGAACAGCAGCACGCCGAAGGCGAGCACCGCGGCCCAGGCCGTGGCGTCGATCGCCTGCGTGCCAAACAGCGCCTGCATCGGTCCGGCATAGGTGAACGCAAGCTGCGCCAGCACGAGCAGGCCTGCCATTGCGAGCGCGACGCGATTGCCGAACAAACCCTCGCTGTTCATCGAGCTGCTCGCCAGATGCCGGCTATTGAACAGATAGGTGATTTCTCCGATCACGAGGGTGTTGACCGCGACGCTGCGTGCCGACTCGATCGAACCGCTACGCTCCAGCTCCCACAGAAACAACCCGAGGATACCGCCGAGCAGCAGCAGCGAAACGAAGACGATGCGCCAGACCAGAAAGCGGTCGAGCATGGGCGCGGCGGGGTCGCGTGGCGGGCGCCGCATTGCGCCCGGCTCACCGGGTTCAAAGGCGAGCGCAAGCGAGAGCGTCACCGCGGTGATCATGTTCACCCACAGAATCTGCACCGGCGTGATCGGCAGCGTCAGCCCGAAGAGAATCGCCACCAGCAGCGACGAGGCTTCACCACCGTTTGTCGGCAGGATGAATATCAGCGCCTTTCTCAGGTTGTCGTAGATCGTGCGGCCCTCCTCCACCGCGCGTTCGATCGACGCGAAGTTGTCGTCGACGAGCACCATCTCGGCGGCTTCCTTGGCCGCCTCGGTGCCCTTCTGGCCCATCGCGATACCGACGTCGGCGCGCTTGAGCGCGGGCGCGTCGTTCACGCCGTCGCCGGTCATGGCGACGATTTCGCCGTTTGCCTGCAGCGCGCGGACCAGGCGCAGTTTGTGTTCGGGGCTGGCGCGCGCAAACACGTCGATATGCGGCGCCCGGCGCGCAAGCTCGGCGTCCGAGAGCTGCTCGAGTTCGGGGCCGGTGAGCACGCCCGCGCCGCCGCCGATGCCGAGGCGTTCGCCAACCGCGCGCGCGGTGGCCGCATGGTCGCCGGTGATCATCTTTACGCGGATCCCGGCGTCGCGGCAGCGTTCGACTGCCTCGATCGCCTCCTCGCGTGGCGGATCGATGATACCGACCATGCCGAGCAGGCAGTAGCCGTCCTGCGCGTGCGTGAACTCGAGCGCCTGCTGCGACGGCGCGCCGTCGCGCGCCGCGACCGCGAGCACCCGCAGCCCCTGCCCCGCGATCGCATCCATGCGCGCATGCCACGCCGCCGGGTCGAGCGCACGCTCGCCCTGCGCTGCGCGCTCAGTCACGCACATGTCGAGGATCCGTTCCGGCGCGCCCTTGACGTAGATGCGCGTGGCCTCGCCCGCCTGATGCAGCGTGGCCATGAAGCGGTACTGCGACTCGAACGGGATTTCGTCCAGGCGCGGCCGTGTCGCGTGTTCTGCCTCGGGGTCGAGGCCGCATTTGCGCGCGAACGACAGCAAGGCGCCTTCGGTCGGATCGCCCTCGAGGCGCCACTCGCCGTCCACCTCACCGAGTACTGCGTCGTTACATAGCAGCGCGCCGCGCGCAAGCTCGCGCAGCCCGGCGTCCGCGTGGGGATCGACCCGCGCGCCGTTTTCGCGCAGCACACCGTGCGGCGCGTAGCCGCTACCCTCGACCTCGATCGAGCGCGCCGCGGTCAGCGCGTGCACGATGGTCATCTCGTTGTGGGTAAGCGTGCCGGTCTTGTCCGAGCAGATCACGGTGACCGAGCCGAGGGTTTCGACCGCCGGCAGCCGGCGCACGATCGCATTGCGCCGCGCCATGCGCCGCACGCCGAGGGCGAGCGTAATCGTCAGGATCGGCGGCAGCCCCTCAGGAATGATCGCGACCGCGATGCCGACCGCTGCCATGAAGGTTTCGGCTGCGCCGTAGCCGCGCCAGAGCGTACCGAGCGCAAAGGTGAGCGACATCAGGCCGAGCGTGGCCAGCGTCAGCCAGCGCCCGAAGGCCTCGAACTTGCGCAACAGCGGCGTCGTGATGTGCTCGACGCCCTCGAGCAGCGCGCTGATGCGACCGATCTCAGTCGCCTCACCCGTCGCGACCGCGACGCCGACCCCCTGCCCGTAGGTCACCAGCGTGCCCGAGAAGGCGATCGAGCGCCGATCGCCGATCACGGCCTCGACGGCGACCGGTGCGACCGACTTGCCGATCGGTTCCGACTCGCCGGTGAGTGCCGCCTCTTCAATGCGCAGCGTGTGCACTTCGAGCAGGCGCAGGTCCGCCGGGACCTTGTCGCCGGCGGTCAGCAGCACGATGTCACCGGGCACGATGTCTGCGGCCGGCACCGAGCGCCGGGGCCCCGCGCGCATCACCATCGCGGTCGGCGACAACATGTTGCGGATCGCGTCCAGCGCCTCTTCGGCCCGCCCCTCCTGGATGAAGCCGACGATCGCGTTGATGATCACCACGCCGAGGATCACCGCGCTGTCGACCCAGTGCTGCAGCGCCAGCGTGATGACTGCCGAGCCGATCAACACGTAGATCAGCGCGTTATGGAATTGACGCAGGAAGCGCATGACTGCGCTGCGCTTGACCGGCGGCGGCAGTGCGTTCGGGCCGTAGCGTTCGCGGCGCAGCGCGACCTCGTCGGCGGCCAGCCCGCCGCGGCTACTGTTCACCGCGCGCAGCGCGTCCTCAGCGGGAATCGCGTGCCAGGTCGGAACCTCCGGCGTCGCCTCGCTCACCGGTTCACCCTAGACGCCGCGGCACTCAGGCGAGGATTCCGGCCGGGCGCAGGGCGCTGCGCAGCAGCTCGATGCGATCGGCGAGTTCGCGCGCGGCCGCTTCGGCGTCGTCGATCGTCACGCGCGCGAATCGCAGGCTGTCACCCGGGCGCAGTTGGCCGAGGCGCGGCAGATCCGCCGTGATTACCGTCGCGATCTTTGGATAGCCGCCGGTCGACTGACGGTCGGCAAGCAGCACGATCGGCGTCCCATCGCCCGGCACCTGGATCGCACCGTGCGGCACGCCGTCCGAGACGATGTTGTAGTCGCCTTTGTGCGGCACGCGCGGCCCGTCGAGGCGCATGCCCATGCGATCCGACTGCGGGCTCATGCGCCAGGTTTCTTCAAGCAAAACACCCCAGCCCTGCGCATCGAAATAGTCGTCCTGGGGACCCTGCAGCAGCCGAATCGCGCCGGGGTCGTGGCGTGCAAGGCGCGGATCGAGCGCCAGCGGCAGGCCGCCCGGCGCGGCGGGCGCGCGCAGTCGCAGGCCTGTGTCCTTGCGCAGCGCCGCACCATCGATGCCACCGATTCTCGATCGCACATGGGTCGAACGGCTGCCGAGCACCGGCGCCACGTCGAAGCCACCGCCAATGGCAAGGTAGCCGCGCGCGCTCCCCCCGGGGATGTTTCCCGCGCCGATGCGCAGCGTATCGCCCGCCTGCAAATCGAAGGCGCGATACGACGGGACTGCCGCAGCGTTCAGCGTCACCGGAAAAGCGCCCGCCACCGCGGCGCGGCAGGCACCGGACTCGACGCCGTAGGTTCCGCCGATCAGCGTGAATTCGATCGCGGCTTCGTCGAGCTCGTTGCCAACGAGCATGCAGGCGATCGCGAAAGTCCACATATCCATCGCGCCGGACTGCGGCACACCATAGCGTTGGTAGCCCATGCGCCCTCGATCCTGCAGCGTCGCGAGCGCCCCGGGGTTGATTACGCGCAAGACTGCGCCGTCCGGCGCTATGCTCATGCACCCGCCTCGCATTCGGCGACGACCTCGCCACGCTCGGTAACCGCGGCAAGGCGCTCGTACTCGGCGTGCGATATCGGGACAAAACGCACGCGATCGCCCGCACCGAGCAGAAACGGCTGCGCGCGGCGCAGGTCGAACAGGTTCTCGGGCGTGCGTCCGAGCAGATGCCAGCCACTCGGAATCTCGACCGAGAACACCGCGGCCTGGATGCCGCCGATCGCGACGCTGCTCGGCGGCACCTTGAGACGCGGCGAGGTACGGCGCGGCGTGTGTAAGCGCTCGGGCAGGCCGCCGAGGTAGGACAACCCGGGCGAGAACCCGATCATAAAGACACGGTACTCGGCGCCACTGTGCAGCGCGATGACCTCGCCGCTCGATAGGCCGTGCGCACGCGCCACGTCCTCCAGGTCAAGACCGTGCGCGCCGCCGTAGGCGACCGGAATCGTCCAGCGTCGTGTCGGCGCATCGGCCGCGGCGGATTTCGGCACCAACTTCTCGATGCGCTTGCGCAGTGCCGCGGATCCGATGCGCAAGGGGTCGTAGACGATCATGAGCGAGCGGTAGGTGGGTACCGCCTCGATCACGCCGTCGATCCCCGCCGCCGCCACGCGGCGGTCGAGCGCCTGCACGAGCCCGTTCAGGCCGGCGTCGATCGCGTCGCCGAACTCGACGACCAGGGCCTGATCGCCCGCCTGCAGGATGCGAAAGCTCGACGTCGCCCCGGTTTGGCGTTTGCTCGGTTTCATGCGCGAGCCGCTACAATTCCTACAGTGACTGCGATTCCCCGCCGCAAGGCTGTCATGCGGCGAGTATGCCACCTGCTCGCGGCGCTCAAGTGACATCGGACATCGCGCGAACTCCAGGAGAACTGAGATGGCGAACATCGACTTGAACTCCGACATGGGCGAAAGTTTCGGCGCCTGGAAGATGGGCGACGACGATGCGATGCTGGGCATCGTGACCTCGGCCAACGTCGCCTGCGGATTCCACGCCGGCGATCCGCTCGTCATGCACAAGACGGTTTCGCTCGCCAAGACCAACGGGGTCGACGTCGGCGCACATCCGAGCTTTCTCGACATCTGGGGGTTTGGCCGACGCCCGATCCAGGGCGAGCGCCCGGAAGACCTCGAGAAGATGATCATCTACCAGATCGGCGCGATCCAGGCGATCGCGCGCGCCGCCGGCCATGTGGTGACCCATGTCAAGGCGCACGGTTCACTCGGCAATCTCGCCGCGGTCGATTTCGATACTGCGCTCGCGGTCGCGCGCGGCGCGAAGGCTGCAGACCCCGACCTCATCCTGGTCGCAATGCCGAACACCGAAGCGGAAAAGGCCGGCGAACAGGCCGGGCTGCGCGTGGCGCGCGAAGTGTTCGCCGATCGCCTTTATGACGACAGTTGCAACCTCGTCTCGCGCAAGCAGCCGGGTGCGGTCATCCACGATGCGGCGCTCGCCACCGAACGCGTTTTGCGCATGCTCGAGGAAGGCGCGGTCACCAGCGTCAGCGGCAAGAAGATGCCGGTGAAGATCGACACCATCTGCGTGCACGGTGACAATCCGGCCGCAGTCGTGATGGCCGGTCAGTTGCGCGCGGCGCTGATCAAGGCGGGCGTGACGCTGAAGCCGATGTCGCAGCTCGTCTAGCGCGCGCGATCAGTGCCGGCTGACCCGGTACCCGACACGCGGAAAGTGCACGCACACGGCGCCGACGCGAGGATCCTCGCGCAGGATCGCGATCCGCTCGCGGTCCACCAGGCGAACCGTGCCGGTCACCACCGGATCGCCGCTGTCAGTCACCGGCACGACGCCGACCGTCATGCCCGGCGCGAGACCTTGCGGATCGCGCGCTGCCTGCGGGTCGCCTTGCTCGAGCGTTGACGGTTCACTTGCCCGCGCAACGTCGAGCGCCTCCGCAGCGCTCATCTCACTTGAAATGCCATGACCGATCGCCTGCACGCGCCGCTCCCAGGCCTCGAGCGCAGGAAACTCGGACAGCAGCGCGGCGCCGCCCTCCCAACGTCCGCGCAGGAACCACACGAGGTAATAGCACAGCGCATCGGGAAGACCGGGCGCGTGGCCAAGCACGAACGCGCGCCCACCGGCGAGGCGCTGGTCGATCCAACCGAGTTCACCACGGATCTGCGCCACGATGTGCGGCAGGTCGGCGTGAACCCGGTTCAAATCCCAGTCGGGCCCGAGATAGAGTCGCCCGCGGTCCTCGGCGAAGGCCGGCGGCAGCTTGTCCGGCGCGTGGCCGAGCACCACGCGCACCACGAGGTCGAGCATTTCGCCATCGGCCCAGCGGCTCACGATCCACGGCATCCCTGCGCCACCCCCCGGAAAGAAGGTCGGCTCGGGAAAGCGGCGATCGAGCTCGCGCAGGATGCACTGGCTGTCGCAAAAGACGTCGGCGCCGATCTGCATCACCGGCGCCCGACGGTAGCCTCCAGTGAGCGGCGTCAACTCGGGTTTCGGCGGCAGGCGCGGAACTTCGACCGATCGCCAAGCGAGGCCTTTGATGCCGAGCCCAACGCGCACCTTCTCGGAGACCGGCGACGGCGGATAGTGGTGGAGGATGATGTCGGTCATCGACGTCCTCGTCTGCGCGCCGTGTGTACGGTCTTTGCGACTTGCACGATCTGCACGCCGCGCCGCTGCGCTGCGACGCGGCCGTTACCGGCCGCGACGAAGCAGCAGCCGTATCAGCGCGTCAGTCGTTAATGCGGCCGCGCAAGGCGTCGGGAATCGCGTCGCTCGGCAAGTCTTCGCGCGGCGCGGCGTTCTGCGAAAATTCGCTGCTCGCACTGGGAGGCGTTGCACCCTTCTTCGGCCGACCGGGCCGGTAGTAGACGAAGGGCTTGAGCGGGGGCACCGGCGGCGGCGCCTCCATGAACCGGCAGTCGGACTCAGTCGGCATGCTCGCCAGTGCACCAATTCGCTTGCCGTGCAGTCGCACCGTGTAACGCAGCATGTGCGCGGAGCCACCCATCGGCTGAGCGATCACGTCGTACTTTCCGACTTTGAATTGCATGCGCTCGGCCTTGGGAATGCTCACGCGTCTCTCGCTTTTCAATTGAATACGCTGATATTGACGGGACGTCCTGCAGACGAAAGCCGCCCAATTCTGGCCGCCTCGAGGTCGACTTGGGGGTCTCCTGGCTTGCGTGCCGACCACCCGAATGTCCCGTTTCCTGCCGCGCCCGCACGCAGGTTCAGCGAACCGCGTCGGCGAAGGTGCATTTTAACTCGAATTCGCCACAATTACGAGGCAAATCCGGGCCTTGTACCTTCGTAGGTATGAATTATCTTGCCGCGCGCGGGCACTGCGGCCCGTACCAGCGAAGCAGACTAGAAACCAGCGCGCCGGCTGCGCGCGGTCGCGCGGAACTCAGCGCCGACGGTGCGGCGGCGGGCGGTGATGTGCCCGCGTGGGTGCGGTATCGTCCTTGTGCCGGAAGCTAATGCGACCCTTGGTGAGGTCGTAGGGCGAAATCTGCAGGCTGACCTTGTCGCCCGCGAGGATTCGAATCCGGTACTTGCGCACTTTGCCGGATGCGTAGGCGAGCACGTCCGCGCCGTTCTCGAGAACCACGCGGAACTGCGTGTTGGGCAGTACCTCTCTTACTACGCCCTGCATTTCAATCAGTTCTTCCTTCGCCATTAAAGCGCCTTAAGATCGTCCGCAGAGGTCTTGCCATCGCGGCCCTGCGTGAGCTCGTACGAGACTTTCTGATTCTCGCTAAGCCCGGCGAGTCCAGCGCGCTCGACCGCCGAAATGTGGACGAACACGTCTTTGCCGCCCGCATCAGGCGAAATGAAGCCGTAACCCTTGGTTTGATTGAAGAACTTGACGGTACCAGTAGGCATGACTGCCCTCCGAGTCTGCTTTCGCCCCGGCCAAAACGGTTCGAGGCATCAAATAGTCGTTTAGAGATGGCCGGGCGCAACACCCTCGAGGAGCGTGGCGGACAACTCGAAGCCGATTTCGATAGCGATAGTATGAACGCTACGCCGCTGATTGCAAGGGGAAATAGATCGTTCCGACGCGGTGGGCGCGGTTTTTCAGGCCTCGACGAACTGAACGAGCTTGGTTCGATCGCCCGTCCGCAGCTTCCCCGCTAAGCTCGATCCTCCATTCGGAGGGGTCGCACGCCATGCCGCCGTTACAACTGGGAGAGATCCGCGTCGATCGCATTGTCGATTTGGACGGACCGTTCATGACGGCGTTCGAAATGTTTCCCGACGCATCGCGCGAGGCCCTCGCGCCCCATCTCGACTGGCTCGTGCCGGGCGCACTGTCGGCCGACGAGCTGCGCATGAACCTGCCAGTGCAGTCCTATCTCGTCCGCACCGGGCGCCACACGCTGCTGATCGATACCTGCGTCGGTTGCCGCAAGTCGCACAAGGTGTTTCCCGGCTGGGGCGAACGCACCGACGAGCTGTGGCTCGCCAATCTGCGCGCCGCCGGTGTCGCGCCGGAGGAGATCGACACCGTCATGTGCACCCACCTGCACGTGGACCATTGCGGATGGAACACGCGCCAGGTCGACGGCCGCTGGGTGCCGACCTTTCCGAACGCGAAATACCTTTTCGCCAGGCCCGAATACGAGGCGAGCGCTGAGAGGAACGGCATCGTATTCCGCGAGAACGTGCTTCCGGTCATGGAGGCCGGCCAGGCCGTTCTGGTCGAGCTCGACCACCAGATCGACGACGGCGTCTGGTTCGAACCCACGGTCGGACACACGCCGGGTCATGTCGCGGTCGCGCTCGCCTCGAAGGGCGCGCGCGGCATCATGGCGGGCGATCTGATCCACTCGCCGCTGCAGCTCGCCTTTCCGGAGTGGAGTCCGCGCGCCGACTGGGACCGCGCGCTGGCGGCGCGGACGCGGCGCCACTTCCTTGAGCAGCATGCCGACACCGACACGGTGGTGATGACTGCGCATTTTCCGCAGCCATCGACGGGTCACGTTATTGCCGCGGGGAACGCGTTTCGCTTCCGCACTCTCGCGCCCTAGGCCGCCGCCTAGTAGGTGCCCTCGCCAGCGCGACCCGCAACTAGCGCTTCAGGCCCTCGCACAGATAGGCCTCGCGCTGGCAGACTTTCTGGCAGGCCTGCGCCGCGTCCGAGTCGCTGCTCGTGCGCCGGCACTTCTGCATGCAGTGATCGAGCTCGCTCTTGCAGGTCGCCACGGCATCTTCGCCGGTCACGCCCAGGTAGATGTAGTAGGCGGCGCCAGCCGCGATCGCGATGACGATCAGCGATGCGAGCAGGCCGAGCCCGAGCTGTAACCGTTTCGAGTTTCCCACCATCTTCGCCGCTACGTTACCGCAGCACCTTCGCGTTGGCTAGCGGCGCCAGCAGTCGGGCCGCACGCGGAAGACGCGCATCGCGTTGCCGCCAAGGATGCCGCTCTGTTGCGCCGCGGTGAAATAGCGCCCCTGCTCGATGAGGGCCTTGGGTTGCGGATCGCCGATCGGAAACGGCATGTCGGAGCCGAGCATCACCCGGTCGGCGCCGGCCTTGTCGACGAGGAACTTGAGTGCGTCGGCATCGAACACCACGCTGTCGAAATACATCGCCTCGAAGCCTTTGCGCGGATCGGCATACTTTCCCTGTGCGATCTGATGGTTGCGCGCGAGGCGCCCGAGCGCGAATGGCAATGCCGCGCCGCCGTGCGAAAGCACGAACTTCATGCCCGGGTACTTGAGCAAATGCCCCGAGAACAGCAGCCGGGACACCGCGATCGAGGTGTCGGCGAGCCGCCCGATGGCGTTTACCAGGTCGTAGTCGGCGACGCGCGGCTCGCCGCAGATGAACATCGGATGCAGGAAGATCGGCGCTTCAAGGCGCGAGGCCGCTTCCCAGAACGGGTCGAGCGACGGATCGTCCAGCACGCCCCGATCGCCGTGCGGCAGCGTGCCGATCATCGCGCCGCCGAACCCGCGCTCGAGCGCCTCGCCGAGCACCTCGGCGGCGAGCGCCCCGTCCTGCAGGGGCACGGTGGCGAGCGGCGTGAAGCGCGGCTCGTCGCGCAGCGCCTCCCACATGCAGGCGTTGATGAACCGGCTCCAGGCGAGTCCCTCGCCAGCCGGCAGTTCGTAGCCGAAGCTGTCGAGCCAGCCGCCGACGAGCTGATGGTCGATCCCGTTCGCATCCATCCAGGCACGCCGCGCGGCAAGATCGAACAGCTTGGGCGAGATCGGCCGCGTCGGCGCGCCGCCGCCGAAGGCGAGGCGCTTGCCGTTTTCGTCGCGCAGCAGCGCGACACCCGGAAACGACGCGGCATGCGTGTCGAAGCGCTCGCTGAGCAGCGCCGGAATGAAATGCGCGTGAACGTCGATGATCATTGCGTCAGCGTGGCAGCGTGCTGTGGACTGTGTGCGATGCATGCGATCGCTGCGCCTAGGCCACGCGCTTGACCCTGGCGCGCCCGTCCCGGATGCGCGCCCACAATGCGAGCGGCTTCATCGGCGTTTCCTCGATCGAGGTGCCGAGTGGCCCGAGCGCATCGTTGATCGCGCAGGCGATCGCCGCCGGCCCGCCGAGGTAACCGGCCTCGCCCGAACCCTTCTGCCCGAAGCTGGTGAGCGGCGACGGGGTGCAGTGATCGACGATCGTCATCGGCGGCACCTCGAGCGCGCTCGGAATAAGGTAGTCCATGAAGGTAGCGGAGATGAGCTGGCCATCGTCGGAATACGAAAACTTCTCGTACAGCGCAGCGCCGATGCCGTGCGCGATCCCACCGTAGGTCATGCCGTGCACGATGTCCGGATTGATCATCACGCCGCAGTCATGTCCGACGGCGTAGCGACGGATCGTCGGCTGCCCGGTGTCCGCATCGATTTCGATGTAGACGACGTGCGCCTCGAAGGCGTAGCAGGGATACATCTGGATGCGCCCGTCCGCCGTGGGCAGCGCGCCGCCCGTGGGCACCTCCCAGACGAACGTCGCCTGCAGCCCGGGCTCGATCGCGTCGGGCAGCTGGTGGAACTTGCGGTGCGCGATTTCGACCAACTGGTCCCAACTTAATTTGCGCGCCGGTTCCCCCTTCACCGAAACCGCACCGCCCGCGTAGTCGAGCGCCTCGCGCGGGACGCCGAGATTGTGCGCGGCGATCGCCATCAGCTGCGCCTTGATGCGTTCGGCCGCGCCGGCAGCGGCACCACCGAGCATGATCGCCATGCGGCTGCCGACCGGACTGTTGGACGGCAGCGCGGAGAGCGAATCCGCGTGCACGACGCGGATCGACGCCGGATCGCGCTCGAGCACTTCGCCCAGCACGGTCGAGACCAGCGTCTCGTGCCCCTGCCCGGCGGTCGAGGTGTGCATGACACCGGTAATCGCGCCCGAAAGGTCGACCCGCACGAGGCAGGAATCCATCCAGGTCGTGGTCTCGTTCTTCGGATTGAACAGCGGCTCGAAAGCCGAATTGCCACCGCTCGGTTCGAGACAGGTCGAGACGCCGATCCCCGCGAGGCGTCCGGCGCGGCGCGCCCGATCGCGCTCGGCGATCAGATCATCGTAGCCGGCGGACGCGAGCGCCTTGTCGAGTACCGTGTGGTAATCGCCCGAGTCGTAGGTCGAACCGCTCGGAATCAGATAGGGAAACTCGTCCTTGCGAATCAGGTTGCGCTGGCGCAGCAAGAGTCGGTCCATGCCGAGCGCGCGCGCGACCTTGTCCATGCCGAGTTCGAGCGCGTAGTTGGTCGGCGCCTGGCCAAAGCCACGCACCGCCTCCTGCGGCGTCTTGTTGGTCATCACCGAGATCGGCTCGTAGGCCACCGCGGGGATGCGGTAGGGCCCGCAGATCGCGCCGACCGGCTTGCCGAGTTGCAGCGGCGAGCGGCCCGCGTAGGCGCCGACGTCGTCGAGGGCGCGGATACGCAGCGCGCGCACCGTGCCGTCGGCGTCGTAGGCCATCTCGACGTCGAAGATGCGATCAGGCCCCTGCATGTCGCCGCCGCGCATGTTTTCGAGCCGGTCCTCGATCAGGCGCACCGGCATCCTCAGCTTGCGCGCGAGATAGCCGACGAGCACCGTGTGCTTGATGCCGCGCTTGGTGCCGTAGCTGCCACCGACGTCGACGTCGTAGTGCACGCGCACCGCGTTCCCCGGCAGGCGCAAAGCGCGCGCCGTCTGGTCGGGAAACTTCGGCATCTGGATCGACGCCCAGACATCGAGCAGTGCATTCGCCGCATTCCACTGCGCCGAGACCACGAAGGTCTCGATCGGTACGGTCGCGCTGCGTCCCCAACGCGCACGGTAGGCGAGCCGGTGCGCTGCACCTGCGAAGGCGTCGTCGACCGGACCCCAGACGAACGCGCGCCGGTAGAGGACGTTCGAGCCGTGCGCCGGATGCACGCGGGGCGCATCTAACGCGAGCGCGCGCTCGGCGTCGACGACGTGCGGCAGCGGCGCGTACTCGACCTCGACGCACTCGGTCGCGTCCTCGGCGAGGGCGCGCGAATCGGCAACCACCGCCGCGACCCACTCGCCCGCGTAGCGCACGACGCCGGCGGCGAGCGGATAGCGCGTCACCTTCGGCGCATCGACGCCGATCAGCAGGGAATCGGTCTCGCGACTCAGCTCCTCACCCGTGAGTACGCAGTGCACGCCGGGCATGGCACGCGCTGCGTCGCAGCGAATGGCAACGATCGTCGCGCTCGCGTAGGGACTCGCGACCAGCGCGACGTGCTTCAGACCTGGCAGCGCAATGTCCGCCGCGAAGCGGCCCTGGCCGGTCACGAAGCGCGGATGCTCCTTCGCTCGGCGATGGTGCCCGATGTACTTGAACGTCCGCGTCACGTCGTCCTGTGCCATCGTCAGCCTTCCCCTGCGCTCGTGCGCTTGGCGGCGAGTTGGATCGCTTCGACGATCTGCTGGTACCCGGTGCAGCGGCACAGGTTGCCGCCGATCGCTTCGCGGATCTCATCCTCGCTCGGATCCGGCCTGCGCTGGAGCAGCCCCCGCGCGGCAATCAGCATTCCCGGGGTGCAGTAGCCGCATTGCAGGCCGTGGGTTTCGCAGAAGCTGTCCTGCAGCACGCCCATCGAGCCGTCCGGCCGGCACAGACCTTCGACCGTCGTGACCTTGTGACTGTCGGCCTGCACCGCAAATACGAGGCAGGCGCGCATCGGTTCGCCGTCGAACAGCACCGAACAGGCCCCACACACGCCGTGCTCGCAGCCGACGTGCGACCCGGTCAGGTCGAGGTCCTCGCGCAGCAGGTCGACCAGGGTCTTACGCGCCGGCACGCGTGCCTGCCGCGCCACCCCGTTCACCTCGACGCAGATCTCGTAGTACCGCTCGTCGCTCATGACGCGCCACCCAATTGCGATTGCGCGCGCGCCTCGCTGCGCGCCGCGCGCAGCACGCGAATCGAAAGCACGCGCACCAGATCACGCCGGTAGTCGGCGCTCGCGTGCTGATCGTCGCCCGGCTCCACGTCGCGCGACGCCTGTTCGGCTGCGGCGTCGATCGCCGCGTCCTCGAGGCGGGTGCCGACGAGCCCTGCCGCCGCCCGCTCGAGCGCGAGCGGCGTGGGTCCCGCGCCGCCGACGCCTAGCACCACCCGCGTGCAGCGCCCGCCGGCGTCGAGCGCGAGCTGCGCGGCCGCCGCGACGATTGCGAAATCACCATGCCGAATGCTGACCTCGTCGAACGCACAGCCGAGCGCGCCCTCGCGCCAGCGCGGGAAATGGATCGCCGCAAGACAGGCCTCGGGTTCGAGGGCCGTGCTGAGCGGCCCGGTAAAGAAATCGCGCGCTGCGATCATCGACGTGCCCGAGGCCGCGCAGGTCTCGAGCTGCGCGTCGAGCACGCGCACCACGAGCGGCAGCTCGGCACAGGGATCGGCGTGGACGACGCTGCCGCCGAGCGTGCCGCGATTGCGGGTCTGGACGTGTCCGACCCAGCGCAAGGCCTTGGCGAGCAGCGGCACGGCCGCGCCGAGCGCGACGTGTTCCAGCGCCTCGGATTGCCGCACGCAGGCGCCGACGCGCACCGTGTCGGCATCCGCGTCGATGCGGATCTGCTTCAACTCGTCGAGCTCGCCGATGTCGACGAGCAGCGTTGGCCGCAACAGCCGCATCGCCATCATCGGCACCAGGCTTTGGCCCCCCGCAATGAGCTTGGCGTCGGGCCCGTGCGCCGCGAGGCGCGCCACGGCGCCCGCGAGCGTGCGCGCACGTTCGTATTCGAAGGCTGCGGGTTTCATCGATTCCGGGGCGACGCAGAACGTCGGGCGAGACCGCTTATGGTAGCGTGTTCTGCGCGCGGCTCAGTGCGCGGTCCAGCCGCCGTCGAGCTTGAGGCTCGTCCCAGTGACGATAGCGGACGCAGGCGACGCGAGATACAGCACCGCCGCGGCGACTTCGTCCACTGTGCCCAGGCGCTTCGCCGGGATCATGTTCATCACGAACGCGGTGAATTCCGGATTCTCGAAGAACGGCCGCGTCAGCGGCGTGTCGACGAAGGTCGGTGCCACCGCATTCACGCGGATGCCGTGCGCTGCGAGCTCGACCGCCATCGCCTTGGTAAGGCCCTCGATCGCATGCTTGGTCATGCAATAGACACTGCGCCGCGCCGCGCCGACGTGACCCATCTGCGAACTCATGTGGATGATCGAGCCGTGCGCGGCCTTCGCCATCACCCGGGCGGCGCTGCGCGCGACCCGGTACGCCGCGCGCACGTTCAGGTCGAGCATGGTGTCGAGCGCAGCGTCGGTGACTTCGAGAAACGCCTGCGGCTGGTTGGTGCCGGCGTTGTTGACGAGGATGTCGAGGCGCGCGAGCGCCTCGATCCGCGCGAGCACGGCGTCCTCGCGCAGGTCTTCGACCCAGGCCTCCACCGCCCCAGGGGCCTCGGCGGCCAGGCGCTCGAGCTCGGCGCGTGTCCGGGCGACCGCGATCACGCGCGCCCCTGCATGCGAGAGCGCAAGCGCGCAGGCGCGCCCGAGCCCGCGCCCCGCGCCCGTCACGAGTGCGATCTGGCCCTCGATGCCTTGCGCCCAGACCGGCAGCGCAGTCTTCGATTTTTCGTTGGAGCTCACCACAGCATTCCTCCACGCGACGGCGGCGTTGTCTGTTGCGCCGCCGAGACCTACGATAACCTACGTTACGTCTTTCACCGTCCACCCGCTTACATCACGCAGGGAGCTTGCAGTGGCCCACTATTTGAAGACCGGCATCAGCGAGGATGCCAAGGCCGATGCCGACGCGAAAGTACGCCAGACCGTCGAAGCCATGCTGGCGCAGATCGAACGTCGCGGCGACGACGCGGTACGCGAGTACTCGGCACGCCTTGATCGCTGGTCACCAAAATATTTTCGCTTGAGTCGTGCGGACATCGACGCCTGCTATGCGCGCGTCAGTGCGCGCGAGCGTGCCGACATCGAGTTCGCCCAGACGCAGATTCGCGGCTTCGCCCAGATCCAGAAGGCGGCGCTCAGGAACGTCGAGCAGGAAACCATGCCGGGCGTGATCCTCGGGCACAAGAACATCCCGGTGAACAGCATCGGGTCCTACGTCCCGGGCGGCAAGTATCCGATGGTCGCCTCGGCACACATGAGTGTCGTCACCGCCAAGGTCGCGGGTGTGAAGCGCATCGCCACCTGCGCACCGCCCTACGAGGGCGGGCCGAATCCGGCAATCGTCGTCGCGCAGGACCTGGGCGGCGCCGACGAGATCTACTGTCTCGGCGGCGTGCAGGCAGTCGGTGCGATGGCGCTCGGCACGCAGACCATCCAGCCGGTCGACATGCTCGTCGGCCCGGGCAACATGTACGTCGCCGAAGCCAAGCGCCAGCTCTTCGGGCGCGTCGGCATCGACCTCTTCGCTGGTCCGACCGAAACGCTGATCATCGCCGACGATACGGTCGACGGCGAGCTTTGCGCGGCCGACCTCCTCGGCCAGGCCGAGCACGGGCCGACCTCGCCCGCGACCCTGCTCACCAATTCGGCAGCGCTCGCCAAGGCGACCATGGCGGAAGTCGAACGCCAGCTCAAGATCCTGCCGACCGGCGAGACCGCGGGCCAGGCCTGGCGCGACTACGGCCAGGTGATCGTTTGCGACACCGAAGCCGAGATGGTCGACATCGCCGACGGCATTGCCGCCGAGCATGTGCAGGTCATGACCCGGGATCCGCAGTATTTTCTCGACCACATGACCAACTACGGCGCGCTCTTCCTTGGCCCCGAGACCAACGTGGCCTACGGCGACAAGGTCATCGGTACCAATCACACCCTGCCGACGCGGCGCGCGGCGCGCTACACGGGTGGGCTGTGGGTCGGCAAGTTCATCAAGACCTGTACCTACCAGCGCGTGACCACGCCCGAAGCATCGGTGAGGGTCGGCGAATTCTGCTCGCGGCTGTGCGCGCTCGAGCACTTCGCCGGGCACAAGGAGCAAGCCGACATCCGCCTGCGGCGCTACGGCGGCCAGGACGTGCGCGGGCTAGACGACCTGCCGGGACTCGGCGGCTGACCACCGGCGCGCGTTAGGTTTGAGGCCGCGCCGCCCGGCGCCCCGGGCCCAGCAGCGTCAGCAACTCGGCGCCCTCGACGATGCGGATGTCCTTCTTGGCGGCAAACGCGCGCGCCTGCTCAGTCAGTTCACCCGCGACGATGTAGCGCAGCTCGTCCGCATGCCGCGCGTGGCCAACGGTCTGCAGTTCGCGCAGTGGCTCGGTGCCCGTGCGCGCAACCTTCCAGCGCTTGCAACCGACCAGCAGCTTGCGCCCGTCGCGCGTGAGCTCGAAGTCGGCCTGCGGCACCTTGAGCCGACGCACCGCGTAGCCCTCGCCCGCATACGCCGCCTCGATCGCCGCCGAGAATTCGCTCCACGTCAACGCGCGCAGGGCCTCGAGTCCCTCCGCGACCCGCGCCGCGCCCGGTGACCGCAGCTGGCGCCAGGCGCCAATGCAGCCAATCACGAACAGCGGGATCGGCACCGCTACCGCATAGAGCGGCGGCACCCACAGCCGCGCGAGCAGGAAGATGCCAACCGCAAGCGCGAAGCTGATCCACCAGGGCGAGCGCAGCAGGATCGCGAATACCGAGTTCTCGGCCATGCGCAGCTTCATCGTCGCTACGTCCTCCCCCCGTTCCGGTCCGCGACGACGAGAATCCTACGCCAAGACCTTGCAAACATTTGCACACCTTGGCGACTCGCGGACGTCCAATGGATTCGCTGGATTCTGCGCCTTCTGCGACTCGACACCGGAGGATGCCATGGCAAGCGGCGAGCACGTTCTGCAATCCCTGACCGAGATGGATCGCTATATGAGGGACATGGGCAGATCGACCCAGCCCTCCGGCATCCTCGACATCGTCCGCGCCTACCTGTGCAGCTGGTCACCCGAACGCATCGCGAAGCTGCAGAGGATCGACGCCGGCTGGGCGCCGTTCGACGAATTTCAGCACCCGACCGAGGTCTGTTCCGCCGCGGATCTGCGCGGTATCGGCAGCGCGGTGCACAACCAATGCAAGGCCCTGAAGGCGATCCCAGTCGAGCTGACGCTCGAGCTGCTGGAGCTCGACCGGTTCTTGTTTGTCGCCAACCAGATTCTTGGGCGACTGGAGCAGCAATCGTCCACCGCCGCACGCGACGCGGCCCGCCTGCGGGATCGCATGGCATTGGCGGTGTTGCCAGCACATCGCAGTGCGGGTCGGCTGTTCTGAAGGTGCGTATTCGCAAGACCGCCAAGCGACGCGACGCGCGCGCGCCCGAGACGGACACTGCGTGGCTCGGCGGCGAGGCCTTTCTCGGCAGCGGCGTGACCGCGGACAGCCCCGATTCGCCGCCGGTCGAAACGCCTGTCGGTTTGCCTGGCTGGATCTCGATTGCCGTGCGTTGGATTAAACGGCAAGCAACGCCTTAGCGGTCGCACTCACCGCTAACGCGTCGCCAAGCGGACGCGCGGTGGCAACCGTCATGCGTCGGGAATCACCGCAATCGCGCTGATTTCGATCAGATAGTCGGGTGAAACCATCTTCGTGACCTCGACCATGGTCGATGCCGGCAACGGTGGCTTGAAGTATTCGCGCCGCACCTTGTGGATCGCATCGAAGTGCTCCATGTTGCGGATGTAGACGTCAACGCGGCAGATGTCGTCAAGCGACCCGCCGGCCGCGGCCATCGCCGCCTTGATGTTCTCGAGAACTTGCCGGGTTTGCGTCTCGACATCGCCGATACCCGCAATCGTGCCGTCGGGCCGGCGCGCGGTCATCCCGGACACGAACACCAGGCGCCCGCGCGCCTCGATGACGGTCGCCTGCGAAAAGTGCCCGCTCGGTTGGCGCAGCTGGTCAGTGCTGATCTGTCGTTTTGCCATCGTGCTCTCCTCGTGGTGGGCAGCACTCGCGCGGCCTCAGGGCGAAGGATAGCAAGTCGCGCCTCGACATGAGACTTGCGGACAACAGCCCAGCAGTGTTGAATCCCGCCTTTACCATCGAGGGATCCACGTGCAACGCAGGTTGGCCGCCATCCTGAGCGCCGACGTTCAGGGCTATAGCCGCATGATGAGCGAGAACGAGGTCGCAACGGTGCAGACGCTCACGGCTTCGCGGCGCCTGATTACCGACGTCGTTGAATCACGCCACGGCCGCATCGTCGACATGCCCGGCGATAACGTGCTCGCCGAATTCGGCAGCGCGGTCGACGCGGTGCAGGCCGCGATCGCGATGCAGACCGATCTGGACGCGCGCAACACGCGGCTGCCCGAAGACCGGCGCATGGCCTTCCGTATCGGCGTAAACCTCGGCGAGGTGATCACCGAGGGGCCTCGCATCTACGGCGACGGCGTCAACACCGCCGCGCGCATCGAGGCACTCGCCGAGGCAGGCGGCATCTGCATCTCGGCCAAGGTCTACGAGGAGGTGCGCGACCGGATCGAGGCCGCGTTCGTCGATCTCGGCGAGCAGGCACTGAAGAACATCGCCGCCCCGGTGCGCGTCTACCGCATCGCTGTCGCGAGTTCCCAGCCGGCCGCGCGCGCCGCGCCGCGCCAGGATGAGACGGCGGTGAAGCCGTCGATCATCGTGCTTCCGCTGACCAACATGAGCGCTACCGCGGACGACGAATTCTTTGCCGACGGACTGACCGAGGACATCATCACCGACCTGTCGCGCTTTCGCGAACTGTTCGTCATCTCGCGCAACACCGCGTTCAAGTACAAGGGCAAGGCAGTCGACGTGCGGCAGGTGGCGCGTGAGCTCGGCGTGCAGTACGTCGTCGAAGGCAGCGTGCGCCGCGCCGGCAACCGGGTGCGCATCACCGTGCAGCTGATCGACGGCGAATCGGACCGCCATGTCTGGGCCGAGCGCTACGACCGCGACCTCGCCGACATCTTCGCGGTGCAGGACGAGATCACGATCGCGATCGTCGCCACGCTGCCCGGGCGGATGGAGGCGGCAACGCGCGAGCGTGCAGCACGCAAGCCGACCGAGAATATTGGGGCCTACGAATGCGTGATTACCGCCAAGGTCCTCCACCACCGCTCGGTGCGCACGGAGAACGACAAGGCGCTCGAGCTCATCGAGCGCGCGATCGCGCTCGACGAGAAGTACGCGCATGCGCACGCCTGGCGTGCCTGCATCCTCGGCCAGCGCTGGATCTACCAATGGACCGACGACATGGCGGCGCTCGAGAAGGAGATCGCGCGCGAGCTCGGCATCGCGCTCGGTCTGGACGACAACGACAGCGACGTGCACCGCATTCTCGCTGCAATCAACGTCACACAGAACAACCTCGAGCAGGCCGGCTACCACCAGGGCCGCGCGCTCGGCCTCAATTCGAACGATGACCTGATCGTCGTCCAGCAGGGCGAGTTGCTCACCTGGCTCGGACACGCCGAAGAGGGCATCGAGTGGATCCAACGCGCGATGCGCCTCAATCCCTTTCACCCGGAGCGTTTCTGGGGCCACCTCGGGCGCGCCTACTTCGTCGCCCGGCGGTACGCAGAGGCGATCGAGGCCTTGCAGCACGTCAATTCGACGGATCCGGGCCATTTCGCCCTGCTTGCAGCCTGTCATGCGCAGGCCGGCAACGACGCCGCCGCGCGCGCGAACGCCGCCGAGGTGCTGAAGCGCCAACCCACGTTCACGGTGACGGCGTTTCTGCAGCTGCTGCACTACAAGGACGCGCGCGATATCGAACACCATCGCGACGCACTGCTCAAGGCCGGCCTGCCGCAGTAAGCCGCCTGCCGCGATGAAAGACCTCTTCGACAGAGTCAACCAGTACGGCGTCCTCAAGGTGCCGCTGTCCCTGTGGGGCATCGTCGCGTTTCAGGCGCGCCACTGGCTGCTGATCCTGGCCGCAGTAATCGGCATGCGGCGCTCGCCCGATACCGCGCGCCTGCTGGGCAGCGAGGGCGTTCCCTTCCTTCAGCTCGCGCTCGAGATTCCGGTGCTGCTGATCGTATACGCCGCGGTCAACCGCGACCCGGCCGGCGGCCGCTTCATTCGCTGGATCTGGCGCTACGCCCGCGAGATCATCACGCTTACCGCGGCGCTCAATCTGGCCTGGATCGGGTGGTATTTCGCCGGCTCTGTGCGCTGGAAGCCGATGCCCGACAACCTCGTCCTGATCGGTGGCTTGATCGACCTCCTGATCGTCATCGCAGTGTGGAAGTCCGCGTACTACAAGCAACTGTTCGCAGAGTTTCCGCAGCCGAAGGCGCCGAAGCCGGAATCGTAGACCGGCGTAGACCGAAACGACGCCTTGCTAGCCCTGGCCGCGCGCGTCCACGTACGCACAGATCGCGCCCGGCGTCGTCATCCACACCCGCTCAGACTTCGAAACGATGTGCGTCAGCGCGCGCCGCAGGTGCCGCAGACGGTAAGGCTGTCCGACGAGGTACGGGTGGAGGGCGATGCCCATCACCAGCGGCTGCGCTTCACTCTGCTGCCGCATCTCGTCGAAATTGTCGACGACGAGGTCAGCGAAGTCGCGCCCGTCCATTTGGCGCGCGACGATCATCGGAATGTCGTTCACCTCCTGCGGGTAGGGAATCGACCACAGCGCGTTTCCCGAGCGCGTCGCGAATCGCAGCGGCTGGTCGTCGTGACACCAGTTGAGCGTGTAGCGATAGCCGGTTTCGACGAGCAGGTCCGGCGTGACGGCGCTCTCCGAGATCCACGGCGAGAGCCAACCTTGCGGGGCGCGGCCCGATTCGCGCGCAATCCGCGTCCTGCAACCCTCCAGCAGCGTGCGCTCCTCGGCTTCTGACAGCGTTCCCTGGCGCTCGGAATTCGTGTGCCCGTGGCCGATCAACTCATCGCCCCGCCTGACGAAAGCCTCGATGACCTCGGGGCAGTAGTCATACAGCGCCGTATTGATGAGTACGCCGACCGGTAGTTTCAGCGCCTCGAACAACTCGAGGCAGCGCCAGACGCCGACGCGGTTTCCGTAGTCGCGCCAGGCGTAATTGAGCACGTCCGGCTGCGGGCTTGTCGGCCCAAGCGCGGCACCCAGCCCTTCACCGAAGTCGAAGTGCTCGAGGTTGAATCCCAGGTAGACGGCGAGCCGCTTGCCGTCGGGCCAGGCGTAATCGGCACGCCGCGTGATCGCCGAATAGGGATAGCGGCCGTGGTCTCTCAGCGCGCGGGACATGGGGTTACGCTCCCGAATGGTGCCCGGCGAACCGTTTCAGCGCGCGCTGGGATAGACTTCCCGGCGATCAGAGCTTGATCAGGCCGGCGCGGACCATCAGCCATTCCGCGCTGTCGTTCCACACTTCCATCTTGACGATCTTCCCGTGACGTACAAAGTACCGGTCTACGTAACGGTTCCCCTCGAACGGCGTGCCGTCGAGCCATTCGCCGTAAAGCGTCCCGGTCTGGTAGACGATGGTCTCCTCGGCACCGCCGCCGGCAACGACATGCGTCGGGCCGAATTTCTTCTTCACCCACTTGTAGCGCGACTTGTTGAACGCAGTGGCTTCCGCCGGATCGTGCATCAGGCGATTCCCGGTGAAGCGAATTTCCAGATCCGGCGCACAGTAGGCCCGCGCCGAGTCCGGATCCGGGATCATGTGCAGCCGCAGGTAGGTTTCGACCACCTCGACGGCCGCGGCCGTCGGATCACGCGCAGCGTCAGGGGCGGGTTGTGCAGACATGCGGCCTAGGTTATCACGCACGCCACGGATTGCGCATGGCGTGCTTCTCGCTTAGCTTCGTTTACCCCACCCAAAACAGGAGGCCTGAATGAAATTCGCTTGGACTCGATGGACTCGACGCAGTGTTGTTAGCGCCACAGTAGCCGCCGCGCTGGGCGGCACGCTGCCGGTGATGGCTGCCGATCCGATCAAGATCGGTCTCGTCACGGCACTGTCCGGCCAGTCCGCCCGCGCGGGCGAGGCGATCACGCGTGGGCTGACCATTGCGATCGACGAACTGAATGCCTCCGGTGGCGTGCTCGGCCGCAAGTTCGAGCTCGTACGGCGCGACGACGAGGCGAAGCCCGCCAAAGGCGTCACTGCGGCGCGCGAGCTGGTGTTCAAGGAAAAGGTCGCCGTCCTGTTCGGTGGCCTCGACACGCCGGTGTCGCTCGCCATCGTGCCCATCATGAACAAGGCCAAGGTGCCGTTCATGGGCCCCTGGGCTGCCGGCACGCCAATCACCAAGAACGGGGCAAATCCGAACTACGTGTTCCGCGTCTCCGCCGTCGACGAGATCGTTGACAAGGCGATGCTGCAGTACGCGCAGAAGAACTTCGGCACCAAGAAGCCCGGGCTGATCCTGATCAACAACCCCTGGGGCGCCTCAAACGAAAAAGGCCTGCGCGCGGCCATGGCGGCGAAGAACGTGACCCCGGCCGGCATCGAGAAGTTCGAAGGCAGCGACATCGACGTGGTGCCGCAGCTCACCCGCCTCAAACAAGCCGGTGCCGACACGCTGTTCATGGCCGCCAACGTCGGTCCCTCGGCGCAAGTCGTCAAGTCGCTCGACCGCATGGGCTGGAAGGTGCCGATCGTGTCGCATTGGGGACCTGCAGGTGGGCGCTTCACGGAACTCGCCGGCCCGAACGCCAAGAATGTGATTTTCGTGCAGACCTATAGCTTCTTCGGCAACCAACGTCCGGTCGGCGCCAAGGTGATGAAGATGCTGATGGCAAAGTACCCCGACGTCAAAGGGCCGGAGGACGTGACGCCGGCAGTGGGCGTGGCAAACGCCTACGATGCAATGCACCTGGTCGCGCTCGCGATCGGGAACGCCGGCTCGACCGACGGCCCGAAGGTCCGCGAGGGCTTCTACAAAATCGGCACCTACAACGGTCTCATCAAGACCTACGTCAAACCGTTCTCGCCGCAGATGCACGACGCGATCAACGAGAACGACTACGTGTGGACGCAGTTCATTGGCAATAAGATTCTGCCCGTGGGCATGGTCAAGTAACTCGGCGATCGCCTGGGTGACTGACCCGGGCAGTTAGAATCGCAGGGCCCGGACGGCCGCCTCGGCGGCCGTCCTGTTTTTATGCTCGTCATCTCCGCCATCATTACGGGGCTCGCGCTCGGCAGCATGTATGGGCTGCTCGCGCTCGGCTTCCACGTCACCTACGCCGTTTCGGCGACGGTCAACTTCGCGCAGGGCAGCTCGATGATGCTCGGCGCGGTATTCGCCTATGCCTTCGCGGTGCGGCTTGGCTGGCCGCTTCCGCTCGCCGCGGCGATGGCGCTCGCGCTGTGCGCGGTCTATGGCGTGATCGTGGAATTCATCGCGGTCAGGCCGTTCGTGAAGCGTGGATCGAACGCCTGGCTGATGGCGACGGTGGCGCTCGGCATCGTCGTCGACAACGCAACCTTGTTCACCTTTGGCAAGGAACCGCGCGGCTTAGCGATGCCCTGGGCGACGGGCTCGATCCAGATCTTCGGCATCGGGGTCTCGCCGTTGCAGCTCGTGATTCCGGTCGCCGGGATCGCACTTGCCGCGGGGTTGCACATCTATTCACATCGCACGCGCGGCGGCAAAGCGATGCTTGCGGTGGTGCAAAACCCGGACGCTGCACGCCTGATGGGCATCAATGTGCCGCGCGCAATCTCGGGGGCGTTTGCGATGTCGACGGTCTTCGCCGGCGCCGCCGGCATTCTGATCGCGCCGCTGTCCAACGTGCATTCCGACATGGGCACCGTGTTCGGGCTCAAGGCGTTCGCGGTCGCCATCCTCGGTGGCATTACGAGCGCCTGGGGCGTGATGATCGCCGGCATCGTATTCGGCGTCATCGAAGCGCTCATCACTAGCCTGCTTGGCTCCACCTACACGCAGATCCTCAGCTTCGCGCTGGTGATCGCGGTCCTCGCCGCAATGCCGAACGGTCTGTTCGGACGTGCCGATGTGAAGAAAGTATGAAAGCGCTTCCCGTTGCCACGCTTGCGGGGAGCTTCGCTGCGGCACTCGCGTTCACCTGGGTCGCCAACGACTACTACGTGTTCGTCATGGCGACGCTTGCGATCACGGCGATCGTCGGCATCGGCCTGAACATCCTGCTGGGATTGGCGGGGCAGGTGTCCTTGGGCCACGTGGGCTTCTACGCGATCGGCGCCTACACGGTGGCGATTTTCATGGTCACGCTGAAGCTCAGCTTCTGGATCGCGTTGCCGGCGGCGGTCGCACTTTCGGCGCTGACCGGCGCGCTGCTCGCGCTGCCCGCGCTGCGCGTGCGCGGACCCTATCTGGCGATGGTGACCATCGCCTTCGGCTTCGTCGTCGAGCACAGCATCGTCGAGTGGGACGAGGTCACCGGCGGGCAAAACGGCATCATGGGGGTGCCGAAGCCACAACTGTTCGGCACGACGCTCGGGGAGCGCGGCATCGCGTTGCTTGCGATCGTCGTCGTCGCGCTGCTGGTCTACGCATTCTGGCGCCTTTCGCGCTCGTCCTGGGGTTCGGCGATGCGCGCAGTAAAGGATTCGGAGGTGGCTGCGGAATCGATTGGCCTCAATCCGGTCGCGATCAAGACCCTCGCCTTTACGTTGTCAGCAGCCTGTGCAGGGCTGGCGGGTGCGCTGTTTTCTCCGCTCTCGGGCTTCGTCACGCCGTCCACCTTCGCCTTCCTGCAGTCGATCCTGTTTGTTCTCGTCGTCATCGTCGGCGGCGCAGGGACCGTAAGCGGGCCGCTCATCGGCGCCGCGATCGTCGTGCTCCTGCCCGAGGTCCTCGCCGGTCTCGCCGAGTACCGGTTGCTGTTTTTCGGCGCGCTGATGCTGGTCGTACTCTGGGTCGCGCCCGAGGGCATCGTCGGCGAGGCGCTGCGCTGGGTGCGTCGCCGCCGGGTGCCCGTGCCGCCCGCGGATTCGGCGGAGGCGCCGCCCGCGGGCGTTCGCGCCACGCTCGATGTCGACGGACTTACGATCGCCTTCGGCGGCGTGCAGGCCGCAACCGGCGTCGCGTTCTCGGCGCAACCCGGTGCCGTCACCAGCCTGATCGGCCCGAATGGCGCGGGCAAGACGACCGTTCTCAACATCCTGGGCGGGTTCTACCGGCCAGACGCAGGGCGCGTGACGCTCGGGGCGCAGTCGATCGCGGGCGTAGCGGCCTGGCGTATCGCACGCGCGGGGCTCGCCCGTACCTATCAGACCTCGCGCCTCTTCGGCAGCATGACCGTACTCGAGAACCTGGTGATCGCGTCTCCAGAGCGCGCGCACACCGAGCGCCAGGCCGAACGGCTGCTCGCGTTCGTGGGCTACCGCGGCGACCTGCATGCGCGCGCCTCGGACTTGCCGCACGTCGACCAGCGCCTGGTCGAGATCGGGCGCGCGCTCGCCACGCGACCATCGGTATTGTTGCTCGACGAACCCGCAGCCGGGCTGTCGCGCGATGACAAGGCAACGCTCGCGCAATTGATGCGGCGCATTGCCGAGGCGGGCATTGCCGTGGTGCTGGTCGAGCACGACATGGAAATCGTGATGGGAATCTCCGACCACGTCGTCGTGCTCGACGCAGGCACGCCGATCGCCGCAGGCACCCCGCAGGCCATGCAGCTGGATCCCGCGGTGCGCAGTGCCTATCTCGGCGAGGATCATGGCAAGCCCGCGCCACGACGTGCGAGCGAGCGGGCGGTCGGCGCGCGGCTGCTCGATGTCGGCCGCCTGGAAGCGGGCTACGGCGCCGAACCGGTACTCAAAGGCATCGACCTGCGCGTTTCAGCAGGCGAACTGGTGGCGGTGCTTGGCGCGAACGGCGCCGGCAAGTCGACACTGATGCGTGCGCTCGCGGGCCTGCACCGGC
>JAQBBQ010000010.1:0-5420 GCA_032125995.1 Betaproteobacteria bacterium | reverse complement strand
AGCTCGGCGAAGCGCGGCACGTCCTTCACGCCCGGATCGGCGTAGTAGCCGCCGGTGACCTGTCCGCCGCATTCGAGCAGATGTCCCATCACGGTGCCCGCCGCGAGGCGGTCCCAGTCGGCGGGATCCCAGCCCAATTCGTGCATCGCCGGCGCAAGGAAGAGCGACGGATCGGCGACGCGCCCGGTAAGGATTACATCGGCACCCGAGGCGAGGGCCGGGAGCAGCGCCTCCGCACCGAGGTAGGCATTCGCCGAAACGAGCCAGGGATAGTCTGCGACGCGCCCGCCCGTTTCCAGTATCCGGTCGGTCGGCTGGAGCAGCTTGAGCACGTCGTCGCCGGTGACGGCAGCCACTTTTAGCGGGATCTTCCTGCGCCGCGCGATGGCAAGCACGGCCTCGGCGCCAGCGACTGGGTTGGCGGCACCCATGTTGCTGACGATACGCACGCCATTGCGTTTCGCCACCGGCAGCAGCAATTCCATGCGCCGGCCGAGCAGCGGGTCGTACCCCTCAGTCGGATCCTTCAGCTTGCGCAGTTGCGCCAACGCGATCGTGCGCTCGGCGAGGCACTCGAGCCCGAGATAGGCGAGACCCGCACGCTCGGCGAGCACGACCGCCGGCTCGAGCCGGTCGCCCGCGAAGCCTGCGCCGGAACCGATGCGGATCATGCGAATTCCTTTTCCTGCAGCGCGCGCCACTGAATCTTGCCCGCGCCCGAGCGCGGCAGGGCGTCGACGAACTCGATCCGGCGCGGTGCCTTGTACGCGGCCATCTCGCCATGCGTCCAGTCGACGATGTCCTCGGCGCTCACCCCGGCGCGGTGCTCGGGCTTGAGCACTACCACCGCCTTCACCGTCTCACCGAGCCGCGCGTCCGGCGCGGCGATCACGCAGCATTCCAGGATCGCGGGATGACGGTACATCGCCGACTCGACTTCGGCCGGCCAGACCTTGTAGCCGGCAGCGTTGATCATGCGCTTGAGCCGGTCAGCAATGAAGAAGTAGCCGTCCTCGTCGATGCGGCCGAGGTCGCCGGTGCGGAAGTAGGGCTTGCCCTCGATCTCGGCCCATGAATCAAGGGTGGCCTTTTCGTTGCCCCAATAGCCCTTGAGGAGCTGCGGGCCGCGCACCACGATCTCGCCCGCTTCGCCCGGCGCGAGAACGCGCAACGTCTCCGGATCGACGACCAGCGACTCGGTATCGAACACGGGAATGCCGAGGCACTGCTGCTTCGGATGGTTGGCCGGGTTCGAATGGGTCTGCGAAATCGTCTCAGTCATCCCGTAGCCCTCCATGTACGTGATGCCACAGGTCTCGAGCAGCTTCTGCGCGATTGCCTCGGGCATCGACGCGCCGCCGCCGAAGACGCATTCAAGCGACGCCACATCGTGCGTGAGCGCTTTGGGATGCGAGAGCAGGTCGACCACCATCGTCGGTACATTGGCCCAGTGCGTGCAGCCATGGCGTTCGATGAGGCGTGCAGCGCTAAGCGGGTCCCAGCGCGGCTGGATGACGATCGTCGCGCCGACGTCCACCGAAGCGAGCAGGCTGTGGATGAGTCCGGTGACGTGAAACATCGGCGCGGTCGCGAGCGCAACGGTGTCCGCATGCATGCCTTCCCACAGCACGGCGCCGGCAACGTTATGCATGACGGTTGCGTGGGTGTGCATGCAACCCTTCGGCTGTCCGGTGCTGCCCGAGGTGTAGGGCAGCAGGCACAGGGTATTCGGATCGGACTTGGACTCAGCGGCCGCGTGCCCGGCCGCGAGCGCGTCGCGCCAGAGCGTAACGCCTGCCGCGTCGATCGCCATGCGAGGCGCCGCGACCGCCTCTGGCAGCGGCAGGTCATTCTCTGGCGAGATCGCATCGCCGTACGCGGCGACGATCATCCGCTCGAGCGGCGTGCGCCCGAACAAGCCTTCGAACTGCGGCCAGCTCTCCTGTCCCGCGATCGCCACCCGGGCCTGACAGTCCTCGATATAACCGGCGAGCTCGCGCTCGACGCACATCGGACTGATCGGCACCGGCACTGCGTCGGCGCGCAGCGCGGCGTAGAGCGCAATCAGGAATTGCGGGCTGCTTTGCAGATCGATGAGGACGCGATCGCCCGCTGCGACCGCGCCATCGTGCTGCAGAAAACCGGCAAGCTGCTCGACCGCGCGCCAGGCCTCGGCTGTGCTCAGCACGCCGCCGAAAAAGACCGTCAAGGGCTTGTCGGGCGTGCGCCGCGCGGCCGCCGCGAACCGTGCATGCAGCGTCGTGTTTGGCGGCGCAAGATGCCGCGGCAGGTCCTTGGGCCAGAATCGAAAATGGCGCGGCGGCATCGATCGCAAGTATAGTTTGCGGGTCAAGGAGGCGGGCGCATGATCGCAGTCATCTTCGAATTCACCCCGGCCGAGGGACGGGCAGCGGAATACATGGCGCTCGCAAAAGGCCTGGGCAAGGAACTCGCGCGTGCCGATGGCTTCATCTCCATCGAGCGCTTCGAAAGCTCGACCACGCCCGGCAAGCGTGTCTCGCTTTCGTACTGGCGCGACGAGGCCGCGGTGCGCGCCTGGCGCAATGTTGCGCAGCATCGCGACGCACAGGCCCAGGGGCGCGGCGGTATTTTTTCGAGTTATCGCCTGCGCGTGGCGCAGGTCATGCGCGACTACAGCCATGAGGCGCGCGCCGAGGCACCGAGCGACAGTGTCGCAGCGCACGGCTGAGTTCGATGCACACGAATCGAGGAGAAGGAATGAAAGCTTTGATTTTTGCTGCCGCAATGACGATTGCGGGTGTTGCGCTCGCTGGCGAGGCCGACGTCGTCGCAGTGAAGCCGACGCGCGAATCGGGCAACAGCTGGCGCTTCGACGTCACCGTGAAGAGCAACGATACGGGCTGGAAGCATTACGCTGACGCCTTTGAGGTGCTGACGCCCGACGGCAAGCTGCTCGGACGTCGGATTCTTTTTCATCCACACGAAACCGAGCAACCGTTCACGCGCGAGCTGACGGGGGTGAAGATCCCAGCCGAGGTCAAGACGGTCCTCGTGCGTGCGCACCACAAACCCGCAGGCTACGACGGCGCGACGATGACGATTCGACTGCCATGAATGCGCGCGCGTCGACGGGAAACATGATGCCGCGCGGTGAACGTCATCACGATTGGCGCATAAGTGCGCCCGAGTCGGTATCATCCACTGAATGAAGTGCGGGGACTGCAGTTTCGAAGCGGCGGAGGATTTTTCCTTTTGCCCTAAGTGCGGTCGCAAGCTCGCCGCCGAGTGTCCATCCTGCGGTGCGGCTGCAACACCGGGGTTTGCGTTCTGCCCGCGCTGCGGCACCTCGCTTGGTGCAGGGGCGCCGAGCGCCGCGCCCGCCGCGCACGCCCCACACGCCCCGTACGCGGCGCACGCTGCGGCGACCCGCCCGGCAACCGAGACCGTCGCCGAATCCGACCGCCGTCTGGCGACCATCGTGTTCGCCGATCTCACCGGGTTCACCTCGCTGAGCGAGGGGCTCGATCCCGAGGACGTGCGCGCGTTGCAGACCGACCTGTTCGACGAATTGCGCGCCGCGCTGCTGCGCCACGACGCCTTTGTCGAAAAATTCGTCGGTGATGCCGTCATGGCGGTGTTTGGCGCGCCAACGGCACACGAAGACGATCCCGAACGTGCGCTGCGCGCGGCGCTCGAAATGCATCAACGCGTGGCGGCGCTCTCGGCACGCTGGCAGCACCGCTTGCCGAGCCCGCTCGAATTGCACATCGGCGTGAATACCGGCCGCGTCGTTGCCGGCCATATCGGTTCGGCGGCCGGTGCGGCGTACGCCGTCACGGGTGACGCGGTGAATGTGGCCTCCCGCCTGCAATCGGCGGCGGCACCGGGTCAGACGCTGGTCAGTCGCGACACCCATGCACTCGCCCAGAACGCGTTCGAGTTCGAACCCGGCGGTGCAATCGAATTGAAGGGCAAATCGCATCCCCTCGTCGTCTATCGCCTGCTCGGTCCGGCGCGTGAAACGCGCGGCGAGGGTGCGCGCGGCCTCGAAGCGCACGACCTACGCGCGCCGCTCGTCGGCCGGACGGACGAGATGACCCAGATGCGCGATGCCGTCGGGCGGGCGATCGGCGGTCGCGCCCAGGTGCTCAGCCTGGTCGGCGACGCAGGCATCGGCAAATCGCGCCTGGTCGATGAATGCATCGCCCAGCTCGCCAATGAGCCCGCGAGCGCAGGCACGACGGTGCGGCGCGCCGCCTGCGCCGCGCACAACGTGCAGCCCTATAGCGTCATCGCAGTGTTCTTTCGCCAAGCCTTTGATCTGGCGCCCGACGATTCACTCGAGGTCGTGCAAGACAAGGTCGAGGCAGGTCTGCGCGAACTCGGCGCGCAAGCCGAGGAAATTGCGACCGGCGTGCAGATGGCGGGTTACCTGCTCGGCCTGCACGCGCTCGAGGAATTGCGCGACATCGAACCCAAACGGCTCAATCGCCAGATCAGCATGATGCTGCGCACGGTGCTCGAGTACCGGCTACGCCGTGGTTCCTTGCTGCTCGTCATCGAGGATCTGCAATGGGCCGATGCCGCTTCGCTGGAAGCGCTGCGCAACATGGCCGACTGGCTGCATCAACGTCCGTTCATGGTGCTGGTCACCTATCGCCCGGGGTTCGATGCGCGCGACCTGGTGGTCGGGCGCGCAACGCACACCACGCTGCGCCTGGAGCCACTCGACCCCGCAGGGATCGAAGCGATCCTGATCGCCTACTTCGGCCCGGCGGCGCGTGAAAGCCTTTCCAAAGCGCTGCACGCGCGCGTGATCGAGCGCTCGGGCGGCAATCCCTATTTCCTCGAAGAAATCCTGCGCGGGCTGATCGGCGGCGGCGTTCTGGTGCGCGGCGAGTCGGGGTGGCACTGCACCGACGCTGCGACGGCGATCGACGTCCCGGCGACGCTCGAAGGCCTGCTGCTGTCGCGGATCGACCAACTCGCCCCGATCGAGCGCCGTTGCCTGCAGGAAGCGGCGGTGCTCGGCACGGTGTTCGACGCGGTGCTGCTGCAGGAAGTCGCCGCCGGAGGCTGCGACGAATCCGTGCTCCTCGCCCTCTGCGACGCCGAGTATCTGGTCGCCGATTCGAGCAGCTCGCCGGGCAGTTCGCCGAACACCCGAGGCTACCGCTTTACGCATGTCATCGCGCGCGACGTGGTGTACGAGAATCTTCTGTTGCGCAGGCGTACCGAACTCCACGGCAACATCGGTCGCGTGCTCGAAACGCGCAAAGGTGAAGCGCCCGACCGTTTCGAGGATCTCGAGGCGCTCGGGCACCATTTCAGTCTGAGCGATGACCCGGCGCGCGGCGCGCGCTATCTGGTCGCCGCGGGCGACTGGGCGCGTGGCATGTACGCGAATGACGACGCGATCCGCCATTACCAGCGCGCCC
>JAQBBQ010000009.1:0-14922 GCA_032125995.1 Betaproteobacteria bacterium | reverse complement strand
TTCTCGGGTCAGCAGCCTGAATCCATTCTTTCGGTAGAAGTCCACGGCCCAGCGTGCATCGGCCCAGGTGCCGATCAGAAGCGGCTCGCGCGTCATCTGCATGAGATGGGCGAGCAGGCGGGTGCCAACGCCCTGCCGGCGCGCACGCGTCCGCACGTAGGCGTGGCGAATCAGGTCGACCTCGCCCCGATGCTGTATGCCCATCGCGCCGAGGAGTTCGCCGTCCGATTCATCGCCCCAGAATTCGACGCCTGCATTGATCTCGTCTCGCAACGCGTCGAGCGCCATGTACGGTTCGTGCCAGCGGTCAGCAGGGATGATGCCTTTGTAGGCCTGGGCTGCGTCGTTAATGATCTCGCACAGGACCGGCGTATCGGCGTCGGTGCACTTGCGAATCATCGTGACCGTGTCCTGCGCGCGACCGTCTTGTTCGCCGCCGGACGTCTGATCGTCGCCGGCTGGCTGCCCGCGAACGCCACCGCCAGTCGCAGCCAGCGTCCGAGTGCCGCTGCGCTCGCGATGCCCGGCGGATCGACATAAATCATTCCCTTCAGCGGCCGGCCGGTGAAGTCCATCTCGCGCGCGTGCGGCCGCACCAGCGCGTCCGCATAGCCCGCGGGCCCGACGCGCAGCATCAGCGTCGAACCATTGATCCCGGCGCACATGTGGCCCTTGAGAAGAAAGCACAGCCCGCCGAACATGCGCCGCTCGCTCACGCCGCGCTGCCCGGCGAGCCGCTTGCGCACGCGCGCCGCGAGCGCTTCGTCGTAGGCCATCGGCGTACGCCCTGCGCTCAGCGCATAAGGATCTGCCAGGCGATCACCCCAAGCGCGATCCACGCCACCGTGAACGTCAGGGTGCGCGCGGCGAAGGGCACGGCGAAGGTGTAGACGACCGCGTGCGCTACGCGCGCCCAGAAATACACCACGCTTGCCGTCGCGATCGCGCCGCCGCTCATGCCGAGTGCGTTGGCGGTGAGCACGAGGGTCGCGAACAGCACGAGGTTTTCCACCGCGTTGTAATGCGCCTTGATAAGGCGCTGCGCCCAGGGCGACTGCGGCTTCGGATTGTCCGGGTAGCCGAGGCCATCCTTCGGGCCACGCACGATGCTGCGGTCGACGATGTACGGGATCCACATCAACCCAGTGAACACCGCGGTCCACACGAGATAGAGCAGTTCGGTTTTCATTCGCGCCTCCTTTTCGGTATCAGCGATCAGAGAATACGCTCAGATCGAGGGTCGCGGGCGACCCCAGCCAGGCTGCGTGAATGGTGTGGTCTTTCAGGTCGTTACCGGTGAGACCGTGCACGAAGACGGTCAGTCCGCCGCGGTTCGCCTCGAGCCAGGGCAGCAAGGCATCGAATTGAGCGGCATCGAACGCAAGCTGACAGCTCCAGTGCGGATGCGGGCCGACAAGCTTCCGGTGCACGCGTCCCACGGCGACGCCGAAGCGCTCTCCGGCGGCACGACACAGCGTCTCGGCCTGGGCGAGCGTGTCCTCGGCGAAATACACATGCGCGTGGTAGGCGGGGTAGACGTTGCGCGGCCGTTTGACCGCGGCCGGTGACGACGTTGCGCCACTCATCGCGCCACCAGCGCCACTACCATCGCCACCGACGAGACGCCGATCGCCGCGGCGCACAGCAGCAGCACGCGGCGCATCCGCGCCTCGGCGACCGACGCAGCCTGCTCGAGCGCCGCCACCGTGCTCTGCAACTGCGCGGCGAGTTCCCTGACGTGCGCCGCGTTCTGCGAGGCTGCCGTCTGCAGCTCGGTGATCTGCTGCTGCAGGAGCAGGTTTTGGTTGGCGACCGTATCGCCCGTCTTCTTGGTAAAGACCGGCGCCGCGGTCGAAATGATCGTGCCGACATGCGGCAGGACCGCCTTGAGTGCTGGAATCAGCCATGGAACCATCGTCGAATCCTCATTTCTTGCTGCCGCGGGGCAGCGAACGTCCCGTCAGTAGCGCGTAGGCGCGCCTCCGATGCATCGTCATTCTGCGCCATGCCCGCCGCAGCGGCCATCCCGGGATGCGTTGGCCCGCATCCGTTGCGTCAGCGCTTCTCCGGTGCGATATCGCGGATCGCCGCCGCGAATCGCGTGTGCACCTCAGGGTCCACCGGTCGGTGTTTGACCGTGATGCTCGCCGGGTTCTTGCCGAGAAAATTGTCGCCCTGCCAGTTGTTCGCAGGCCGGATCGGCCGCGGCGCAAAACCACCGCCACAGTTCGGGCAGACGTTCGACAGCAGGTTTTCGACACAGGTCGCGCAGAACGTGCACTCGTAGGAGCAGATGCACGCCTCGAGCGAATCGGGCGGCAGCGCCTTGTTGCAGTGTTCGCAGCTCGGTCTGAGTTCAAGCATGGCGCTCCTCTCCTGACAACCGACATCCGTGATGGTTCACCTCGAACGCGGCCGCAAGCATTTGACCAAAAGAAGGATGGGTAGCGCAAAAAAATGAAGGCCAACGAAGCGAAGCGGCGTGATTGAGCGAACACGCCACGCGCGCCGGTGCGAATTGAATCCGATGCGTTTGACCCCAGGTAAAGTGGACTTGACCCTATACCTTACTGTAAGGTTTAAGCTTGTCTCCGGAGGTCCCCATGCAGAGCATCACGATCGGGAAACTGGCCAAGAACGTCGGCATCGGCGCCGGCGCGCTGCGCTATTACGAGCAGCTCGGGCTGCTGCCGCCCGCCCAGCGCACGGCGTCCGGCTATCGCGTCTACGGCGCCGCCGCGGCGACACGGCTGCGCTTCATCCGCCGCGCGCAGGCGCTCGGCTTTTCGCTCGAGGAAGTCGCCGAACTTCTCGCGCTAAGTGACAACCCGCGCGCGCGTGCGCGCGACGTCAAGCGCGTGACGCAGGCGAAGATCGCCGACATCGCGCAGCGCATCGACGCGCTCGAGCGCATGAAGCAGGGGCTTGCAACGCTCGAGGCGAACTGCAGCGGCCACGGTCATACGGGCGAGTGCCCGATCCTCGCGGCACTCAATCAAGAGAACAGCTGAGGCGCGCCGGGAGAGCACCGTGCAAACCGTCGAGATCGGCATTCGAGGCATGACCTGCGCGAACTGCAGCGCGCGGGTGGAGCGCGTGCTCGGCAAGCTGGCAGGCGTCACTGACGCCGCAGTGAATCTCGCGACCGAACGCGCGAGCTTGCGCTTCGACGAATCCACCGCATCCGCCGCCGATCTCGCCGCAGCCGTGACCGACGCCGGCTACACGCCCGTGACCGCCGAGCTAACGCTGGGCGTCGGCGGCATGACCTGCGCCAACTGCTCGAACCGCGTCGAGCGCGCACTGCGCAAAACGCCCGGCGTGCTCGAAGCAGCGGTCAACCTCGCCACCGAGCGCGCCACGCTGCGCTTCTTCCCGGCGACCGTGACGCCAGAGGAACTCGCCCGCGCCATCGTCGATGCGGGCTACACGGCATGGCCGCTGGATCAGGCAGACGGCGCCGACGCCGAGGCGCGTGGGCGCGAAGCGGATCTGCGCGCGCGATTCCGCGATACCGTGATCGCGGCGCTGCTGTCGCTGCCGATCGTCGTGCTGGCAATGGGCCCAATGGTCGTGCCTGGCCTGTCGGACGCGCTCGCGCGGCTCGCGCCGACGCCGCGTTTCTGGAACTGGGTCCAGCTCGCGCTCGGCACCGCGGTCACGTTCGGACCCGGGCGGCGGTTCTTTAGTACCGGATGGGCCGCCTTCCGCCACCTCGCGCCCGACATGAACAGCCTGGTGATGACCGGTGTCGGCGCAGCCTATCTCTACAGCGCCGTCGTCGTCGTCGCGCCATGGCTGCTGCCCGCGGCGGCGCGCCACGTCTATTTCGAATCAGCGGCGGTCGTCGTCACGCTGATCCTCATGGGCAAATACCTTGAAGCGCTCGCCAAGGGTCGCACCGGCGCCGCAATCAAGAAGCTGATCGGCCTGCAGGCGAAAACCGCGCGCGTCGTGCGCGATGGTGTCGAGCAGGACGTTCCGATTTCGAGCGTCGAACGTGGCGAGCTGGTCATCGTGCGCCCCGGCGAGCGTGTGCCGGTGGACGGCGAAGTGCGCGAAGGCGAGAGCTACGTCGACGAATCGATGCTCACTGGCGAGCCGATGCCGGTGGCCAAACGCCCCGGCGACCGCGCCGTGGGCGGCACGGTGAACCAGCATGGCGTGCTGCGCATCGAGGCGCGCCAGGTCGGCAAGCAGACGATGCTCGCGCAGATCATCCGCATGGTCGAGCAGGCGCAAGGCTCGAAGCTGCCGATCCAACGGCTTGCCGACCGGGTGGTGCGCGTGTTCACGCCGATCGTGCTCGCGATCGCCGCGGTTACGTTCGTGGTCTGGCTCGTGGTCGCACCGGCGCCGGCAATCGCGCTCGCGCTGGTCAGCACGGTGGCGGTGCTGGTGGTCGCCTGCCCCTGCGCAATGGGGCTCGCGACACCCGCGGCGATCATGGTTGGCAGCGGCCGCGCGGCCGAGCTCGGCGTGCTGTTCCGCAAGGGAGAGGCGCTCGAGGCGCTGAGCCACGTCGACACCGTGGTGTTCGACAAGACCGGCACGCTGACCCTCGGACGCCCGCAACTCACCGAACTCGAGGCCGCAGCCGGGCGGGATTCTGCGGCGGTGCTGCGCTTCGCCGCCGGCGCCGACGCGGGCAGCGAGCATCCGCTCGCCGCCGCAATCCTCGCCGCGGCAAGGGCGCGCGGCATCGACACGCCGCAGGCCACGAATTTCGAGGCGATTCCAGGCTACGGCGTGAAGGCCACCGTCGAAGGTCATGCCGTGCTGCTTGGCGCCGAACGGCTGCTCGCGCGCGAGGGCGTGTCCACCGATGCGCTCGCGGCGCGCGCGACGGCGCTGGCCGAGCGCGCACGCACGCCGATTTACCTCGCGGTGGACGGCGCGGCCTGGGGCGTGCTTGGTGTCGCCGATCCGCTGAAGCCCGAATCAGCCGCGGTGGTCGCGGCACTGAAAGCGCGCGGGCTGCGCGTCGGGATGATGAGCGGCGACAGCACGCGCACTGCGCAGGCGATCGCCCGCCAGGCAGGCGTGGACGATGTCGAGGCGGAAGTGCTGCCCTCCGGCAAGGCCGAGGCCGTGAAGCGACTGCAGGCGCAGGGACGCCGGGTCGCGTTCGTCGGCGACGGCATCAACGACGCGCCGGCACTCGCCCAGGCCGAGGTCGGCGTCGCGGTCGCCACAGGGACCGACATCGCGATCGAGGCGGCCGACGTCACGCTGACGCGTGGTGATCTCGGCGGCCTGTTGAACGCGCTCGAGGTCGCGCGGCGCACGATGCGCACGATTCGCGCGAACCTGTTCTGGGCATTCATCTACAACATCCTGCTGATCCCGCTCGCGGCGGGCGTGTTCTATCCCGCCTGGGGCATCACGCTCAACCCGATGCTCGCTGGCCTTGCGATGGGCCTGTCCAGCGTATTCGTGGTGACGAACAGCCTGCGGCTGCGGCGCGTGCCCGCAGCGGGCGGACCGCCGGCCGCTGGCAGGGGCCGCGGCGACCGCGCTGCGCTCGGTCCAGCGGCAGCGCCCGCGGCACACTGACGATTGATCGTTTCGCAATGCGACTCAGGAGAAAGCCGATGCAAGCCACCACCCTCAACGTCAGCGGCATGACCTGCAATCACTGCGTGATGGCCGTCACCAAGGCGCTTGGCAAAGTCGCCGGCGTCGAGGCCGTTGACGTGAGCCTGGAAAAAGCACAGGCCGTGGTCAAGGGCAGCGCAGCTGCGCAGGTCCTCATCAACGCGGTCAAGGAAGAAGGCTACGAGGCCGCGCTGCAGGGCTGATCGGCACGCCCGCCTACGCGCAGCCCAGCTTCTCCGCCAGGTCGAGAAAATCAAGCGCCTCGACATCGGCCCGGTACGGCGTCTCGTCGTAGGGAAGATCGTAGCGGTTGACATAGGCCGCTCGATACCCGGACACGCGCGCGCCGACCGCATCGAAGCTGTGGGCCGAGACCATCATCAATTCGCCAGGCTCCGCCTGCAGCACGCGCGCCGCATAGCGGTAGACCTGCGGATTGGGCTTGAACACGCCAACGTCCTGCACCGAGATCACGGCGTCGAAATCGATCCGGATGCGGTTCTTCACCAGATCGGCGAGGAAGTCCCGCTCGCCGTTCGACAGGATCGCGAGCTTGAACCGGCCGCGCAGCCGCTCGAGGCCGGGCAGCGCGTCGGGAAAAGGATTGAGTTCCTGCCAACCCTCCAGGATGCGGGCGACGTCCGCATCGACGAACGGCAGCTTCAGCGCCCGCAACGTATACAGCAGCGCGCGACGTGTCGAATCCAGGTAGCCGTAGTGGCCGGCGGAGAACTGGTTGTCCTGGTACTGCTCGATGCGCTGGCGGGCACGCCAGCGTCCCCACAGCGCGGCGGCCGTCATCTGCGAGCCCTTTGACTTGAGGAACTCGCCCAGCCGCGGCGCGTGGCTGCCGCCCAGGTCGAGGATCGTGCCGAAGGCATCAAAGGTCAGCGTGTGCACCCGGTCCAGTACGTTCATGTGCGCTCCTTCCCGCGATGCGAAGTCTGCCTTATCCGCGCGGCAGCCGACCCGCAGGCTCGAGCCCAGGCTAGCTACGACGATCGTCCTTCGCCGGCGCATGGAACCATCTCCACAGCCCGCTCGCCTCCGTTGACAACGAAAGCCATATCAACGTCTCCGCTCAGCGGCCCGCAAACGTTCCCCGAATGCGTTGACACCTCGGGCGAACCGCCCGGAGCTGTCTGCGCTTGGTCCGGTCGAACCGATCGTTAGGACTGTCCCGCATGCGTTGCGGCGACGCGTAGAAGTCGAACACGCGTTGGGATCATCACGCGTCCTTGATCCCCAGCATGTTGACATGCAGGTAGGGTAGATACTTTCGTTTTCCCTTAGGCGTTTCGGCGAAAATGGCCAAACTGTCATCGGTATGGGGATTGGCGGCGATATCGAAGAACTCGTTCGGAACATTGGTGGCATAACAGATATTGGTCCAATCAAAGCTGGGAAACAATTCCATTATTCCGCGCCATGAGAAACGGAAATAGTCATCAGGGTAGGGGTGGTATCGCCACACCCATGGCGCCGACAGGTACAAGGCCCCGCCAGGCCTGATAACACTGGTGAGGTGCTCCGCAAACACCCAGGGCCGAGTAACGTGTTCCAAGACCGAACAGCAAATCCCAAGAGCAAAATGGCTCGCCGGCAAGTTGCCGATTCCGTTTGTTAGATCGACGACCAGGTCGACATTCTTACCGGGCTGCATGTCGATGCCGACGTACTCGCGATCCTCGTAGAAATCGCGAAAGCTCGCGGTACTTCCGTAGTCCTTGCTCCCCACTTCGATGATCGGACCTGCGACGGACGGCATGACCCGTTTCAGGTATGTCAACTGGTTAACGTCTCCCATCGTGCAGCCTCTCGCGTTCGAGGTAACCGGGTCCCAACGGCAGGCACAGCCCGTTGCTGGGCCTGCGGTTGACCGAGGGATTATGCCTGTTAGTCAACATGCAAACTCCGCACTGGCGCGTGCAACCAACTCACCACTTGCTGCGAGCGTAACCCTTGCCTCGGCGTAGGCGGTCGACTTGCCGAAGCGAAGTACTGTCGCTTCGATCAGGAAGTCGTCGTTAACCGCAGCCCGCAGAACGTGCGTGTGTTGATACACAGTGGCTTTGGGTAAGCGGTCGGTCGTGAACATAGCCAGCGACGCTACCGATTCTGCGGCTGCCATGATCACTTGGCCGCACACTGCCCGCGGGAGAAGTTCAGCTTTGGGTTGGCTGACAGCCGAGCCGCGGCATGACCTCTGCCGACAGTCAGCGCCGTGAGCCCGCGGTCCGTCACCCATGTCCCCCTACGTTTTTGTTACCTATCTCCCCGGCCGGTCAGTCATCCTTGCGCGCGCGCCAGTAACCCGGCCTTCGACGGAAGGGCGCAAGCGCGAGCACGTAGACTTCAGATTCGCGAACAACGTAGACGACGGAGAATGGGAACTTCCTTGGGAAGACGCGTCGCGTGCCGTACTTGTACGGCGATCCCGTCTCCGGAAACTCGGAGGCGAGCAGCGTCGCCTGTTCCACTGCGGTGGCGAGGCGTTCGCCGAGCGTGGGGCTGATGCTGGCGTAGTACTGAACCTCGTTGAGCAGTTCGACCCGTGCTGCGTCGTGAAACCGGACGAGCTTCACTTAATCAGGCGGCGGACCTCAGCGAAAACCTCTTCGGCGGGGATGAGGGTAGCTGTGCCGCTATCGATCTCTGCGATTCGACGCTTGATCTCCTCGTCCCAGGCCGCTTCCACTTCCGGGTCAACCTCCTGGACGGTCGCGAGCAACTCCTCCGCGAGGCGAACCCGCTCCTCCGGGGGTAGCGCGCGGGCTCTGCGTGAAAGTTCTTCGACGAGGTCCGACATATGAGCCTCCGATACTGAGTAGTGGAGTCTACATCGTGCGACGGTCGATAGGCTGCTTCGTGACGGCTAACGCTCGCGCTGAGCCGCCGCCGAGGAGCAAAGCGACGAGGGCATCGCCGGCGCGCGAAGCCCGCTGGCGGCGGTCGGCTCGAGCGCGTGATTCGGCGTCTTGGCCATCACGCGGCCAGGCGCTCGACCCGAAGACTCTTGCGCCGCTTCTCAGCCGACCACAGGTCGTACTGAGTCTGCTGATTGAGCCAGCTCTCAGCCGAAGTGTCGAAAGCAATCGAAAGACGAATCGCCATCTCGGGGCTAATTCCAGCCCGACCGTTCAGAATGGTCGACAGAGTCTTCCGACTCACCCCAAGCGCTCTTGCTGCCTCCGAGACGCTCAGGTCAAGCGGCTTCAGGCATAGCTCGCGCAAGACCTCGCCCGGGTGCGGTGGGTTGTGCAGCCTCATCGTTCTGCCTCAGTGGTAGTCCACATAGTTGATGTCAAAAACATCCTTCTCCTCAAACCGAAAAGTCACTCGCCAATTTCCGCTTACGGTCACTGACCAAGTGCCTTTACTTTCTCCCTTCAGCTCGTGTAGCCGAAGCCCGGGAAGATCCATGTCCTTCGGAGTCGTTGACGCCTGCAGCCTCGCAAGGACCAATCGCAGCCTCTCAGCGTGCTCGGGTCGAATGCCAGACTTGACGCCTTCCTCAAAGAACCGGCGCAGGCTCTTGTGCTTGAAGCTCCGGATCACCGACAGAGTGTAACGCGTAACGTTACACTACGCAAGACGCCGAACGTTTGAGCTAACCGACGCGCCGCGGCGTGACGGCACTGGGCCAAAATGAAATGAGGCCCGGCGGCGGCATGCCATGGCGCGTCCGGTTGAGCGAAGGGTTGGGCGTCAACTGCACTTCTACTGCGAAACTGCCGCAAGCATCTCCGTAAGTAGCGGAGTAGCCACTCCTACCGCCTTCTCAACCTCCGCGTGCGGATAAAGGACTTGCATGTACTGCGGATGAAGCATTGAAACTTCTGTCTTACCCTTGACTTTGTATACACCAAGATTTCCGCAAGGGAGCATTGCACTCACATGCAGACCGATGGGCCAAAGCAACTTCCCGACCTGCGGAACACACACCTTGACCATTATGACTTGGCCCTTTTTCACTTTGTTTGCTCCCATGTAAATCCACTTTTTCGCTTTCGCATAGGACTTGATTGCATCAACGACTTGATCCGGAGACTTTTGTGTAGTCTTGATCAAAATCATTTCCGGCCCTGGGCTAGGCGTCTGGCCTTGTGAAGCCATTGAGACTCCAGAAATGGCGCTAATGAGGAGCAACTTTGAAAGGGTGAGCTTCATGACATTCCTCCGTTTCGCGAACTGCGTCGCCTATCGGGAACCAAGTCTCGGGACGGCGGCGCTACTCCCGACTGGCATTGGGTTCAATGGCGCATCGATTCTGGCGTGTCGTTGCTATCGACGCCCAACGTCTTGGTGTGCCGCGGGCCGGCAGAACGCTTTGATACCGCGGTGCGCTGGCGGCCCCCGTCGGCACCATCTAAAGTTAGCGAGCACGCATACGCGATCGCCAGTAGAAAAGGCGCCGCGCATGATGCGCAACGGCGAATATGACAATGCCGTCTGGTTCCGGGCGGTAGACCAGGGAGAAGCGAAACCCGTTGACGATGACCCGGCGCGCATTGGCGCCGCAAGGAGAGCCTGAGAGAGGAAACGCGAGGGCGCGGGCTGCGGCTTCTTCCACTGCTGCGGTGAAGCGCTCGCCCAAACCGGGTTGCGCTTCATTGTGATAGATGACTTCGGCGAGAAACTCTAAGCGTGCCGCGGCTATGAACCGCGCGCGCTTCGCCGAGCGAGGAGCCTTGCCTCGGCAAACACGTCTTCAGCCGAGATTGTTTGCAGTTCACCGCGGTCGTATGCGGCGGCGCGCTCTTCAATCTCACGGTCCCATGCCGTCTCGATCTCCGCGAGCGGCGAATCCTGGATGGACTCTAGGGGGAACTCCGCGAGCCGAGCCCGCTCGTCGGCCGTAAGAGATTTGGCCTGCTTTTCCAGCTCCTTAAGCGCGTCTGACATGCCGGTAGCTCCTATAGTACGTGGTCATTCTACGCCTCCCAACGCGTGCCCTTATCGTGCGCGCTAACGTAGAGCCCACCGGCGTGCGCCGGCCTCATGGCGCACGTCCGCGTGCGGCGCCGGGTTAGCGCTCAACCTTGCGCCGCGAGTTCTTCACGCACGATCTTGCGCACGAGATCCTGCGTTACGGGTTGTTCCGTGAGCCCCAAGTGCGCCTTCAGAGCTTCGTTGATCAGCGTCTGATAGCCCTTGCCCGTCTTCTCCGATTGGGCCTTGAATCGGCTAACGATTGCGTCGTCCATGTAAATGGTGATACGCGTCTTCCCTGTCGTGGGAATCACCGCGCCGCGCTTTCCTTTTGAAAAGTCATAAACCTTTTTCATAGTTTCTCCGTTCCTTGGGATCGGCCTTCCGCACAGAGATGGTTCGCGATCCACTGCCTCGATGAGTGTGAACCACGACCATCAGCGACCCGAACGCGTTCATTCCGATGGTGACAAACCGCTGCTCGCCCTCGGCAGCGTCATCCTCGACGGTAAGCGCAAGCGGGTCATTCAGCACCCCGTCGCCCTCGGAAAGCGACACGCCGTGCTTCTTGAGGTTTGCCGCATCCTTTTTCGGGTCGAATTCGGCGGACACGATTACAATATATGCACGGTATGCATATATGTCAACATCGAGCGCGATAGATGCGCGCTTTGGCTGTTGAGCGCTAACGAACGTTGAATAGTCGATGTAGCTGCCGAATATCATAGTCCCGCCCGGCCCACGGAGGTGTCAACGCCCCTCGGATCAATGCGTTGAATGCTGAACAAGCAATCCGTGTCCGCGATATCCGACTCCGAATTGCCGAACGCCCTGATTCCGCAGTCGTATCCGTTTCACCGTCGGACAGCCGGCCAAATCGACGCTTGATCGAGCGCCTGCGCGAGGCAATCCGCTCGCGGCACTACAGCCGCCGCACCGAGAAGGCGTACTGGTACTGGATCCGCCATTTCATTCGCTTCCACGGCATGCGTCATCCCACCGAGCTCGGCGCGGCGGAAGCGACGGCGTTCTTAAGTTGGCTCGCCACCGAGCGCGACGTGGCCGCGGCGACGCAGAACCAGGCGCTCTCGGCACTGCTGTTCCTGTACAAGCAGGTGCTCGGGCAGGAGCTGCCGTGGCTCGACGGGATCGCGCACGCGAAACGGCCGGTTCGGCTTCCGGTGGTGCTCGGCGCGCGTGAGATCGCGCAGCTGCTCGGCGAGCTCCACGGCGTGCCATGGCTGATGTGCGCCCTGCTCTATGGTGCGGGGTTGCGGCAGATCGAATGCCTGTCGCTGCGGGTGAAGGACGTGGATTTCGCTTACCGGCAGATCCTGGTACGCGACGGCAAGGGCGGCAAGGACCGGATTACGATGCTGCCCGGCAACGTCGTCGAACCGTTGCGCGAGCAACTCGGCCGGGTGCGCCTCCTGCACCGCCGCGATATCGCGGAGGGCCACGGCGAAGTCTGGTTGCCGAACGCGCTTGCGCGCAAGTACCGGCGTGCGGGCTTCGACTGGGGCTGGCAGTTCATCTTTCCGTCGAGTAACCGCTCGGCGGATCCGGAATCTGGCGTCATCCGTCGGCACCATGTGCATCCGGACACGCTTGGGCGGATCCTGAAACGGGCCGCGCGCGACGCCCGAATCGTCGAGCCGGTAACCTGCCACACGCTACGCCACTCGTTTGCGACCCATCTGCTCGAAGGCGGCTACGACATCCGCACGGTGCAGGCGTTGCTCGGGCACAAAGACGTGTCGACCACGATGATCTACACGCACGTCCTGAACAAGGGCGGGCGCGGCGTCAGGAGCCCGCTCGATCGGATCGCCATCCGCGCGCAATGGATCCAGCGGGCGGTTACGCGTCCTGAGCGGGAAACGGTGCAGCGCGACGGCCGCATCCGACGCTGCGCGTATTCCGGAATTTGACGGACTCTGGCTCCGCGTCGTACTGCTCGCCGACGGCGAGACCGTGCACAATGCATTCTTCGATCGAGGATACGAGCCGTGAAAATCCGCTACTTCCACGACACGGACACGCTCACTATCGAGCTGCGCGGCGCGCAGGTCGCCGAAACCCGCGACCTGGACGAAAACACACAGATCGACGTCGACTCGCACGGGAAGCTGTGCGCCATCACGCTCGAGCACGCGAGCGAGCGCGCCGACCTGCCAGAGCTCGACTATCAGGCGGCCTGAACCCGCCCTACGCCAGCCCGAACCCCTGCGCGCGGATGAAGGCACCAAAGTCGGCGCGGTGCGGCACGGCGTATTGGCGCGCCTTGTCCTCGGACCACCCATAGGGCTCGACGGTGCCGAAGCGCGCGGCGTCACGCTGCTTTTCACGTGGTGTCGGGCGCGCGGCCTCGCGCCGCCGATCGTAGGCGTCGAGCTGGGCGTCGAAGCCGCTGTCGTCGTAACGGTCGATATGCACCGTCGCCGCGAGCGGCAGGCGCATGCTGATCTCTCCAGGCTTCGCCGGAAAGCCAACGCACAACCCCGCGACGGGGAACACCCATTGCGGCAGTTCGAGCAACTCCGCCAGCTCGCGCGCGCGGTCGCGCACGAGGCTGATCGGGCAGCAGCCCAGGCCCGCCGACTCGGCGGCGGTTATGAAGGCCTGCAGCACGATGCCCGCGTCGACCGCCGCGTTCATAAACATGTCGAGCGTGTCGTTCGGAAACGGCTTGCCGCGCAGTTCGGCAATCCGGCGCGTGCGGCGGTTATCGCCGCAGAAGATCATGAACTGCGGCGCGCCCGCGATCCACGGCATCGACGCGAGCCAACCCTGGATCGTCTGGCGCTTTTCTGGATCGACGACGCGCACGAGCGAGGCCTGCTGCAGGTCGGACTTCGACGGCGCCGAGAGCGCCGCGGCAAACAGAGCCTGCATCAGGTCCTCGGGCACGGGCTTGTCCGCGTAGTTGCGGCAGACGCGGCGCGCGAGCATCGCCGCGACGGTGCCCCCGGCGGGCATGTTCCTTCCCGCCTCGCTCTCGAGGCCGAAGCGCGTTTTGATCAGTCCGGAGAGGCTGGTGCTCATCGTTGCGCCCGCCTCAGGACTGCGCGTGGCGCCGCGCCACCGTGTAGCGCACGGGCTCTGCGCCCGCGGCCTCGGCGTGCGCCGTGCCGGCCGGCACGGCGAAGGCTTCGCCCGCGCGGTAGGTATTTACATTGCCTGCGATCGTGATCGTGAATTCTCCCGCGGTGACCAGGATGTGGGCGTCGAACCCATGCCTGTGCTCGGTGGCGTTCGATCCGGCCTGCATCTCGCGCTCGAGAATCTCGGCGTAGCCGTCGCGCTTCGCGTCGGCAAGGAACTGCGCTTCGGTCATGGCGTTTGCGTCCATTCTCAATAGGATTTTGGCAAGCCGAGCACCCGCTCGGCAATAAAGCACAGCACGAGCTGCGGCGAGACCGGCGCAATCCGCCCGATGAGCGATTCGCGCAGATACCTTTCGACGTGATACTCCTTGGCGTAGCCGAAGCCGCCATGGGTCATCACCGCCTGCTGGCAGGCGTCGAATCCGGCCTCGCCGGCGAGGTACTTGGCCGCGTTCGCCTCGGCGCCGCAGGGCTGGCCCGCGTCATAGAGCCAGGCAGCCTTCATCACCATGAGGTTCGCGGCTTCCAGCTCCATCCAGTTCTTCGCGAGCGGATGCTGGATCGCCTGGTTCTGCCCAATCGGACGGTCGAACACGATGCGCTGCTTGGCGTAGGCGGTCGCCCGCGCCAGCGCACAGCGCCCGAGGCCGACGGATTCCGCGGCAATGAGGATGCGCTCCGGGTTCATGCCGTGCAAAATATATTCGAAGCCGCGCCCTTCCTCGCCGATGCGATCAGCGACGGGCACCGGCAGCGCGTCGAAGAACACCTGGTTCGAGTCGACCGCCTTGCGGCCCATCTTCTCGATTTCCCGCACCTCGATGTAGTTGCGATCGAAGTCGGTGTAAAACAGCGAAAGTCCCTGGGTGGGCTTCTTCACTTCTTCGAGCGGCGTGGTGCGCGCAAGGAGCAGCACCTTCTCGGCGATCTGGGCAGTCGAGATCCACACCTTCTGCCCGGAGACGAGGTAACGGTCGCCCTGCTTCTCCGCCTTGGTCTTGATGCGCGTGGTGTTGAGGCCGGTATTCGGTTCGGTGACCGCGAAGCAGGAGCGCTCCGTGCCCGCGATCAGCGGCGGCAGCATGCGCGCCTTCTGCTCGACATTGCCGAACACCACCACCGGATTGAGGCCGAAAATGTTCATGTGCACCGCCGAGGCGCCCGAAAAACCGGCGCCGGACTCGGCGATCGCCTGCATCATTACGGCTGCTTCGCCGATGCCGAGGCCTGCGCCGCCGACGGCCTCGGGCATCGCAATGCCGAGCCAGCCGTCGCGCGCGAGCGC
>JAQBBQ010000008.1:0-21047 GCA_032125995.1 Betaproteobacteria bacterium | reverse complement strand
GACGTCGATCTTGTCGAGCCGTGCGACGTCGGTGCCCGCGGCGACGTAGGCGCCCTCGCTGACCTGGCGCAGGCCGGCGATGCCGGAAAACGGTGCGTTTACCACCGTCTTCGCAAGCTTCGCTTCGTCCTCGCGCTGCTTGGCGAGCGCGCGCGCCCGGTTCGAGCGCGCTTCGTCGAGCGCCTGGCGGCTGATGAATTTTTTGTTGAACAGGTCTTCGGCACGCTTGAGGCGCTGCGCATCGAGCGTGGCCTGCGCCGCCGAGAATGCAACGAGCGCACGGTATTCGGCGTCGTCTAGCGACAGCAGCAGGTCGCCGCGGTTGACGCGCTGTCCCTCGCCGAACGCGATGCGGCCAATGCGTCCCGTAATCTCGGGACGGATCATGACGGATTCATCGGCGCGCAGGCTACCGACCGCGCGCGCCACGTCGATCGCCGGAGCGGTCTTGGCGCGCACTGCACGCACCGGTGTCGGCGGAAACGGCTTCGCGGCGGCGGGCTTCTTGGCAGACGCCTTTGCTGCGGCGCCTGGCGCCTTGGCTTCATCCGCGCCCTGCGCGGCCGCGCAGGCGAACGCGAACAGCGCCGCTGCGACCAGACGCCGGCGCACGCCGACCGCTAGGGACACTTAAAGCCTGCGCGCTCGACGGCTCGCTTGAATTCGGGCAGGCCCGCCTTGGCAGGATCGAACTGCACGCTCGCGGTGCCTTCGGTCAGCGACACGTCGACGTTCTCGACGCCGGCGACACCGGTCAGCATGCGGGTCACGCTCTTCACGCAACCGTCGCAGTGCAGGCCTTCGACTTTGAACGCCACGGATTCCATCACGCTTCCTTCCCGCCCTTCATCACCGCACCAGACCCCAAGCCGCCAGTCGCCCGTACAACCCATACACTCCGTACACCACCGCCAACGGCATGCCAAGCGCGTTGTAAATCAACGCGAAACCCGGATTTTGCCTGATCTTTGACTGTGCAGGGAGTCGCGCAGCGGCGCCCGGCACGGTCGCCGGCCGCCTAGCCGCCCAGCCAGGCGAGCGGCCCGCGTGGATCGCGCGTCAGTGCAACCGTGACGACATAGGCCACCGAGACCAGCGCGCCCAGCAGGCCGAGCAGGCGTACCCGCCTGGTTCGGCCACGCCGCAGCGCCACGGTTCCGAAGCCAATGTAGGCGGCGAGGCCCAGCACCTTCGCGGTCAGCCAGGCGTGCACGAACGGATACTGGCCGAGTAGCCAAACGAGCCAGAGCGCGCTGGCGAGCAGCAGCGTGTCAACGACGTGCGGCGCGATGCGCACGAAGCGCGCCGACAGCCAGGGCGAGCCCGCAAGCATCAGCAAGCCGCGCACGCCGAAGCCGACAAGGCTGACGACGACGCAGCCGACGTGAATTGATTTCGCGACGAAATAGACGGTGGACGACATCGCAGGCAGCACGCGGCGCCGGGTGGTCAGGAACCCTATTGTCGCCGCTCTCCCGTCGCACACGCTGGCGCGCGCGGCGCACCCGCCAGGTCAGGCGAGGTCAGGTTGCCGCAGCGAGCGGCCGGCGTTCGAGCAAATGATCGAACAGATCGCGCACCGGGCGGATCGTGGCGCCGAAGGGCACGGCTTCCGAGCCGCGGAAGAACAGCCCCCGCTCGATGTCGCCGCGCAAGGCGGCGGCGAGGTGATGGTCGATGCAGAACTGGCCCGCGCGCGGCTGGCCGTCGCGCAGCCCGCACTGCGCGAGGCAGTCCCAGGCGAGCGTGCAACGCCGGCGCTGTTTGGCGCGGCGCTGCAGGACCGCCTCCTTTTCGAGATAGGCCGCCAACCACGGCGTGCGCACGGCGCGCGCGGGCAGGCCCGCAACGCTCATGAACACCGCAATGTCCTCGGGTCGCGCCTCGGCCAACACACGCTTGAAATTCGGATGCGCGTCGCACTCCTCCGTCACCGCAAACGGCGTTCCGACCTGCACCGCGGCCGCGCCCGCGCCGCGCGCTGCCTCAACGCGGGCCGGCGAGTTGATGCCGCCGGCTGCGATCAGCGGTATGCGGTCGGCATCGAGCCCGGCGTCGTGCAGCACGTGGCGAATCTCGGGCAGCACGCGAGCGAAGTCGAAGCGTGCATCGGCGACCTCGTCGACACGCGCAGCGCCAAGGTGGCCACCGGCGAAGCGCGGGTGTTCGACGACGATCGCATCGGGCGCGCGATTGCGCCGCAGCCAGCGCCGCACGATCAGCCTGGCGGCGCGCGCCTCGGACACGATCGGCACCAGCGCGACCTCGGGCCAGTCCTGCGTCAGCTCCGGCAGGTCGAGCGCAAGCCCGGCGCCAACCACGATCGCGTCGGCCCCGCTGGCGCAGGCTTGGCGCACATAGTCCGCATACTGCGAAACCGCGCGCATGATGTTTACCGCAATCAGTCCGTCACCACGCGCGAGTTCGCGCGCCGCATGCACCTCACGGTCGAGCGCGATCAGGTTGACGCGCTCGATCGCAGCCTTGTCGCGACTGCGACCGGCGGCGCGCATCAGATCGGCGTGATGACGGCGCAAGTCGACGCTCGAGATCGTGCCCACACCGCCCTCGCGCGCGACAGCCCCCGCTAGGCGATGCGCCGAGACGCCGACACCCATGCCGCCCTGTACGAGTGGCAGCGCCTCCTTGCCGCGAATCGACAGCGTACCCAGTACCGGTCTCCTGCAAGAAATCGAGTCGGTGGACAGTAACCGGGGCCCGACCACGGGTCTTTGATCTGGAATAAATTGACGTACGACCTGCCACCTTTGATCTGAAATAGGTCCGATCGCGCCGTCGGCCGGAGGGAAGTTGATCCATCTCAATTTCCTCTTGGCGGCCCGCGCATACAAACCGGGGGGGAGAGAACAGAAGAACAACCATGGATAACCAGTCGGAGGCGCGGCACAACGCGGGTGTCCTGGAGGGCGTGATCGCCAATCTGCCGATGTTTCGGCAGGCGCCGCGCCAGCAGGTCGCCGAACTCGCGCGCTACGCCCGTTCGCAGCACGTGCAACGTGGGTCCGCGGTCTGCCGGCGGGGTGATCCGATGCCCGGGTTCTACGCGGTGGCCTACGGGATCGTGAAGCTCGCGCTGCGCACGGATGCGGGCGAGGAGAAGGTACTGCGCCTCGTCGGCCCCGGTGAGACCTTCGGCGAGGCGGTCATGTTCCTCGAGAAGCCCTGCCCCGTCGACGTGGTGGCGCTTGCCGACAGCATGCTCGTACTGCTGCCGGCCGAACCGGTGTTCGCGCTGCTCGAGCGCGACCCGCGCTTCGCACGCAGCATGATCGCGAGCCTCAGCCAGCGCATGCACGGCCTCGTGTCGGACGTCGAATCCGCTGCGCTGCGCGGCGGCCTGCAGCGCGTCGCGACCTATCTCGATGCGCACGCGGAAACCGGCGCGGACGGCGTCGTACGCGTGCGGCTGCCGGTGACGAAGACCGTGATCGCCTCGCATCTCGGCATCACCAAGGAAACCTTTTCCAGGCTGCTGCGCGAACTGGCACAACTCGGCCTCATCACGGTGGCGCGTCGCGACATCACCTTGATCGATGCTGAGCGGCTCGCCGATCTCGCGCGCCACGGACCCAAGGCGCGCTGAACGCTCTGCCTGACGCGTCGCCGCGGGTACGGTGTCGCGCGCGTTCGTCGCGTTCGTCGCGTTCGTCGCGATCTTAACGGCGCCCGTTTTCCGTTTGACCTACGTCAACAGCGTCCACGCCCCGCCGCTTAGGCTTGGTGCATCGGCAAGAAAGTCTGCTGCATTTATACTGCCGGACGATACCGGCGCAGGAAGGAGAGGCACCATGTTCAAACACATTCTGGTTCCAACGGACGGCTCGCGCTTGTCGGCCAAGGCGGTGAAGGTCGCGGCGGGGCTCGCGAAAAAGCTCGGCGCGAAAGTCACCGGCGTTTATGTGATCCCGCCCTACGTCCCGCCGATGTACGGCGAAGCCGCGATCTACGTCCCCGAGGTGACACCCAAACGCTATAAGGATCTCGCCGAAAAGGAGGCCAAGCGCGCGCTCGCGACGGTCGAGATCGCGGCGCAGCTCGCGCGAGTGCCCTGCAAGACGACCTGGGTGACCTTCGACCAGGCGTGGGACGGCATTACGCGCACCGCCCGATCGAAGAAGTGCGATCTCATCGTCATGGCCTCGCACGGCCGGCGCGGCCTCGCCGGGCTGCTGCTCGGCAGCGAGACCACCAAGGTGCTAACCCATTCCAAGATCCCGGTGCTCGTCTGTCGCTAGGAGGGGTTCACCCATGACCCATTACCATTACCTGACGATCGAGCAGCGCGAACGGCTCGATGCCGAGATTCGCACGCGCGTCGATACGCTGCGCGGTGACATCGCGCAGGCCCTGCGCCAGTCGGGCCGACCCGAGGCGATCAGCCTCGCCAATCATCTCGAGGAGACCGACGACGCACCGGTCGCCGACCTGGAGAGCGCACTCGAGATCGCGGCGCTCGAGCGCGAGGAACGGGAATTGCGCGAGATGGAAGCCGCACTCGAGCGCCTGCATACGCCGGACTTCGGCGTATGCGCGGCCTGCGGCGTCGACATTCCCTACGTGCGGCTCGAGGTCGCCCCGAGCGCGACGCGCTGCGTCGCCTGTCAATCGCAGCTCGAGCGCACCCAGGGCACGATTCGCGCAGCGACGCTCTAGCACCGCGCCAACCGGATCAAAACCCGCCGTGCGCCCCGCTCGCCGCACGCCGCGTACGCGGCGCGGGCCGCCCTCGTTACACTTGAGGGCATATGAAATACAAGGATTACTACAAGATCCTCGGCGTCGAGCGCGGCGCGAGCGCCGACGACGTCAAGAAAGCCTACCGACGCCTTGCGCGCAAATACCATCCGGACGTCTCGAAGGAGAAGAACGCAGAGGAACGCTTCAAGGAAGTCGCCGAGGCCAACGAGACGCTGAAGGATCCCGACAAGCGCGCAGCCTACGACGGGCTCGGTGCACACCGCCCAGGGCAAGACTTCAGACCGCCGCCCGACTGGTTCGACCGTTTCCACATGCACGGCGCCGGCGACTCGGGCGGCATCGACTTGTCGGATCTGTTCGGATCGTTTGGCGCATCCGGCGGACCCGGCGGTGCACGCGGCTTTCAGGGTTTCGGCCGCGGGCGCCGACGCAGCGGTCCGCTGCGCGGCCAGGATGTCGAGGCCACGGTGCGGCTCGGACTCGAGGAAGCCGCGCGCGGATCCGAGGTCACGCTGCAGGTCGGCCAGCAGCAGGTGCGCGCGCGCATCCCGCTTGGCGCGACCGAGGGCCAGCGCATGCGCCTGCCCGGCAAAGGGGTACCCGGCGCGGGCGGCGGACCCGCGGGCGATCTCTACCTCAACATTGCGCTGCTCCCACATCCGCTGTTTCGCGCCGAGGGCCACAACCTGCAGCTCGATGTACCCCTCGCGCCCTGGGAAGCGGCGCTCGGCGCCGAGATCGAGATCCCGACACTCGACGCACGCGTGACCCTGAAGATCCCGCCAGGGTCCAAGGCCGGCCATCGTCTGCGGCTTACTGGCAAGGGCCTGCCCAAACCGAAGGGCGGTGCGGGCGATCTGTATGCCGTCCTGACGATTGCCGTGCCGGAGACGCTCTCCGAGCGCGAGCGCGCGCTGTATGAGGAACTGCGCGAGGCGTCGAGCTTTAAACCACGCGAGAACCTGTCCTGACGCCCGTCCGCCGCTAGAAACAGAGCAGGCCGCTGCGAATACCCTCGGCGACCACGCCCGCGTTGGCGAGACCGAATACGCCGAAGCCGAGCACGAGCCCGCCGGCCGCGAGGCGCACGCCGCGGCGTGCGGCGAAGGCGCGCAGGCGCGCCGCGGCCAGCCCGGCGGCGAGCAGGTTGGGCAGCGTGCCCAGGCCGAAGGCGGCCATCGCGAGAGCGCCGCGCGCGGGACTGCCTGCGAACACCGCCGCGGTGAGCGCACCGTAGACGAGACCGCAGGGAATCCAGCCCCAGACCATACCTGCGGCAACGCTTTGCGGCAGCGTGCGCGCCGGCAGCAGGCGCGCCGCCAGCGGCTGAAGCCGCCGCCACAACGGCACGCCGACGGCCTCGAGGCGCAGGAGCCAGGTGCTGGCCCCCGCGAGGTGCAGGCCAACGAGGATCAGCATCACGTTGGCGAGCACGTAGAGCGCGACCTGCCAGGGTAACGCGCCGGCCATGGTTGCGCCCGCCCCGCCGAGCGTACCGGCGATCGCACCAGCGAGGGCGTAGCTGCCAATACGCCCCGCGTTGAATGCGAGCTGGCGTAGCGCGTCACGCAGAAATGCGGCTCGACTTGGCGGCCGCAACGCGACGGGGCCGTGCACGGCAAATGCACCGACGATGCCGCCGCACATGCCGACGCAGTGCACGCCGGAGAGCAGGCCGGTGACGAGCATCGCCACCGGCAGCGCCCAAAAGGCGGGGGCCAGTGCCTCCAACTCAGATGACCTTCGAGTAGCGCTCGCGCTCGCGTGTGTTGCGCAGGTAGCGGTCGAAGACCATGCACACCGCACGCACGAGCAGCCGGCCGCGCGGCGTCACGACGATCCAATCAGGCTGCAGCTCGACCAGGCCCTCGCCAGCGAGACGCTGCAGATCGTGCAACTCGTGCGCGAAGTACTGCTTGAAGTCGATCAGGTAGGCATCTTCGATCGATTCGATCGAGAGCCGGAAATGGCAGGCGATGGCCTGGATCACCGCGCGCCGCAGCAGGTCGTCCTGCGTGAGTTCGATGCCGCGCCACACCGGCAGGCGGCCTTCGTCGAGCGCTGCGTCGTACTCCTCGAGCGTCTTGAAGTTCTGGTAGTAGGTCGGCCCGATGCGGCTGATGGCCGACACGCCAAAGCCGATCAGATCCGACTCGGGGTGCGTCGAGTAGCCCTGGAAGTTGCGCTGCAGCTGGCCCCGGCGCTGCGCCACTGCGAGCTCGTCGTCCGGCTTGGCAAAGTGATCCATGCCGATATACAGATACCCCGCGCGTGTCAGGCGGCCAATCGCGAGCGTGAGGATATCGAGCTTCGACTCGGGCGACGGCAGATCGGCCCCGCGAATCTGGCGCTGCGGCCTGAACAGCTTCGGTAAGTGCGCGTAGTTGTAGAGCGCGATCCGGTCGGGCGAAAGATCAAGCACCTTGTCGAGCGTCGCCGAGAAGCTCGCAATCGTCTGTTTCGGCAGGCCGTAGATCAGGTCGAGGTTGACCGACCGGAAGCCATGCGCGCGCGCCTCGTCGATGACGCGACGCGTGATGTCCTCGCTTTGAATCCGGTGCACCGCATGCTGGACCGCCGCGTCGAAGTCCTGCACACCGATCGAGACGCGATTGAAGCCAAGCTCGGCAAGGAAAGCCATGCGCCCCGCCTCGACGCGCCGTGGGTCGACTTCAATCGAGACCTCGCAATCGGGTTCGCGCTCGAACTGCGCGTCCAGCAGCTCAGCAAGCGCACGCATTTCCTCGCGCGTCAGGAAGGTCGGCGTGCCACCGCCCCAGTGCAGCTGGCAGATGCGCCGGTCTTCGCCAAGCAGCGCGCCGACGCGCGAAATTTCCGCCTCGAGGCTCTTGATATACTTGGTCGACTTTTCGTGGCCGCGCGTGACGATCTTGTTGCAGGCGCAGTAGTAGCACAGCGTATTGCAGAACGGTATGTGCACGTACACCGACAGGGGTTGCGTGATACCGCCGATGTTGCGCTTGGCGATCCACTGCCGGCAGTCGGACTCGCCAAACGCTTCGACCATCCGGTCTGCGGTTGGGTAGGACGTGTAGCGCGGGCCGCTGACGTCGTGTCTGCGGATGAGGACCGGATCGATGACCAGTTCGGAGGTGGGGTAGCTCATGTTCATGTGCTTACGGACCAGCGCCCGGACGTACAGCGCTCACCGTACGCGGCGCCGCGCGGCAGTGCTTGACCTGAGTCAAGGCGACCGTGGCCGCGACGCCTGAATCCGAAAACTCGCCGCCCCGGCGGCAGATTCCCGTCACGGGGCCGCGCTGGCTCACCCCGACGACGGTCGCCGCCGCCCTGATCGTCACCTCGGGGCTGGTCCTGCTAAACGTGGCGACGCTCGTCTCCGGGGCGAACGAGCCCTGGCTGGTCGCGATCGACGCCGTGCTCGACCTCGCCGTGCTCGCGCTCGCCGCAACCGTGTTCGTGCGCATGGGGCTGCGTGCCGACGCCGAGGCGGCGCGCATGGCGGCGGCGCTCGACGAGGCGACCACCCGCCTCGCGGCGATTGTCGAGACCGCGATGGACCCCATCATCACGGTCGACGACGCGCAGCGCATCGTGCTCTTCAACCACGCGGCAGAGCAGGCGTTCCGCTGTTCGCGCAATGAGGCGATCGGCGCACCGCTCGATCAGTTCATCCCCCAGCGCTTTCGTGACACGCACCAGCGCCAGGTGGAAGGTTTCGGCAACACCGGGACGACCAGCCGTCGCATGGGCGAACAAGCCGTGCTGTGGGCGCTACGCACCGACGGCAGCGAATTCCCCATCGAGGCGTCGATCTCGCAGACCAGCGCTGGCGAGCACCGCTATTTCACCGTGATCCTGCGCGACATCACGCGGCGCAAGGAATTCGACGACGCGCTGCGCCGCCAACAGGCCGAGTTGCGCGAACTTTCTGCGCGGGTGCTGGAAGCGCGCGAGGAGGAAAAGACGCTCATCGCGCGCGAATTGCACGACGAACTGGGGCAGCTGCTCACCGCCCTCAAGATGGACCTCGCCTGGCTGCGCGAACGCCTGCCCGGCGGGGCGCCGGAGATCGCCCACAAGGTCCAGCAGATGAACACGGTGCTCGACCGGACGGTGGGGTCGGTACGTCGCATCTCGGCCAATTTGCGCCCGTTGATGCTAGACGACCTCGGCCTCGTCGATGCCGCGAATTGGTTGGTCGAGGACTTCGCGCAGCGCGCCGAGGTCAACTGTTCGATCGACGTGGCGCCCGACGCGGATTTCAGCGCGCTCGAGCGCGGCGCCGCCACCGCGCTCTATCGCGCGCTGCAGGAGTCGTTGACCAACATCGGTCGCCACGCTGGCGCAAAACATGCCTGGGTCGCCCTGCGGATCGAAGACGGCGCGGCCTGCCTCGAAGTCGAGGACGACGGTTGCGGGATCGACGCCGAGGACGTGGCGAAACCGCGCTCGCTCGGCCTCAAGGGCATGCGCGAGTGCGCGCTCTATCTCGGCGGCCACTTCGACGTGTCGCGTGCGCCGCGCGGTGGCACGCGGCTGCAGATTCGCGTGCCGCTGCGCCCGGCGCCGGAGCGCGCAACGTGAAAGGCGTGAGCAGCGTGATCCGAGTGCTGATTGCCGACGATCACCAGCTCGTGCGCGACGGGCTGCGCGGCATTCTTGCCACGGCGAGCGGAATCGAAGTCACCGCCGAAGCCGCCAACGGCGACGAGACGCTCGCCCTTGTACGCGCGCGGCCTTTCGACGTCGCGCTGCTCGACATGTCGATGCCGGGTCTCGCGGGCATCGATCTCATCAAGCGGCTCAAGATCGAGCGCCCGCAGCTGCACATCCTCGTGCTGTCGATGCATGGCGAGCAGCAGTACGCGGCGCGCGCGCTGAAGGCCGGCGCCGCCGGCTATCTGACCAAGGATGCGGCCTCCGAACAGCTCGTCAGCGCGCTGCGCAAGGTCGCCGCGGGGGGCGTGGCGATCAGCGATGCGGCCGCGGCGAGCCTGCTGGCGAGCGCACGCGGCGGCGACGCGCCGCCGCACACCCGGCTGTCGGACCGCGAGTTCGAAGTCTTCCGCCTGCTCGCGGCGGGCCGGACACCGACCGAAATTGCCGATCAGCTGCGCCTGTCGGTGAAGACCGTCAGCACCCATAAGGCGCACGTACAGCAAAAGCTCGGGCTGGCGAGTACTGCCGAGTTAGTTCGATACGCGCTGGAGCACGACCTGATTTGATGCGAGAACGGGGTCAGACCCCTGTGGATAACTTCGGGGTCAGACCCCATTTTTGCGACCGTAGGCCGACGCGAATCCAAAGGGGTCTGACCCCTTTGAAGTTATCCACAGGGGTCTGACCCCATTCAGATTTTTCTGACCCCGATGTTCAGCCGCCGCTGATAGTGCGCGGCAGGCGGGCCACGCAGACTGCGTGGCATGAACGCAGCCGCCCTTTCCCACCAGGCCACAGCCGCGATGCGGGTGTTCGTGGTCGAGGACTCGCCGGTGGTGTGCGAACGGCTGCAGGAGATGGTCGCCGACATCGACGGCGCGTGCGCGATCGGCACGGCGGCAGGCGCCAAGGCGGCCATCGCGGCGATCCTGGCGGCGCAACCGGACGTCGTCATGCTCGACCTGCGGCTCGCGCAGGGCAGCGGCCTCGACGTGCTGCGCGCACTGCGCGCACAGGCGCCGGCGATCGGCGTGTACATGCTGAGCAATTTTTCCGATGCGCCGTACCGGCGCCTCGCCGCACGCCTCGGCGCGCTGGATTTTTTCGACAAGAGCACCGAATTCGAGCGCGTGCGCGAAACGCTCACCGCGCGCGCGCTCACCGCGATTCACCGGCAACAACGGCAGCTGACGCATTAATCGGCAATCCGCATTCCAGGAGAGGAGACAACATGACCACCGCAACCATCGCAAGGACCACCGCCACCGTCGTTCCACTGCGCCACACGGATTTCGGCGCGCCGCGCAAATTCGAGGTGACCTGCTCGAGTTGTAATCTGCGGGAGCTATGCCTGCCGAAGGGACTGGTTGACGAGGACCTGGCGCGCATCGAGCGGATTGTCTACGCGCGGCGGCGCGTGCGTCGCGGCGAATCACTGTTCAACGCGGGCGACGAATTTCACTCGGTCTACGCTCTTCGCAGCGGGTTCTTCAAGACCACGATCCTCAACGAGGACGGGCGCGAGCAGGTCACGGGTTTCAATATGCCGGGCGAGTTGATGGGCATGGACGGCATCGGCAGCGGGCGCTACAACGGCAATGCGGTCGCCCTCGAAGACTGCGAGGTCTGCGTGCTTCCCTTCTCGCTCATCGAGGAGCTCGGACGTGAAATCCCGACCCTTCAGCGCCACCTGCACTGTGTGCTTTCACGCGAGATCGTGCGTGATCACGGCGTCATGATGCTGCTCGGCTCGATGCGCGCCGAGGAGCGCCTCGCCGTGTTCCTGCTGAACCTGTCCAAGCGTTTCATGCGCCGCGGCTACTCGCCGTCGGACTTTCACCTGCGGATGACGCGCGAGGAGATCGGCAGCTATCTTGGGCTCAAGCTCGAGACGGTGAGCCGCCTGTTCTCCAAATTCCATGAGGATGGCGTGATCGAAGTCCAGCAGAAACACGTGCGTATCCGCGACATCGACGGCCTCGAGAGGGTGCTCGGCAGCAAGCACTGAGCATCGCGACCGCCGGTATCCAGCGCCACGCTGCGCGCCTACTTCTCGAACTTGTAGTGCGACCGGTTGAGGTACGCGGCGATGTCGTCGAGGTCCTCGCGTGTGAACGGTCGGCCAGTCAGCGCGGCGCGATTCGCGACCTCGTTGCGCAGTTCGGCGAGCGAATGCACGATCGAGCGCTCGCGCGGGCGTTCATGCAGCCGCTCGTAGTGGCAGCCGCCGCAATGTGTCTCGTAGAGCGACTTGCCGCGCGACGCATCTGGCGTCTGTGCCGCCGCCGGTCCCGCAGCCAGGAAAACCAGGGCAACGGCACAGACCGCGCGTAGTCTGCGGTTTCCTTTCGGGTCGCGTTGCGTCGGGCGGTTCATCGGTTGATCTCGCCCGGCGTACGCTGCAAAAAGCAGGTCAGCGCACTCGAACTCGCAGCGAACGCCCAGCAGAGGAAAAACCCGATCGTGTAGACCCCGAGACGGCTGATCGTCGTCGGTTCACCGAACAGAGTGAGTTCCTGCGGATCGATCACGGTGAAGAATAGCACTTCGCCAATGCCGCCGACGATGAACGACGGCCACAGAATCCAGATCGCATTCTTCATCCCTTGTCCTCCTCGGGTTCGCCCTCAGCGCGTACGCGCGGCCGCATCCGCCTCGCCCAGCGTGAAAGCCTGCATCGCGCCAGACCAGGTGCCGGCAATGCGCCACGCGCCTTGTGGATCCTCGATCGACAGCCGCCAGCGTCCAGGCGGTAGTTCCGGCAGCGCGCCCGCGTAGCGCCCGTCGACACCCGGCACGAGTCGGATGCGCATGTCGTGCCCGGCCCGCGTCGCATGCGCGAAGTGCACGAACAGCGCTGGCGGCCGCCCCGCCGCGCCCGCGCCCGTGAGGCGCAGCTGCAGCCTGCCCGCCGACGGTTCGAGATGCGCAACCAGTCCCAGCCGTCGCGCCGCGGCTTCGCGCGCGATGACCTTGTTGATGGCGAGGCCCTGCCTGTAATAGTCGTCGGTCACCAGGTCATCGGCGTTGCTGACCGCGAGCCAGATCGTGATCGCGCCGGCGACGGCGACCGCCGCCGGCCCGGCGATCACAATCCAGGGCCAGGGCTCACGGTACCAGGGTCGCCACGGTGGTTTCACGACAGTGTCCTGCTGCATCGGATCATCTCACTATAAAGATGGACTTTTCGCGCACTGCGACCTGCGCATCGTCCGCGGCACGCACGACGAACACGATCGGATGCTTGCCGGAGCCGACCTGTCCGGGCTGAACGCGCAGTTTCACCGGCACGAGGCGCGAGGATGTACCCGCAAGTTCGACTGTTCGGTCGCCAACGAGCATCAGGCTCGGCAGGCCTTCGACGCTCATTTCAAAGCGACGCGGTGCTTCCTGGGTGTTAATGACCTGCACCCGGTAGACGTTCTCGATCACGCCACCCTCGATCTCGCGCGCGATCATCGCGCGATCCCGAATGATGTCGACTTTGAGCGGGATGCGCAGGTACAGCCCGACGACGACCGCAATGATGATGCCCCACAGTACCGCGCTGTAGACGAGAATCCGTGGCCGGAACGCGCGCCGCCACAGTTGCCTCACGCTGAACTTTTTCTCGAGCGCATTCTGGGTGGAATAGCGGATCAACCCCGGCGCGTAACCCATCGTGTCCATGACCTGGTCGCAGCCGTCGATGCAGGCCGCGCAGCCGATACATTCATATTGCAGGCCGTCGCGGATATCGATTCCGGTTGGGCAGACCTGCACGCAGATGCCGCAATCGACGCAATCGCCGAGCCCTTCGCGCGCGCGCCCCTTGGTCCGCGTCCCACGCCGCTCGCCGCGTTCGCCGTCGTAAGTGATGACCAGCGTATCGCGGTCGAACATCGCGCTCTGGAAGCGTGCGTAGGGGCACATGTACTTGCAGACCTGCTCGCGCATCCACCCCGCGTTGCCGTAGGTGGCGAAGCCGTAGAACAGGGTCCAGAACGTTGCCCAGCCAGCCTCGAGGCGCAGCAACGACCCGCCGAGCTCGCGAATCGGCGTGAAGTAGCCGACGAAGGTGAAACCGGTCCACAGCGCAAGCGCGATCCACACGCCGTGCTTGGCCGCCTTGAGGCCGATCTTTTTCGCGCCCCAGGATTCGCGGTCGAGGCGGATGCGGCGGTTGCGTTCGCCTTCGATCTTGCGCTCGATCCACAGGAAGATTTCGGTGTAGACCGTCTGCGGGCAGGCGTAGCCACACCACAGCCGGCCTGCAACCGCGGTAAATAGGAACAGGCTCAGCGCCGAAATCACCAGCAGGACGGTGAGGTAGATCACGTCCTGCGGCCAGAACACGAGGCCGAAGATGTAGAACTTGCGCTGCGCGATGTCAAACAGGATCGCCTGGCGCTCGTTCCAGGTCAGCCACGCGCCGCCGTAGAAGACCAGTTGCGTGGCCCAGACCAGCGCCCAGCGCCAGGCCGCGAACCAGCCGTGCACCGCGCGCGGATAGATTTTCGCCGCCGCTACGTAGAGCGGCTCGTTCAGCATGGCGACGCTCGCCATCACGGGCGCCGCCGGCGTGTGTGCGGCCGACGCGCCTGGTGGTTGGTCGTTTTTCACCACGGTCGGGGAAGGCCGGGTCGCGCCTTCCCGATTGGATTACCGATTCTGCGACAGAGAATACGCGTAACCCGTCAGCAGGTGGATCTTCTGCGGCGTGAGGATCGTCTTGTGCGCCGGCATCTGGTTCGTGCGGCCCTTGACGATCGTCTCAATGATCACCGCCTCGCCCGCCCCGTAGAGCCAGATCTTGTCGGTCAGGTTGGGCGCGCCGAGCGCCGGGTTACCCTTGCCTTCGGCGCCATGGCAGGCGATGCACATCTGCGCAAAGAGCGGCTTGCCGCGCGCGACGCGGGTGCTGTCGGCCGCCATGCCGGAGAGCGACATCACGTAATGTGCGACGTCCTTCGCACCCTGCTCGCCGAGCACCGGACCCCAGGGCGGCATCACGCCCGTACGCCCCTCGGTAATCGACAGTTTGATCGCCTCCGGGGTCCCGCCCCAGAGCCAGTCCTTGTCGGTGAGGTTCGGAAAGCCGCGCGAGCCGCCGCCGTCGGACGCATGGCACTGCGCGCAGTGGTTTAGGAAAAGCTTCTGCCCGGTCGCCATCGCATCCGCGTTCTTCGCGAGGGTCGGCACGTCCTGCGCCGCGAATTTGGCAAACAGCGGACCGATCTTCGCTTCGACGCGCGCATTCTCGGCCTCGAGCTGGCCGATCTGCGACCAACCGAGCGCACCTTGCCAACTCCCCAGGCCGGGATAGAGCACGAGGTAGCCGAGGGAAAAGAACACCGTGAGGTAGAACAGCCACGACCACCAACGCGGCAGCGGATGGTGGTATTCGGTAAGGTCCTCGTCCCAGACGTGCGTGGTCGCGGTCGATCCGTCCTTCGCCTCGATCCGGCGCACGCTCTGCATCTTGAGAAACACCGCGCAGGCGACGATCGAGACGAGCGAGATCAGCGCGACGTAGACGTCCCAGAAACTGCTCGTGAACTGGCTCATTGCTGCGCTCCGTCGTGTTCTGCCGTGTTCACCTCGTCGAATGGCAGCATCGCGTCACGCTCGAAGCGCGCGCGCCGCGATGGCGCGTAGGCCCAGCAGACGATGCCGATGAAGGCGGCAAACACCACCACCGTCACGACTGTTCTCAGCACGTTGATGTCCATGGTGCCCGCCCCTACTGTGCAGCCTTGCCCTGGCGTGCCGTGCCCAGCACCTGCAGGTAGGCGATCAATGCGTCCATTTCGGACTTGCCCTTGAGCGCCTCGCGTGCGCCGGCAATGTCCTGGTCGCTGTAAGGCACGCCGACCGCGCGCAGCGCACGCAGCTTCGCCTCGATGTCAGCGGCATTCGCGGCCGTGCTCTCGAGCCACGGATAGCCCGGCATATTCGACTCCGGCACCAGGTCGCGCGGATTGATCAGATGAATGCGATGCCATTCGTCCGAGTAGCGCGCGCCGACGCGGTGCAGATCCGGCCCGGTGCGCTTGGAACCCCACTGGAAGGGATGGTCGTAGACGAATTCGCCCGCGACCGAGTACGGCCCGTAGCGCTCGACCTCCGCGCGGAACGGCCGCACCATCTGCGAATGGCAGTTGAAGCAGCCTTCGCGCAGGTAGACGTCGCGCCCGGTGACCTGGACCGGATCGTAGGGCCGCAGGCCCTTGACCGGCTCGGTGACCGACTTCATGAAGGACAACGGCACGATCTCGACCAGGCCGGCGACCGAGATCAGCAGGATGATCAGAACGATCATCAGCGCCTGGTTGCGCTCGATCATGTCATGCGTAAGTTTCATGGCTCGTCCTTTCGCCTCAGGCGTGCGCCACGGTCACGGGCGCCGGAATCAGCGCGTCGACCGCTTGGTTGCCGGCGATCGTCCTCACCATGTTGTAGAACATGATGAGCATGCCACCGAGGTAGAGCACGCCGCCGAGGAGCCGGATCGCGTAGAAGGGGTAGGTCGCCTTCACGCTTTCGACGAAGCTGTAGGTCAGCGTGCCGTCCTCGCCCACCGCGCGCCACATCAGCCCCTGCATCACCCCGGCGATCCACATCGCAGCGATGTACAGCACGATGCCGATCGTCGCGATCCAGAAATGCACGTTGATGAGCTGCGTCGAATACATCTCGGTGCGGCCGAACAGGCGCGGGATGAGGTAGTACATCGACCCCATCGACACCAGCCCCACCCAGCCGAGCGCCCCGCTGTGCACGTGGCCGATGGTCCAGTCGGTGTAGTGCGACAGGGCGTTCACCGTCTTGATCGACATCATCGGGCCCTCCAGGGTCGACATGCCGTAGAACGACAGCGAGACGATGAGGAACTTGAGGATCGGGTCGGTGCGCAATTTGTGCCAGGCGCCCGAGAGCGTCATGACGCCGTTGATCATGCCGCCCCAGGAGGGGGCGAGGAGGATGAGCGAAAACACCATCCCGAGCGACTGTGCCCACTCGGGCAGCGCGGTGTAGTGCAGATGGTGCGGCCCGGCCCACATGTAGGTGAAGATGAGGGCCCAGAAGTGCACCACCGACAGGCGGTAGGAATACACCGGCCGGCCCACCTGCTTCGGAATGAAGTAGTACATCATGCCGAGGAATCCGGCGGTGAGAAAAAAGCCTACCGCATTGTGTCCGTACCACCACTGCACCATCGCGTCCTGGGCGCCGGCGTAGGCCGAGTAGGACTTCCAGAACGTCACTGGCATCGCCGCGCTGTTGACGATGTGGAGGACCGCGACGGTGATGATAAACGCGCCGAAAAACCAGTTGGCGACGTAAATATGCGCGACCTTGCGTTTGTACAGCGTGCCGAAGAACACCACCGCGTAGGCCACCCAGACCAGCGCGATCAGGATGTCGATCGGCCACTCGAGCTCGGCGTACTCCTTGCCCGAGGTAATGCCAAGCGGCAGCGTGATTGCGGCGAGCACGATGATCAGCTGCCAGCCCCAGAAGGTGAATGCCGCCAGCCCGTCGGCGAACAGGCGCGCATGGGCAGTGCGCTGCACGATGTAATACGAGGTGGCGAACAGCGCCGAGCCGCCGAACGCAAAGATCACCGCGTTGGTATGCAGCGGTCGCAGCCTGCCGTAGGACAGCCACGGCACATCGAAGTTGAGTGCCGGCCACAGCAGCTGCGCCGCGATGATCACGCCGACCAGCATCCCGACGACGCCCCAGACGACGGTCATGAACGCGAATTGCCGCACCACTTTGTAGTTGTACGTAGTTTCGACTTGCATGTGCGAGGACACTCCCTGTCCGCCTGGCTGCTTGTCAGGCGCGCGCGGTTCTTACTTTGCGCGACGTCGCATCGCAGGCCGATACGAACACCGCTGCCGATGCTAATTCGAGGGTCCATGCGGGGGTTGACCTAGATCAACCACGGTTTTGTGGCCTAGCCAAAACCGGATCTCTACTACCGCGCAGCAACTGAATCGATTTGCGCCCGCTCGAGCGGGTCGCGGAAACGTTCGACGACAGGGGCGCAAGCGAAGCGAGACGTTAGACTGCCGATTTCGCCGCCCAGCGCCAGCTCGCCCCCGATGACGATTGCCGCCAGCGCCACGCGCACCCCTGCCGCGCTCCCCGGCCCACCCGGGGTGCCCTACTTCGGCAACGTGCTGCAGTTGCGGCCCTCGCGCATGCACCTGCAGCTCGAGGACTGGGCACGGCGCTACGGCACGCCCTACCGCCTGCGCCTGATCGGGCGCGACATGATCGTTGTCGCCGATGCACCGACGATCGTCGAAGCGCTGCGCGCGCGACCATGGACGTTCCGCCGCGCGCGCCCGGTGCAGTCGGTGTTCCGCGAGATGGGCATCGCCGGCGTGTTCTCGGCAGAGGGCGAGACCTGGGAACGCCAGCGACGCCTGGTCATGCGCGCCTTCGATCCCGCGCACCTAAAGCGCTACTTCCCGAGCCTCGTCACGGTGACCGAGCGCCTGCGCCGCCGTTGGGAGAAGGCGGCCGCAGCCGGCGACGTGCTCGACATCCAGGCCGAGCTGATGCGCTACACGGTCGACGTGACCGCAGGGCTCGCCTTCGGCGCCGACATCAATACGATCGACGGCGATGCGGACGTCATCCAGCGCCACCTCGAGAACATCTTTCCGATGGTCAACCGCCGCACCACGGCGCCGTTCGCCTACTGGCGCATGCTGAAGCTGCCGGCCGACCGCGCGCTCGAGCGCGACCTCGCCGCCGCGCACCGCGCAGTCGAGAACTTCATCGTGCAGGCACGGGCGCGCCTCGCCGCGGACCCGGGGCTGCACGAGCGCCCGGGGAACCTGATCGAGGCCCTGCTCGCTGCGCGCGACGCGCCCGGGTCCGAATTCACCGACGCCGATGTCTCCGGCAACGTCTTCACTGCGCTGCTCGCGGGCGAGGACACGACGGCGAACACGCTCGCCTGGCTGTGCTACTACCTGTGCGAGGCACCCGCGACGCAGAACGCGCTGCATGCCGAGACCGCATCCGTGCTCGGCGCCGCGCGGCACATCGAGGACTTCGAGCAGCTCGCCACGTTGCCCTATACGGAGGCCGCGGCGCGCGAGGCGATGCGCCTGCGGCCGGTCGCGCCGCTGCTTTCGTTCGAGGCGCTCGCCGATGTGCAGCTGGGCGAGTTTGCGCTTGCCAAGGGCGACATCGTCGGCGCGCTGATGCGCCTGCCGGGCGTGGACCCGACGCTGCTCGACGATCCCATGGCCTTCCGCCCGGAGCGCTGGCTCGCCGGGGAGGACGCGCGCCTCGCGGCAGCGAAGAAAGCGCTGATGCCATTCGGCGGCGGGCCGCGCTTCTGCCCGGGCCGCTACCTGGCGCTCGCCGAGATCAAGATGGTCGCCACCATGCTGGTTCGAAATTTCGCGATTACCCGCGAGCCGGGCCTGGTCGGCGAGCGCTACCAGCTGTCGATGATGCCAACGCAACTGCGCGTGCGCCTGCGATCGCGCGCGGCATAATCCGGCGCATGAACCGGAAACTTCGCGGCAGCTTCACCCCGCCGCCCGAGCACTTCGCACGGCTGCCGGCCGTATCGGGAAATGCCGTCAACGGCGTCGGCGAAACGCAGCCGCGGCGCCCGACGCCGATCTTCTGGCACCGGCCCGAAATCGAGGCCCATGGTCAGTTGCAGGAAGCGATCGTCGCGCACTTCAATTCCGCGCCGAGGCTGCGCAAGATTTACTGGGATCTCGCCGCGCGCGGTCCCAAGCAGCTGCCGCCGGTCGCAGATCACAGCCAGGAACGCACGCCGGGGGATTGGGCGGCGGCGCTCAAGGCCTTTGCGCTGGAACACGACGCCGAACTCGTCGGCATCGCGCGCCTCGACCCGCTCTGGGTGTACGACAGTTACCCCGTACCGGCGCTGCCCTGGGTCGTAATCGTCGGTCGCGCGATGGAACACGCGCGCATCGACCAGGCGCCAGCGACGCCCGAGAACCTTGAAGGCGCAGCGGTCGTTGCCGAGGAGTACAACCACACCACGCGCGCCGCGCGCCTGCTCGCCGGCTGGGTGCGCGAACAGGGCTTCGAGGCCGAACCGCACGGCGGCCCCTGGGCAGGGCCGATCAATCTGCTGCCCGCCGCGGTGGCCTGTGGCCTCGGCGAGCTCGGCAAGCATGGCTCGCTCATCAACCGCAGCGTCGGTTCGTCGTTTCGCATCGCGTCGGTGCTCACCGACATGCCGCTCGTGGCCGACGCGGCCGACGTCTTCGGCGCCGACGAATTCTGCACACGCTGCAAGGTCTGCGTCGATTCCTGCCCGCCCGATGCCATCGCCGAGGAAAAGCAGCTCGCGCGCGGGGTGACCAAGTGGACCGTCGACTTCGACCGCTGCATCCCCTACTTCGACGCGACCTACGGCTGCGGGATCTGCATCGCGGTTTGCCCTTGGAGCGCGCCCGGGCGCGCGCCGGTGCTCGCCGAGCGTTGGGCGCGGCGCACCGGCAAGACGTCTGCTCAGGGCGAGGGTCGCTAAGCCCTGATTCAGGCGCGTGGCGTCTAACGTCGCGCGTCGAGCACAAACGCGCCGGCGATCTTTCCGGCGCGCAATCGATCGAGCGCCTCATTGGCGCGTTCGAGCCCGAGGGTCTCGACCTGGGTCTCGATCGGAACCCGCGCGGCCACGGCGAGAAAGTCCTCCGCATCCTTGCGCGTCAAATTCGCGACTGAACGCAGCGTGCGCTCGCCCCACAGCAGCCGATACGGGAATGCCGGAATGTCGCTCATGTGAATGCCGCCGCAGACGACCGTGCCGCCTTTGCGAACCGCAGCAAGTGCTACAGGAACAAGCGCGCCGACCGGCGCAAAAATGAGCGCGGCGTCGAGCGGTTCGGGCGCCGCCTCATCCGAACCACCGGTCCAGCGCGCGCCGACCTTGCGCGCGAGCGCCTGCGCCAGCGCATCGCCCGGGCGCGTGAACGCGTAGACCGCGCGCCCTTCGGCGGCCGCCACCTGCGTGACGATGTGCGCCGCCGCGCCGAATCCGTAAATGCCGATTCGGCGCGCGTCGCCCGCGAATCGCAGCGAACGAAAGCCGATCAGGCCCGCGCACAGCAGTGGCGCCGCGGCCGCGTCGCTATAGCGTGCCGGTAGCGTGAAACAGAAGCGCTCGTCGCACAACGCGTACTCCGCGTAGCCGCCGTCGAGGTGATAGCCCGTGAAGCGCGCAGCGTCGCACAGGTTCTCCTCGCCGCGCCGGCAGTAATCGCAGGCGCCGCAGGACGCGCCGAGCCACGGCACGCCGACCCGCTCACCCACACGATGGCGCTCGGCACCGCGCCCGCGCGCCTCGACCGTGCCGACAATCTCATGGCCAAGCACGAGCGGCAGCTTCGGTTCGGTCAGTTCGCCGTCGACGATATGCAGATCGGTGCGGCACACGCCGCAGGCGTGGACCTTGAGGAGCAGCTGCCCGGGGCCGGGCTCGGGCACCGGCAGCGCGTCGCAGCGCAATGGTTCGTGCGCTGCGTGCAAGCGCATGGCACGCATATTCATCGCGACTATGGGGTCAGACGATGGGGTCAGACCCTTGTGGATAAGTCCTGCGCTGCGGATCGTGAACCGTCGGCCTTCGAGGACTTATCCACAAGGGTCTGACCCCTTTTTCGCCATTCTCATTTCGATCAACGCATCGA
>JAQBBQ010000007.1:0-5111 GCA_032125995.1 Betaproteobacteria bacterium | reverse complement strand
GAGGCCGGGGGCGTGCTCAATCCAAAGCAGGGATGGTCGCCGCTACATTACGCGGCGTTTGCAGGACGTCCTGGTGCCGCGAAGCTGCTGCTCGACCGCGGTGCAGACAAGGATGCCGTGGCCCCGAACGGCTATACGGCGTTGATGCTTGCCGCGAGGAACGGCAAGGCTGAGGTGGCGAAGATCATTCTTTATAGGGACCCGGACGTCAATTTCCGGACTGGGTCCGGAGAGACCGCACTGAAAATCGCTCGTAAGCGGGACATGAAGGAGCTGGAGGAGCTCCTCATACGGTCGGGGGCCGTGGAATAGTAGGTTCTGAGTCGGCAGGTCCTTCAGAGGGTCTCGCCATTTAACATAATACACATTGCCGACAATCCAACGATCAGTTCCAGCTTCCCTCGGGCGGGATCGGCAGCCTTGCCACCGGAATCCCTTCCTCCACCAGAGCCTCGTGCTCCTCCTGCGTCGCCTGGCCGCGGATGCCACGCTTAGGTGCCTGGTCGTTATGGATACGACGCGCCTCTGCCGGAAATTCCTTGCCAACGTCCTCTGTCTGCGTCAGCAGCGCATCGACCAAACGCGAATAAAGAATCTGCGCGATCGCAATCGGGTCTCGACCTTCAGTACCCTCTAGCGTCACCGGGGCGGTGTTCTGTGCCGCCTCATGCTTCTGTGGCGCCTGGGGTGCGGCACCGGTATTGATCCGCGCGGCCGAGGGCACCCGAACCACGGCCTTCACGCCACAGGCCGGACACGCCAGCAGGCCACGCTCGCGCTGCGCCTGAAAATCGTCCGCTGAGCCAAACCAGCCTTCGAACCGGTGGCCATCGCCGCATTGCAGGTCGTAGACGATCATCGCGATCCATTTTACGGGATTACTCAGCTGCTTATGCGCTTTCGCACGGTGCATTTTTTTGAGGTATGAATACGCCCTGCCGGCGGAACGCCCATGATCGACGACCGCATCGGCCGCGAGGCGCCCTATGAACTGGACGAAGCGGACGACTGAGTGAATCTTTCACGCATCGTTGAGCGCAACGCCGGGCATTTCCCCGCCAAGCGCGCGATCCGCTTCGAGGGCGAAGACATCGCGTATGCCACGCTGTGGCAGCGGATCGTGGCGGCCACGCGCGCGCTCGCGGGACTCGGCGTCGCGCGCGGCGACCGCGTCGCCCTCCTCGCCTACAACTGTCCCGAAATCCTCGTCGTCTTGCTCGCGCTCGCGCGGCTCGGCGCCATCCTCGTGCCACTCAACTGGCGCCTGACCGCGGCCGAGCACCGTCACATGCTGGGCGACTGCACGCCAAAGCTGCTGCTTGCGGACGATGAATTCCGTGCGCACGCCGAAGGCCTCGATCTGCCGGTGTACGGATTTGCCGCGCTCGCAGGCGACGGCCCCGCGACGGCGGTTTCGGGCTGCGACGCCGACGCTGTGCTGATCGTCTACACCTCGGGGACGACGGGGCGTCCGAAAGGCGCCGTGCTCGCGCAGTCGGCGCTCCTTTGGAACGCCTGGAACGCGATCCACGCCTACGACATGGGCCAGCGCGATCATGCACTCAACGGCCTGCCCATGTTCCACGTCGGCGGCCTGAACATCCTGGCACTGCCAGTCCTCGTCGCAGGCGCCTCGTTCACGCTGCTGCGGCGCTTCGACCCGGGTCAGTGGCTGGCCGCGCTCGCGGCCGACCGGCCTTCGCTCAGCGTGCTGGTGCCCGCCATGATGGCGGCCGTGGTCGCGCAACGGGCGTGGGCGGAGGCCGACCCGTCATGCCTACGTATGATCCTTGCGGGATCGATGGTGGTACCCGACTCCCTTGTTCGCGCCTTCCTCGAGCGCGGCGTCCCCGTCGGTCAGGTCTATGGCTCGACCGAAACCGCGCCCTTCGCGACGGTCCTGCTGAAGGCGGATGCGGTGGCCAAGCTGGGCAGCGCGGGCAAGCCGGCGCTGCACTGCGAGGTCAAGATCGCCGCCGACGACGCCGGCACCGAGGCGGCGACCGACGCCGTGGGGGAACTGTGGGTGCGTGGTCCGAACGTGATGCGCGGTTACTGGAATGCGCCCGAGGCGACGCGCGAGGCCCTGGTCGACGGCTGGTTTCGCTCCGGCGACCTTGGACGCCGCGACGCCGAAGGCTTTTACTGGATCGCGGGACGATCGAAGGATGTGATCATTTCTGGCGGTGAGAATATTTACCCGGCGGAGCTGGAAAACGTTCTCGCAGACTGCGCCGAGATCGCCGAATCGGCGGTCGTCGGCGTCGCCGACGCGAAATGGGGCGAAGCGGCCTGCGCCTGTATCGTGCGCGCCGCCGGCGCGGTCATCGACGAAGCTGGTGTGCGGTCGCTGTTCAAGGACCGCCTCGCGCGCTACAAGCACCCGCGGCAGGTGCTGTTCATGGACCGGCTACCCAAGACCGCAATGGGCAAGGTGCAGAAGTTCGAATTGAAAAAGGCGCTCGAATCGGGCGCCTGACGTGGCGACCCTGCACGTTCGGCTCAGCTCACCCAACCCCCGGCGAACGGGATTGCCTGCCCGGCGATGAAGCTCACTTCGCTGGAGGCGAGGAATACCGCGAACAGCGCATCCTCGCGCGCGGTACCAAGCCGGCCTGCGGGCACTTCACGGCGGAGGCGCTCCTGGAAGGCGGGCAGCGCCTGCACCTCCGGCGGGTAGTACATCGGATTCTCGACGAAGTTCTGCGCAATCAGATTGACCTGCACGTTCTGCGCGGAGACCTCGGCACCGACGGCGCGCACGTAGGAAAGTTGTGCGCCGCGCGCAGCGGCGTAGGTCGAGGTGCGCTTTTGTCCACGCAACGCGGTGGCGCTGCCCATGACCACGATCTTGCCCGCGCGCCGCTCGAGCATCTGCGGCAGCACCGTGCGGAACAGGCGCGGCAGCGGGTCGACCATGCCGGCGAACACCGTTCGCCATTCGTCGTCGGTTACTTCGTGCACGCGCGTCGAAGGCGCCGGCACACCCAAATTGCACAGCAGGACGTCGACATGACCGGCGCCGCGCAGGTCGGCCTCGTCTGCACCGGGCGCACCGAGCACCTCGGCGCCGTGCTCTGCAAAAACGGTTTTCAACTCCGGCCCCATGAACGCGTCGATCTGCGTCACGTAGACGCGTTTGCCTGCGAGGCTGTCGCCGATGCGTGCCATCGCCCTACTCCACCTTCAGCTCGACCGCGCCCAGCGGGCCGAGCTCAAATCGGATCTCGTCACCGGCGACCGGAAACTTCGAGGTCACCAGGCTGCCGGTGATGACCACGCCGCCGCGCCGCATCCCCTGCCCTCGCTTCGCCAGATGGTTCGCAACCCATGCCAGCGCTTCGAGCGGGTGTCCCATCGAGTCGCGTCCATACCCCTCGCCGACGACCTCGCCATTGATCGTGGCCACGCCCCGAATGGCCTCGAGGTCGATGCCGCGCCAATCGGCGATCGGTGCGCCGAGCACCACGCCCTCGTTCCAGGCATTGTCTGCCGCGAGCAGCAGCGCGTGTTTGGCCAGATCCTTGTAGTCGGCATTCCAGTCGTCGGCAATTTCGAGCGCCGGCATCACGGCACCGACGGCCTGGGCAACGCGCTCGCGCGTGTACGGGGCGTCGGCGGCCGGGAGATCTTCGGCCAGCTTCACCGCGACTTCGAATTCGACAATCAAATGGGCATAGTCCGCTGCACGCACGCGGCCCGGCGTGTTCTGCATCTGTCCGCTGTGCAGAGTGCCGCCGATCGAGTCGTTGACGCCGACCATGGCGCGCATCTGCGGCGTCGTGAGGGCAATCTTCCAGCCCGCCACCGAACCTGACGCAGCGGACTTGAGTGCGACGAACGCATCCTGGATCGCGTAGGCCTCCTCGGTCGTTTGCGGCGTGAGCTCGTTCGGCAAGGGCGCAAACTTCGCCTTCCTGCGATGGGCGTCGAGCAGCGCGCGCGCCGCGCGTTCGATCCGGGAAGGGTTTGAGGTCGCCATGCTGCGCTCCTGATTCGGTTGCCTGATTCAGTCAGTTGGTGCCGGGGACGGGAATCGAACCCACACGACCTTGAAGTCAGGAGATTTTAGGTCGGACCCTGCGAGCAAGTGGCAACAAGCTGCAACAGCGCAGTGTAATTGGAACGACCGCAGTGCGCCCGCAGCCAGTCACAGGGGAACGAGACTCGGGTAGCCGAACCTTCGTCTTGCCGGTTGACCGGAGCGAAAGCAAATACTGGAATGGGTCGGTAGCGCCCGATCCCGACACGCAACGCCCGGCCATAGCCGGCCGTTCAAGCGGACCGGCTTCGTGGGCCTTGGGGAACGCCTGCGTTTGGCGCGCTGCGCATACTCACTCAAGCCTTCGGTCTCGCAGGCGCCATTGCTGGGCCACGGAAATTCGGCTAGCTTGCCCCGATGAGCACCATCGACGTCCTTGTCCGCAAGGACCAACTCGCGACCACGCAACTGCGCACAAGCGACGACACCAGCTTGGCGGATGGCCAGGTGCGCGTGCGCGTCGACTCGTTCGCACTCACGGCCAACAACATCACTTACGCCGCCTTCGGCGACGCGATGAACTACTGGCAGTTCTATCCCGTGGATGACAGCGCGGGACCTGGCTGGGGCCGCATTCCCGTATGGGGTTTCGGCAGCGTGGTGCAAAGCCTGCAGCCGGGCGTTGCGGTAGGTGACCGGCTGTACGGATACTTCCCCATGGCCTCAAGCGTGGTGCTGCAACCCGTGCGCATTGCGGCCAAGGGCTTCATCGACGGCGCGCCGCACCGCGCCACGTTGCATGCGGTGTACAACCAGTATCAGCGCTGCGATGTCGATCCGCTCTACAGCGCGGATAACGAAGACATCCAGGCGCTCCTGCGACCGTTATTCGTCACCTCGTGGCTGATCGACGATTTCCTCGCCGACAACGACTGGTTCGGTGCCGGTCTATCGGGTGATGGGTGCGGCGTGACGTTGCTGTCGAGTGCGTCCAGCAAGACTGCCTATGGCACCGCGTACCAGCTTGCGCAGCGCCAAGGCATCGAGGTGGTGGGGCTCACGTCGGCGGCCAATGTCGATTTCTGCAACAGCTTGGGGCTGTACCACCGTGTACTGCGCTACGACCAGC
>JAQBBQ010000006.1:0-7614 GCA_032125995.1 Betaproteobacteria bacterium | reverse complement strand
GCCACGGCCTGCCTTTCGGTGGTGCCGTACTACAACAAGCCGACCCAGGAAGGACTGTTCCAGCACTTTCGCAAGGTGGCCGAAACCGTCGACCTGCCGATGATCCTGTACAACGTTCCCGGCCGCACGGTGGCCGACCTGCAGAACGACACCGTACTGCGCCTCGCCGAGCTGCCGGGCATCATCGGCATCAAGGACGCGACCGCGAACATCGAACGCGGCACCGACCTCGTCAAGCGCGCGCCGCGCAATTTCGCGATTTACAGCGGCGAGGATTCGACTGCGCTGGCGCTCATCTTGATGGGCGGGCACGGGGTGATTTCCGTGACGGCGAACGTCGCGCCGAAGTTGATGCACCAACTGTGCGCCGCGGCGCTGGTGGGTGATGTGAAAACGGCGCGCGAGATCAATCTCAAGCTGCTGCCGCTGCACCAGCGGCTGTTCGTCGAGCCTAATCCGATGCCGGTGAAATGGGCACTTGCGCAAATGGGCCTCATCGAGGGCGGCATTCGCCTCCCCATGGTGCCGCTGTCGGCGCGGTTCGAGCAGACCCTGCGCGAGGCGCTGCACGAGGCGGACATCGCGCTGCCCGGGCTGCGCGTCGTCGAGAAGCGCGCTTGATTCGAAACACTGACATCGGCGGCGGCAGGTGCGGCTGGCGTGCACTCGCGCTCGCCTGCGCGATGACGGCCGCGCTCGCGGGCTGCAAGTCGACGGGTTCGTTGCTCGAGGGCCCGAAGATCGACTACAAATCAGCGGGTCAGCTCCCGTCGCTCGAGGTGCCGCCGGACTTGACCGCGCCGCAGCGCGATAATCGCTACGTCGTACCCGAGACCGGTAAGTCGACGACCACGCTGTCTGCGTATCAGTCTGACCGGACACAGCTGCGCGTCAAGGGCCAGAGCGACGTACTGCCCACGGTTGACGACATGCACGTCGAGCGCTCGGGCATGCAGCGCTGGCTGATCGTCGACAACCAGGCGCCCGAAAAACTCTGGCCGCTCGTAAAGGATTTCTGGCAGGAAAACGGATTTCTGGTTCGCAAGGCGACACCCGAAACCGGTGTGATGGAAACCGACTGGGCGGAAAATCGCGCCAAGCTGCCGCAGGACTGGCTCCGCAGTACGCTGGGGTCGCTGATCGCCCAGGTCTACTCGACCTCCGAGCGCGACAAATTCCGCACCCGGCTCGAGCGCACGCCAAACGGTCGCGGCACCGAGATCTTCATCAGCCATCGCGGCATGGTCGAGGTGTATGTCCCCGGCAGCGGCCGGCAGACGACGAAATGGCAGCCGCGCGACACGGACTTCACGCTGGAGGCCGAATTCCTGCGACGCCTGATGATCCGTCTCGGTGCACAGGAGGAGAAAGCGAAGCAGTTGATGGCGACTGCGCCGCAGACGCAGCGCGCCGCGCTGAAGAAAGCCACCAACGGCTCGGAAGTGCTCGAGGTCTTTGAGCCCTTTGATCGTACCTGGCGGCGCGTGGGCCTTGCGCTCGACCGGGCGGGCTTCACGGTCGAGGATCGCGACCGGACCAAGGGTCTGTATTTCGTGCGCTACGCGGATCCGGAAGCGGAAATGGACAAAAAGGATTCAGAAAAACCGGGCTGGTTCTCTAAGCTCGCGTTTTGGCGCACCAAAGAACCCGCGATCAAGGCCGAGCAGTACCGCGTAACGATCGAGCAGCAGAGCGCGAACAGCGCGGTTCGCGTCTTCGCCAAGGACGGCGCGACCGAAAACTCGGGCACCGCGCATCGGATCCTGTCCTTGCTGCACGAGCAGCTGAAGTAGACCCGCCGCGCCCCGCGGCCCACGCCCTACGCGCCCCGCGCCCAGTACGTTGCGCTTCACCTCGCTCGCAAGTGGCAGCAAGGGAAATTGCCTCGTCGTCGAGGCGGGCGGTACGCGCGTGCTGGTCGATTGCGGCCTGTCGCCACGCGAGACCGAGCGGCGGCTGGCGCGGCGCGGCCTCGAGGCCGGCGCACTGCGTGCGATCCTCGTCACGCACGAACACGATGATCACGCCGGCGGGGTGTACGCCCTGGCCGCGACGTACGGGTTGGAGGTCGTGCTCACGCGTGGTACGCAGCATGCGCAACGCGACGCCGACCCGGCAGGTGAAGCGAAGGCGGTGGCCAGCAAGGTCAAGTTTCGAATCATCGACGGCCGTGCGCCCTTCGCGATCGACGACCTCGAGATCCGTCCGTTTACCGTCCCGCACGACGCACGCGAGCCGGTCCAGTTCGTGCTCTCCGACGGTGCGCAGCGCCTGGGCGTGCTCACGGACCTCGGCGCGTCCACCGCACATGTCGTCGAGATGTTGTCGGGCTGCGAAGCCCTGGTGCTCGAATGCAATCACGCGCGCGACCTGTTGTGGAACGGGGGCTATCCACGTTGGCTCAAGGAGCGCATCGGCGGGCCGCTCGGGCACCTCGACAATGACGCCGCCGCCGCACTGCTTGGCGCGCTCGATCGATCCCGCCTGAAGCACGTGATCGCGGCGCATCTGTCGGACCAAAACAACCGCCCGGCGCTGGCGCGCGCGGCGCTCGCCGGAGCACTGGGCTGTGCAGCCGACTGGGTCGGCCTCGCGACACAGACCGACGGGTTCGACTGGCGCGCGCTGGACTGACTACAGGCCGAGTGTCGTCGCCGAGACGGCCGGGTACGACGCGGACCAAATCTCCGTAAAGCGGCTGCGCATCGCGAGCGCCTCGGTCTCGTCGCTTATCCCGATTGCCCCCCGGAAGGTGCGCGCGACCGGACGGCGGACGTAATGCTCGGCATCGAGCACCAGAAAAGCATCCTGCAGTTCGCGAATCTCCTCGTGCGTCCGATTGATCTGGATGACGTGCGCAAAGCGCGCGAGCAAGCCCATCATCCGCGGGCAGCGCCGCGTCAGATAGTCCGGTTCGTGCACCACGATGTAGAGGCGGCGCGTGCGGCTGACGAGCAGAAACTGCTCGAGCCGGTCGATCCGCGTCGGCGTGTTCAGCCGCAGCGATTCGAGATCGGGATCAAAAATACGCAGCTCGCGCCCGTGCTGCACGAGCAGGCGGTCGATCGCCGCCTGGAATCCAGCCTCGGTGTCGAAACGCTGATAGTCGGTCGCCGCGGGTTCGCTGGGTTCGCTCATGCGGGCGCTTCGAGATGCAGAACGCCGAGCCGGTACCACGCGTAGAGTAGATCGCGCGGCATCGCGCGGGCAAGCTGCGCGCCAGCGAGCCGCCGCGCGTCGGCGAGTGCCGACAGCGCACGCCGCCCGGCAGCGCCGAGCTGCACGCGCTCGCCGTTCAGGTACGGGTACCTGCCGGTGACCAGGAGCTGAGTGCGCGCATCGAGCGCGACCACCGACCGGCGCAGGCGTGCATCGAACGTCGTGCGGCTGAGCGCAGGTCGCGGGGCTCGGAAAACGACCTGCGGCTTCGGCGTGGTCAGATACTCGGCGAGAAAGCGAGTGACGTCGGCGCGTGACCAGCGAATGCGCGCAATGGCGTCGGCCGCATACGCGATCATGGCGCGGGGTACGCGCGCCGAATGCTGCGTCGCGCGCAGTCCGCGGTCGCGATAGCGTGGCCGCTCGGGCAGGCCGCGCGCGTGCAGCCAGTCGAGAAACGCGGCCCCCAGCTCGTCGCTGCCGGGCGCGCGAAAACCGATCGAGTAGGTGGTGCAGGACTCGAGCGCAACGCCGTCGTGGCCCCAGCCCGGCGGCAGGTAGAGCAGGTCACCCGGCTCGGCGAGCAGCTCGTCCTCGGCGACGAAGTTCTCGATTAGGCGCAGCGGCGCGCCGGCAACGAAGTCGAACGCGCGCGGGCGGCACAGGCGCCACCGCCTGCGCCCGTGGCCCTGGATCAGGAAAACGTCGTAGCCGTCCGCATGCGGGCCGACGCTGCCGCCCGGCGCCGCATAACTCACCATCAGGTCGTCTAGACGCGCCTGCGGCAAGAAGTCGAAACGGCGCAAAAGACGGTCGGCCGCTGGCAGGTGCAGGTTGAGCCCGCTGACGAGCAGCGTCCAGTCGAACTCGCCTGCGCGGCCGGCGCGGCGCAGCCGCGTGCGCGGCACGGGACCGTGCGTGACCTGCCAACGTCCGCGTCGGCGCTCGACCAGGCGCGACTCGACGTCATCTCGCATGGCAAGACGTGAAAGCGCGTCGCGGTCAATCAGGTCCCGAAACCCGGGGAGCGCGCCGCGCACGAGCAGCGGGCGCCGTTGCCAGTGCCGCTCGAGAAACGCGTTCGGTGAAAGTCCGCCGAGAAGCAAATTTCGCACCGCAGGATTATAGAAGCGTCGAGCGGTCGTTGCGGAACCGCGACACCGGCGACGCAAGGCGACGCAGGCATCGCACGCAGCACATAGGCCTTGTCAACACGCAAAGATCATGCATTAGAATCCGCGCGACATGATGCATACGGGCCAGCGCGCGCCGAATTTTTCGCTCCCGGACGCCGACATGCAGGTCGTCAGCTTGTCGGCGTTCAAGGGCAAGAAGAACGTCGTGCTGTATTTCTATCCACGCGACGGCACACCGGGCTGCACCATGGAGGCGATCGACTTTTCGGATCACGAGACCGAATTTCATCGCCACGACTGCGTCATCATTGGCGTATCGCGCGACGATTGTCTGCGCCACGCAGAATTTCGCGACGCGCACGGACTGTCGATCGCGCTCCTATCGGACCTCGAGGGCGAGGTGTGCCGCGACTACGGCGTGCTGCAGGAAAAGGAAACCGAGGGCGTGCGGCGAGAATGCCTCGTTCGATCGACATTCATCATCGACAAGAAGGGCATGCTGCGCCACGTCGCCTACGGCGTGAGCCCGCGCGGACATGCGGCTGAAGTCTTCGATGTCGTGCGGCGGCTGAAGCGTTGAGTCGCGGGCTTCAGGCCAGTCCGGTTCCAAGCAACGCGCCGATCGAGTAGGTAATCGCGCCGGCCGCGGCGCCGATACCCAGCATGCGCGCACCGCCCGCAAGTGCGGCGCGTCCGGTGAACAGGCTCGTCGCTGCGCCAGCGAGGAACAGGCCGGCCGCAGCGGCTGCGACCGAAGCGCCGAGCGCGAGCGGGGCCGGGGCGACGATGAATGGCGCAAGCGGGACCGCGCCCCCGATGGCGAACGACAAGAAGGAGGCGATCGCCGCACCCTCCGGCGATCCGAGATCGGCCGGGTTGAGGCCGAGTTCCTCGCGGGTCAGCGTGTCGAGCGCGTTCACGGGATCGGCAACCAACTGCGCGGCGTGGCGGCGCGCCGCCTCGATCGCTACGCCGCGCGCTTCGAAGATCAGCGCGAGTTCCTCGGCCTCCTCCTCCGGATAGGCGTCGAGTTCCGCCTTTTCGAGCGCAATCTGATGCTCATACATTTCGCGCTGCGAGCGCATCGACACGTACTCGCCGGCGGCCATCGAAAACGCGCCGGCGAGCAGGCCGGCGACGCCCGCGAGCAGGATCGTGCCGCTCGATACCCCCGCGCCCGCGACGCCGAGAATCAGGCTCGCAATCGACACCAGTCCGTCGTTGACGCCGAATACGGCCGCGCGCAGCGAACCGCCGTCGCCGACGCGGGCGTGGTGGCGCTCACCGATTTCGTCGTGGGCTGATGGCAGGCTGACCATGCCGCGTGGGGCACGTGCCCCCTCGGTGTAGACCGACATGCCGCGCACCTTCATGGCGGCAAGTACGTGGGTCAGCCGTTGCGGACCGAGCCGATCGACCAACCAGGCCACCAGCCGCGCGCGTGCGGTGGGCCGGAACTGCGCTGGCGCAGCGCCTTCGCGCGCCAGCGCGTCGTGCCAATGCACCGCCTGCGCCTCTGCATCGCGCGCGAGTTCTTCGAACAGGTGCTTGCGCCGGGGATCGCCTTCGCGCGCGGCGATCACGCGGTAAAGGTAGGCCGAGATCAGCTCGCCCTGCAGGGATTCTTCAGCCTCCATTGCCGGCGAGGAACCGCTAGCGGGCGAGCCAGCTGTTCCACAGCCGGCGCGCCGCATCGATCAACTCGCCCGCCGTGAGACCCACCGGACCGGTTCCCTCCAGAACCAGGGCGTCGGCCGCCGCGCCATGCAGATGCACGCCGAGCACGAGCGCGGCTTCACCGGCATAGCGCTGCGCGAGCAGCGCGCCGAGAAAACCGGCGAGCGTGTCGCCCATGCCCGCGCTCGCCATGCCCGGGTTTCCCGAGGTGTTGACGAACCAGTGCCCGTCGCGCGCGACGAGCACGCTGCCGTTGCCTTTGAGGACGGTATGCGCGGCAAATCGCTCCGCTAGCGCCCGCGCCGCGCCGAGCCGGTCGGCCTGCACGGCGTCGGTGCTGGTCTCGAGCAGACGCGCGGCCTCGCCGGGGTGCGGCGTGATGAGCGTATCGGCGCGCCGGCGCGCGCAGGCGGCGCGCAGATCGGCGTTGTCCGCGAGGATGTTGAGCGCATCGGCGTCAAGCACGCAGGGCATGTCGCTCGCGATCGCGGCGCCGACGAGCGTTGCCGCGCGTTCGCTTTGGCCGAGCCCGGGCCCGACGACGATGGCGTCGAGATTCTCGCCGAGCGTGTCGTCGGGATGGCGCAGCATCAGTTCGGGCGCCACGGGGTCGACGCCGGGCGCCGCGTGATCGAGCAGGCCGACGTAGACCCGTCCCGCACCGAGTTTGAGCGCCGCGCGTCCGGCAAGTAGCGCCGCGCCGACCATGCCCGAGGTACCGCCGAGAATGGCGAGCGAGCCTGCCTGTCCCTTGTGAAACTCGCGCGGGCGCGGCTTGAGTACCCAGTTCATCGTCGCGGGTTCCGCGACCCAGCCCGCCGGCGCGACTAAGGCGCGCACGTCGAGGCCGAGTTCCGCGACGCTGATCGCGCCGCAATGATCCGGTCCCTCGAGCGTGAGCAGCCCCGGCTTGAGCGCAATGAAGCTGATCGTCTGGGTGGCGCGTACGACGCGCCCGAGGGCGCGTCCCGTGTCCGACCCCAGCCCGCTCGGCATGTCGAGCGCCAGCACCGGGCACGACTGTGCATTTGCGAACTCGATGAGCTGCGCATAGGCGCCTTCGGGCGCGCGCGCCAGTCCGATACCGAACAGGCCGTCGACGACGAGCGACCAGCGTCGGTCCGCGGGCACGGCGTTGAGGACCTCGCCGCCCGTCGCCTGCCATTTGCGCAAGGCCTCTGCGGCGTCCTGCGGCAGTTTCGCCGGATCGGCGGGCGACACCACGGCGACGCGCAGGAATGCGGCTTTCAGATGGAGCGCGACTTCATAGGCGTCACCGCCGTTGTTGCCAGGCCCGGCGAGGATCAGCACGTCCTTGCCCTGGTCAGGCACCAGCTGCAGCGCGAGATCGGCCGCCGCCCGGCCCGCGCGGGCCATGAGCGTCGGCGTAACGGCGCCGGCCGCGGCTTCGATGCGGCGGATGTCTTCGGTGAGATAGATCGGTCGGCTCATGGGCACATTTTAGGGGCACGTTGCCGCGCACCGCGTACGCGGGGCACGCTTCAATGCAACTGCCGCAGCACTTCGTCGGCGAGTACGAGGCTCGCCGTGAGCCCGGGCGATTCGATGCCGAACAGGTGCACGAGCCCGGGTACGCCGTGCGCCTGCGGTCCCTGGACGACGAAATCTGGCGCGGGCGCGC
>JAQBBQ010000005.1:0-8975 GCA_032125995.1 Betaproteobacteria bacterium | reverse complement strand
TGGGGTTTGCGACCATGGTGTTGATCCGCACCCGCGTGCTGACGATGTCTTCGAGCCCCGGCAGGGTCGACGTTCCCCCGGTAAGCAGGACATGCTCGACCGAGTTGTACTGCGTCGACGTGAAGAAGAACTGCATCGCGCGCTGGATCTCGAGCGCCGCGTTCTCCATGAACGGCCGCAGCACCTCGGAATCGAAATCGTCGGGCAGCCCGCCCGAGCGCTTCGCGTTTTCGGCTTCTTCCGGGCTCATGCCGTAGCGATTGACGATGTCCTGCGTAAGCTGTCCGCCGCCGAACGACTGCTCGCGGGTGTACACCGACTGGTCGTTACGCAACACCGTGACGTTCATCAGGGTCTGACCAATGTCGACCACTGCGATGTTCAACTCCCGACCACCGTTCGGCAGCTGCCCGATCACGATCTCGAGCGCGCTGTGCTGCGCGAAGGACTCGACGTCCATTACGAGGGCCTTGAGGCCGGCCGACTCGGCGACCGCGACACGATCCTCGACTTTTTCCTTGCGCGTGGCGGCGATGAGGACCTCTTCTTCGTCCGGGTTGGCCGCTGAGGGGCCGATCGTCTGGAAGTCCAAGTTCACTTCATCGAGGGCGAAGGGGATGTACTGGTTCGCCTCGGCCTCGACTTGGACCGCCATCTCGTCGTCGCGTAGACCCGCGGGGACGATGATCTTCTTGGTGATCACGGCCCCCGTCGGAACCGCCATGGCCACGTGCTTGGTGCGCGTGCCGAGGCGTTTGTAGGCTCGATTGACCGACTCGGCGACGGCCTCGAGGTTGTTGACGTTACCATCGACCACGGCGTCCCTCGGAAGCGGCTCGATGGCGTAGCGGTCAACGCGATAAGTGCCCCTGCCCGCTTCGATGATTTCGAGCATCTTCACCGACGACGAGCTGATGTCGAGCCCGAACAACGGCGGCGCCTTCGGGGTAAAGAGATCCATTGCCATCGTGTTTTTCCTTGCGCACCCGCCTCTTAGGCGCAATACGTAGAATTCGCGTTAGAGCCTAGCAACAACTCCCCCAAGTGTCTAGCAAATCCTCCCTGAGTCCAGTTATGTTCGTGCTACCGTTGCGCCTCCGCGCGAAACCGCCGCGGGCGTACTTGGTCTAACCCCATTGATGTGGCTTCGTTTTTTCCTCATTTACCCCGTTGCCTTGGCGCTCGGCGTGGGTGTTGCGGGCGCACTCGTGGCGGGGCTTGTACTGGTTCTCGCCTATCCGAACCTGCCCTCGCTCGAGACCCTTACTGACTACCAGCCCAAGATCCCTCTGCGTGTCTACTCCGCCGAGGGCGTGCTGATCGGCGAATTCGGCGAGGAGCGCCGCTCGATGATCTCGATCCGGGATGTGCCGAAACCGCTGATCGAAGCCATCATCGCCGCCGAGGACGAGCGCTTCTACGAGCATGCGGGCGTCGACTATGTCGGCGTCGTGCGGGCCGCCTACACCAACCTCGTGGCGGGCGGCCGGCGGCAGGGGGCCAGCACCATCACCATGCAGGTCGCGCGCAACTTCTTTCTGTCCTCCGAGAAAACCCTGACCCGCAAGCTATTCGAGGCGCTCCTGGCGTTCAAGATCGAGCACAACCTGACGAAGGACCAGATCCTCGAGCTTTACGTCAACCAGATCTATCTCGGGCAGCGCGCCTACGGGTTCGCAGCGGCGGCGCGAACCTACTACGGCAAGGCGCTCAGGCGTCTCTCCCTGGGCGAAACGGCCATGCTCGCCGGCCTGCCGAAAGCGCCGTCGAGCTATAACCCTGTTGCGAATCCGCAACGCGCCAGGCAACGCCAGAATTACGTGCTGCGCCGGATGAGGGAGCTTGGCTATATCACCCCAGCGCAGCAGGCAGAGGCCGCGAAGGCCCCGATTCAGGTGCAACGGGAAAAGGCGCGTGAATACGCCTTCCCGGCGGACGATATTGCGGAAATGGTGCGCGCGGCGATCTACGAGCAGTACCCCGACGAGGTGTACACCAAGGGTTTCCGGGTCTACACCACGATCCGCCAGGCGGACCAGGAAGCCGCCCACGCTGCCCTGCGCCACGGCCTGCTCGATTACGACCGGCGTCAGCGCTACCGCGGCCCGGAAGGGAACGTATCGCTGCCGAATGGAGCGGGCGACGACGCCATTGAGGACGCGCTTGGCGATTACCACGACAGCGGTGACCTGTGGCCCGCCGTCGTGCTGAGCGCGAACGCGAAGGAGATCGAAGCCGTGTTGCGCGACGGCAAGCGCGTGCACGTGACCGGAGAGGGGTTGCGTTTCGCTGCGCGCGCATTCGATGCTAAGGCGCCCGCGCATCGGCGCATACGGCGCGGCTCGATTGTGCGCGTACAGCGGAACGAAAGACGCGTTTGGCATATCGGCCAGCTTCCCGAGGCCGAGGCCGCGTTCGTCGCGCTCGATCCGAACGACGGCGCAATTCGCGCGCTCGTTGGCGGGTTCGACTTCAGGCGCAACAAGTTCAACCACGTGACTCAGGCGTGGCGGCAGCCGGGCTCCTCGTTCAAGCCCTTTATCTATTCTGCGGCGCTCGAGAAAGGCCTCACGCCAGCGACCGTGATCCCGGATGAGCCAATCGTCATCGAGGCCGACACGACGGGCAGCCAGCGCTGGGAGCCGAATAACTACGACGGCAAGTTCGAGGGGCCGATGCGCCTGCGCCGGGCGCTCGCCAAGTCGAAGAACATGGTCTCGATCCGCGTGCTCCAGGCGATCGGCCCGCAGTATGCGCAGGACTACATTCGACGCTTCGGCTTCGACGTGGAAAAGCACCCCCCGTATTTGACGATGGCGCTCGGTGCCGGCTCGGTCACCCCGCTGCAGGCAGCGCGCGCGTTCGCGGTGTTCGCTAACGGCGGTTACCTCATCCAGCCCTACTTCATCAAGAAGATCGTCGACGATCGCGGCAACACGCTCGGCGAGGCACGGCCGGCGCGCGCGGGCGACAAGGCGCTGCGCGTCATCGACCCGCGCAACGCGTTCATCATGGACAATCTGCTCAAGGACGTGACCCGCTACGGCACCGCAGCCCGCGTGGCGCGGTTGAAGCGTCAGGACCTCGCCGGAAAGACCGGAACGACCAACGAGTTCGTCGATGCCTGGTTCGCAGGCTATCACCCGAGCCTGGTCGGCATCGCGTGGGTCGGCTTCGACCAGCCCAAGTCGCTTGGCCGCAACCAGACCGGCGGCGCAGTCGCTCTGCCGATCTGGATCGAATACATGGAAAAGATGCTAAAGGGTGTTCCCGAGATCGAACGCACGATGCCGCCGGGGATCGTGATGGTCGACGTCGTGGATGTGGTCAACCCAAATGACCCCGCGACCATGGAACTAAGAATCGTGCCCGAAATGTTCTACCGGGAGTACGTGCCGCCGGCGGACGAAGCGCCGCCGACCGAGGACGCGAAGGACGACGCTTCTCAATCGGGCCCGTCGACGTTCTCGCAGTGAGCCGCGCTCATGCCTCGCCCGGACCGGGGAGCGCCACCGTCTCGCCGCTTTGTTCGGACACGAGCCTGGACAACGCCGCATACAGTTCGGTGCCGTCGCGCGTGTCGCGCCACCGCGCGTCGTTCGTGTCGTTTGAATTGTTCGCCTGGTCGCGACGAAAGTGAAAGCCGCCCGAGCGCGCCGCGACCCAGATCTCGCGTGCCGCGCCGTGCCGGTTGATGATCATCTTCGAGCCGTCGGCAAATTCGATTTCGAGCACGCCGTCGCCCTTCGGTTCGACGTCGGCATCCACCCCGCTGGCTTCGAGTGCCTGCTCGATGCGCGCAAGCTCCGCTCCCGCCAGTGCTTCGAATTCGGTTTCGTTCATCGTCGCGATCCGTCCGTGCTAGCATGAATATTTTAGTGATTACGCGATGACGCGCACCGTTCTGATCGTCGCGACCGCGGTCATGCTGGCGCTCGCGGCATCGGGTTGCGGGCAGCGGGGTCCACTCTACCTGCGCGACAGCCCGCCACCAGGCATCAAGCCGCCCAAAGCCAAGCCCTACGAACCGGTGCCCTATCCGCAGGATCCGCACGACGCCCAGCGCGAGCGGGACGGTAGCAAAGACCGATAGGCGGGTCATGGCATTCGCCTATCGCGATGGCGCGCTGTGCGCCGAGCAGGTCCCGCTCGAAGAGATCGCGCGTGCCCACGGCACGCCGTGCTACGTCTATTCGCGCGCAGCGATCCAGCAGGCCTACGCCGCGTACGCGGAGGCACTCGCAGGCCACGACGCGCTCATCTGCTATTCGGTGAAGTCGAACTCGAACCTCGCCGTACTCGCATTGCTCGCGCGGCTCGGCGCCGGATTCGACATCGTTTCGGGCGGAGAACTCGCGCGTGTTCTGGCCGCGGGCGGCGATCCGAAGAAGACCGTGTTCTCCGGCGTGGGCAAGTCGGAGGCCGACATCGTGCAGGCGATCGGCGCCGGGATTCTGTGCCTGAACCTCGAGTCCGAGGCCGAACTCGAGCGCGTCTCGGCAGTCGCCGCGCGTCTCGGACAACGGGCCTCGATCGCGTTTCGGGTCAATCCAGACGTCGACGGCCGGACCCATCCGTATATTTCTACCGGTCTGCGCGAAAACAAATTCGGCATCGCGCAGGAGGACGCCGAGCGGCTCTACCGCCGTGCGGCATCACTGCCCGGCATCGCACTGGTCGGCATCGGCTGCCACATCGGATCACAGCTTACAGAGGCTGCACCGCTCATCGATGCCGCGCGCCGGGTCGCTGCACTCGCTGAGCGCCTCGCGCGTGCCGGCATCCGTCTTTCGCACATGGACTTAGGCGGGGGGATCGGCATCCGCTATCACGCCGAAACGCCACCGCCGGTCGGCGAAACCCTACGCGCGATCCTCGATTGCCTCGCTGGGCGCCCGGAAAAGTTGATCTTCGATCCTGGGCGCTCGATCGTCGGCAACGCGGGCGTCCTGCTCACCCGCGTGGAATACGTCAAGCCCGGGTCGGCGAAGAATTTTCTGGTGGTTGACGCGGCGATGAACGATCTAATTCGCCCGTCCCTGTACGGAGCCTGGCACGAGGTACGGACGGTTCGGGAGCGGCCGGTCGCCGGCGACGCGACGCGGTACGACATTGTCGGGCCGGTGTGCGAAAGCGCCGACTTTCTCGCCAAGGATCGTGCGCTCGAGGCCAGCGCAGGCGACCTGCTCGCGATCATGTCCGCCGGCGCCTACGGCATGACGATGAGCTCGAACTACAACTCGCGCCCGCGCGCCGCGGAAGTCATCGTCGATGGCGCGATTGCGCACCGGATCCGAGCGCGAGAAACGGTCGACAACCTGTTTGCGCTCGAATCCGTGCCGAGGTGGTAAACGAGAACCGTTAGATTCGAAATTCGATCAAGAACGGGCCACGGCGCGCGCACGCCGCGCGAAATACGTCGGCAAAGGCTTCGAGCGTTTCGACGCGCGTCGCTTCGACCCCCATGCCACCTGCGAGGCGGACCCAGTCGAGCTCCGGCGGCGCGAGGCTGAACAAACGATCCGCGGCGGGTCCGGGTTGTGCGCCGACCGCGGCAAGTTCGCCCTGGAGAATCCGGTAGACGCGGTTCGCGAACAGCACCGTTACGACGTCGAGTCCTTCGCGCGCCTGCGTCCACAGCGCCTGCAGCGTATACATGCCCGCGCCGTCGGCCTGCAGGCAGACGACCTTACGGTCCGGGCAGGCGAGCGCGGCGCCGGTGGCGGCGGGCAGACCGATGCCGATTGCGCCACCCGTGTTCTGCATCCAGTCGTTGGGGGCGGCGCCGAAGGTCGGGGCGAACAGGGCGCGCCCCGAGGTCACCGCGTCCTCCATCACGATCGCGTTCTCCGGAATCAGGGTCGCGAACGCATGCGCAAAGGCGAGCGGTTCGAACGCGCCGCGCGGCGTACCCTCGGCCAACTTGGGCGCGGGCAGCGGCACGTTGCGCGGCGCACCGAGCTCATCCGCCAACGCCTCGAGCGCGGCGACCGCGTCCTCCTCGGGCCGCGCGAGCACGTCGAGCGCACAGTCCTGCGGCCAGAGCGTGCTCGGCTTACCCGGATAGGCAAAGAATCCAACCGGCGGCTTCGCGGCGACGAGCACCAGCTGCTTCAGACCGGAGAGCACCTCGAGCGCCATGTCCACCACGTAGGGAATGCGGTCGACCGGCACCCTGCCGCGGCCGCGGGCCATGCGCGCCACCTGCGTCGGGGTGCGCAGACGCGCGCCCGTGACCTGCGCGACCCGATCGGCGGCGCGCAGGCCCACTTCGCTCAAGGCCGTGCCCGAGAGCAAAAGCATCGACGGCGCGCCGCGGCGCAACATCGCGGCGATGGCACGCACGGTGTCCGGTGCAACCTGCGTACGCGCCGGCACCGGCAGCGCTGGCGCGGGTGTGCCGCCCTCGGTCCACGCGGTATCGGCGGGCAACACCAGCGTCGCGATCTGGCCCGGCGCAGTGCGCGCCGCCTGCACCGCGGCCGCGGCATCTGCGCCCACGTTCGCCGCCGAGGCACTGGTGCGCACCCAGTGTGATACGGGGCGCGCAATCCCTTCGGTATCCGTAGTCAGCGGTGCATCGTGCACGCGGTGGTAAGTCGCCTGGTCACCGACGATATTGACCACCGGTGTCCACGCGCGGCGCGCGTTGTGCAAGTTGGCGAGCCCGTTCGCCAGTCCCGGGCCGCAATGCAACAGCGTGGCGGCGGGCTTGCCCGCCATCCGCCCGTAGCCGTCGGCGCAGCCGGTCACGACGGTCTCGGCAAGACCCAGCACGCAGCGCATCCCCGGCGCGCGATCGAGCGCGGAAACGAAATGCATCTCCGAGGTCCCCGGATTCGCAAAGCAGGCTTCGACGCCCGAAGCGAGCAGTGTTCGCACCAACGCGTCGGCACCAATCATGGTCTTCCCCTATTGCTTACACGTTTATGAGAGATCTGAAGACCCGATCATACGGGCGCAGGACCCGCCCGAATGACGGTTTCACCGTTCTGCTAGCATGGCGCGCATGGCCTCCGCCCCCGATACGCGCAGTCTTGCAGTGTTCTGCGATTTCGAGAACATCGCGCTCGGTGTGCGCGACGCCAAGTACGCGAAATTCGACATCGGCAAAGTACTCGAGCGCCTGCTCCTCAAGGGCTCCATCGTGGTGAAGAAAGCCTACTGCGACTGGGAACGCTATCGCGAGTTCAAGGCTCCCATGCACGAGGCGGCGTTCGAGCTGATCGAGATTCCGCATGTGCGCCAGTCGGGCAAGAATTCAGCCGACATCCGCATGGTGGTCGACGCCCTGGACCTGTGCTATACCAAGTCGCACGTGGATACCTTCGTCATCATCAGCGGCGACTCCGATTTCTCGCCGCTGGTATCCAAGCTGCGCGAAAACAACAAGACGGTGATAGGCGTGGGCGTAAAGAATTCGACCTCCGATCTGTTGATCGCCAACTGCGACGAGTTCATTTACTACGACGACCTGGCGCGGGAAAAGGCGAAAAAGCAGTCGCGCAAGAAAGCCGCGCCCAAGGCCGGTTCCGGCGCCCAGGCCAAGACGCTGCCGCAGGAGGAAAACGACAAAAAGCAGGAGGCGCTGGACATCGCCATGGAAACCATAGAAGCGCTCATCGCCGAGCGTGGAGAGGAGGAGAAGATCTGGGGATCGATGGTGAAACAGGCGCTGAAGCGGCGTAACCCCGGCTTCAACGAGGCCTTCTACGGTTTTCGCTCCTTCGGCAAACTGCTGGATGAGGCCGAGGCACGCAAACTGATCAAGCTGGACCACGACGAGAAGTCCGGCGGCGTCACCATACGCAGCGTCAATACCGACGACTAGCAACTAGCGACATTCGCCCTGCCCCGCGGCCTGCATTGCCGCCCGCGTTGATTTTGATCAAACCGCAGCCGCCCCGGTGACCTAAGCTGGTAAAGGAGTCGATTCCCCGGAAAAAAGACGGGAACTCGACCGCGCGAGCGCAGGCTCGCCTCGACCGGTGCGAAAGGAGGCAGCATGTTCAAACACATCCTCGTCCCGACCGACGGCTCCAAGCTTTCGGTCAAGGCAGCCAAACAGGCAGTCAAGCTGGCCAAGGCGCTGGGCGCCAGAATCACGGGCTTTCATGTTGCGCCTGATTTCAGTTCGACCTACTACGGAGACGGCTATATCCTGCGCGCACCCGGGGCCAAGGCGCAGGCTGAATTCCTGCAGAAACAGGCGCGCAGGTACCTGGCCGTGATCGAAGTCGAGGCCGAAGTGGAAAAAGTGCCGTGCGAAGTATTTCATGCCATCAGCGACAGTCCGTTTGAAGCCATCATCGACGCCGCAAAGAAGAAGAAATGCGATCTGATCGTCATGGCCTCGCACGGCCGGCGCGGGCTATCCGCGCTGGTGCTGGGCAGCGAGACACACAAAGTGCTGATCCACAGCAAGATCCCGGTGCTGGTCTGCCGCTAGCCGCGGCAGTGCTTGCGCGCTGCGCGCGCCAACCGTGTTTTCTGTACGGATAGGTTCATCATCCGTGCGCAATCGGTGATCCGCGCGGACGGCTTCCCGGCCGCGCAACGTCAAGACTCTGCAACAAAGGAGACGCCATTCAAGCCGCGGCAGAACGAAATTATTTTCCCTGGAAACTGGGTTTGCGCTTTTCCATGAAGGCGCGCCGGCCTTCGCGGTAATCGTCGCTGTTGAAGCAGGTCTCGATCATGCGCGCAGCCGTTTCCAGGTCACGCACCGCGGAGTCCATTCCGGTCTGACGGATCGCGAACTTGGCCGCAGCCAGGGTGAGCGGTGCATTTTCCGCAATCATTTCACAATACGTCGCGAACTCGCGGTCCAGATCGGCCACAGGCAGCACGCGGTTGACGAAGCCCATGCCCAGCGCATCGGCTGCATTGAATTTGCGCGCGGAAAAAAATATGTCGGAAGTGTTCGCCGCCCCGATGACCTGCGTAAAGCGCTTGATGCCGGTGTAGTTATAACC
>JAQBBQ010000004.1:0-17909 GCA_032125995.1 Betaproteobacteria bacterium | reverse complement strand
CGACCGCTCCTGGCCTATTCTGTTGAAAAACTCGTTTGCCGTACCCGAGGCATGCCGTCGTCGAAAAGTCGAACGCTCAGGATGCGCTACACGCGACGCTAGCGAACGGGGTAAGGGGTCGACGACCCCCAAAATTCATTCAGAAAGTCGCGTGAAAGAGTTTTTCAACACAATAGGCTGATAGCCGCCGATCGGGGCCGACGCCTAGCTACCCAAAGCAGTCGTTCAGGTGTGATGAATGCCGTGCTGCAGGGAGATGCGGGACAATGCGAAGCTCAAAGTATCCGAGGCGAATTCTGAACATGAAAGTCTTCCAGATTCAGGACGACTGGGGCATGGAGCATTTGCAACTCGCCACGCGCCCCGATCCACGACCTGGTCCGGGCCAAGTGCTGCTCAGAATGAAGGCCGCGTCGCTCAACTATCGCGACCTGCTGGTGCCGATGCGCGGCTACGGCGCACTTACCGGCACGCTGCCGCTGATCCCGCTCTCCGACGGCGTGGGCGAGGTGATCGAGATCGGCGAAGGCGTCGTGCGCGTGCGCGTGGGCGACCGGGTTTGCCCTTGCTTCACGCAGGGCTGGATTGACGGGCCGCCTGAGGCGACGTACGAGAATCTCGGCGGCCCGATCGACGGCGCGATGGCCGAGCTGATGTGTCTACCGGCCGAAGGCGTGGTGAAGGTACCCGCCTACTTGGGCGACGAGGCGGCAGCCACCCTGCCCTGCGCCGCGCTCACCGCATGGAGTGCGCTGGCGACCTACGATCGCCTCCTGCCCGGGGCGAAGGTACTGGTGCAGGGCACCGGCGGTGTCGCCCTATTCGCGTTGCAGTTCGCCAAGCTGATGGGGGCGCACGTCACAGTCATCTCCTCGAGCGACGAAAAGATCGCGCGCGCGAAGGCCATGGGCGCGGACGCGGCCATCAACTACCGGACCACACCCGAATGGGCGAAGGCAACGCGCGACCACACAGGCGGGCGCGGCTACGATCATATCGTCGAGCTCGGGGGCGAGAAGACGCTGCCGCAGTCGCTGCTGTGCGTGCGCGCGGGCGGCACGATCTCGATCATCGGCGTGCTCTCGGGCGGCACCATGACTGCTCAGCTCGGGCGCGTCGTGATGCGCCAAGTGCGCATGCAGGGCATCGGTGTGGGGCACCGCAACGGCCTCGAGGCGATGATGCGCGCGCTCGAGCAGCACAGGGTTCTGCCGGTGGTCGACCGCGTGTTTTCCTTTGACGAGTTGAAGCAGGCAATGGCGCACCTGAAGAGCGCAACGCATTTCGGCAAGATCTGCATACGGCACTGAGACGAGCGATTAGCCGTTCGTTTTCGCGCGTGATCGTGGTGCGTTTGCTGCTCGAATTAGGTGCCGCGTCGACCGGTTGAACCCGCCGCCGATCGCAGCCGATCGGAACCAGGCGTTACCGACGCAAAGAAGACATCGAGAGCGCGTCTAAGTAGGATGGCTGGCGAAAGGAGACCAGACATGTCCGTCGCAAGGAAATCTGTAAAGTCCCGCAAGTCGAATAGGTTGGCGGTCGTATCAGCCGTCAAAGGGCCGGTCGCATTCATGCACCGCGAGGACATCGGCAAGCTCGTCGCGCGCGGGTCGAAGCGCGCCGGCCGCAGGCTGCAGCCCAACTACGCCGTCCGTGAAGACGGTGTCGACACGGTCAAGGTGCTGATGGCCACCGATTCGGTGATCAGCTTCGAGGCGTTCCGACCGAAAGGCGCGGTGGACACGGCGCACCGGCACCCGGATCATCACTCGGTGGTCTATCAGAAGCAGGGTCGCGTAAGGATGCGCATCGGCGCAGAGACCTTCATCGTCAAGGCGGGCGACAGCTACATCCATCCGATGGGCGTGGTCCACCAGCACGAGGCGCTGGAGGATTCGGTGCGCATCGAAACGAAGATCTACCCCCGGGGGCGGCGCGGTGGCCTCCTGGAACAAGCTGGTCGGCAAGTCGGAATAGCGCTGTCGCGCGTGCGAGGCGCCGCGACGGCGATGAATGGGCGACGCCGGGGCGTTCTTCGTCGCCTGGCCGCGTTCGCGATAGGTGCCGCGTGTACTGCGTTTACCGCGTGCGCGGTGTCTACCCGTCTCGCCGATCCGGCGATCGCGCCCGAGACCGTGCTAATCCCCGCCGGGCGATTCATTGCCGGCTCGGATCGGGCCGAGCGCGAGCACGCCTATCGGCTCGACGCGCAAGGCTATGGCCATTCGACTACCCGCGCGCAGCGCTGGTACGAGGACGAACCCGAGCGGCACAGCGAAGCACTGCCGGCCTTCGCAATCGTGAAGAACCTGGTGACGAACGCCGAGTACGCACGGTTCGTCGAGGCCACCGATCGCCCGGCACCGAATGTCGATGCCGCGACTTGGCAAACCTATGGCCTCGTTCATTCCTATGCGCGCACCCGGCGCCACGCCTGGGTCGACGGCCGACCGCCCGCGCAAAGAGCAGATCACCCCGTGGTCCTGGTCAGCCACGCCGACGCCGAGGCCTACGCCGCGTGGCTGTCGGTGCAGACCGGCGTGCGCTGGCGGCTGCCGACTCAACTGCAATGGGAGAAGGCGGCGCGCGGTACGGACGGCCGCTGGTTTCCGTGGGGCAAGGAATGGGACCCGACCCGGGCCAACACGCACGATCGTGGCGCGTTCGACACCACGCCGGTCGGGTCTTACCCAGCCGGGGCAAGCCCGTTCGGCATGCTCGATCCGGCGGGTAACGTATTCGAGTGGACCGCCGATCCCGTGCCGGGCACCGACGGCGCCCGCGCCATGGTCAAGGGCGGGGGCTCCTGGGACGAGAAGGGCTGTGGCGTCTGTCGCCCCGCTGCGGGCCACTCACGTCCGGCGGCCCTCAAGCACATCCTGATCGGCTTCCGCCTGGTGCGCGCGGCCGATTGAGTCCGCCTCAAGCGGGCTGAGGGCGCGCTTCGCGGATGTCCGTATGCGGCGGGAACACGGCCCAGGCGTGTTCCTTCGGCTTGTAGTACTGGCGTGCGGACAGCTGCTCGAGCGCGAGGCCGTACATGTGGAAGTTGAGCGTCGTGCCGTCGATATGGATCGAATGCAGGTCGTCGGGCAGGAAGGCGACGCCCGATCCCTCGCGCACCATGAAATCGCCCTTCTCGTGCACCCCGCCTTCGGGCGTGCGGTCGTAGAAGCGGTTCAACTCGTCGCCCCCGACGCCGACGATCACTGCCCAGGTCGTGTGATTGTGCGCCGGTGTGCCGTACTTGCCGTTCGCCGCGTTGGCGTAGAGCGCAAAGCGGTGGTCGGCATCCTCGGAAAGCCGGTAAAGGCAGGAATTGCGGCTGGCGCCGGGTTGCGGTGGCGCGAAGTCCTCCAGCGTGAAGAGGTCGCTGCGCGCGGCGAGCGCGAGCAGCCGCGCCTTGATTTTTCCGAGGCTTTCGCGCGTGACGCCTTCGCGCGCTTCGATCGCGCGGATGTCGGCGACGGTGGTTTCAATTTCGTGGTGACGCTCTTGAGTGCGATCCATTGGCTTGTCCTCAATAGTTGCCTGACCCTGGTGGGGGATTCTACCGTCGTGCGCGCCGCGCGCGCAGCGCGGGGCGGCGCGGTTTTGCAGCCCGCTTCGCGGCGCCTGTTGCCGCCTGGCCGCGCGCAAGCGCCGCGCCGGCGGCGAGCGCCTTGAGTTTCGCAATTGCGAGTTCGCGGTTCATCGGCGCCATGCCGCAATTGGTGCAGGCGATGAGCCGGTTCTTCGGCACGTACTTGAGCGCCGTGCGGATCGTTGCGGCGACCTCGGCCGGCGTTTCCACCCGGTCCGAGGCGACGTCGATCACCCCGACCAGCACGTCCTTACCCTTGAGCAACGCCATGAGATGCGGCGGCACGTGCGAGTGGATGCATTCGAGCGACACCTGGTCGATGCGGCTTTTTGCGAGTGCGGGGAAGATCTCTTCGTACTGGCGCCACTCGTCGCCGAGCGAGTTCTTCCAGTCGATGTTCGCTTTGATGCCATAGCCGTAGCAGATGTGTACCGCGGTCTTGCACTTCAAGCCGCGAATCGCACGGTGCAGGGCGTCGATGCCCCAGCGTGTGACGTCCTTCATGTAGACGTTGAACGCGGGTTCGTCGAATTGGATGACGTCGACGCCGTCCTTCTCCAACGCGCGCGCTTCCTGGTTGAGCAGGTCGGCGAAGGCCATCGCCAACTTGATTTTGTCGCCGTAGTGGCGGTCGGCGATCGTGTCGACGATCGTCATTGGGCCGGGCATGGTGATCTTGAGCTGCCTGCGGGTGTGCGCGCGCGCGAGCCGCGCTTCAACCTGATGCACGCGACCCTTGAGTTTCAGCGGGCCGACGACCACCGGCACCATCGCGTCGTAGCGGTTGTCGCGAATCCCCATCTTCACCTTGTGCTCGAAGTCGATGCCCTCGACTTGCTCGAGAAAGCCGTGCACGAAGTGCTGGCGCGACTGCTCGCCGTCGGTGACGATGTCGATGCCGGCGTCCTCCTGCGCCTTCAGCCAGAGCAGCGTCGCGTCGCGCTTCGCGGCATCGAGCTCCGCGCCACGCGTGCGCCACTCGGGCCAGAGCTTCTCCGGATCGGCAAGCCAGAACGGTTTCGGCAGGCTGCCGGCGATCGTCGTCTTGAACATGAAGTGGGCTCCTTGGGGTCTGACCCCTTTCTAGGGGGTCTGACCCCTTTCTCGCCTTTCTCGCATTGGCAACAGCCAACCGACCGCGACGAGCTGCACGACGCCCAGAATCGCAAACGCCGCGGCATAGCCCTCGGGTGCGTAACCGCCACCGGCCGCCGGGTAGAAGCGCAGCATGGCGCCGATGCCCCATTGAAAGGCGAAGGAGCCGGAAAACATCAGCAGGTTCGCGGCGGTGTTGACGCGACCGACCATCTCATGCGGGAAGCGGGTGGTGAGGATGGTGTAGGCGAGCGCTGCCGAGATCGAGCAAAAGCCGTACACCGAGAGAGTGACGAACAGGCCCCTGGTCACCCCGGCCGCAAGCAGGCCGAACATGGCGAGGGTGATCACCATGCCGAGCTTGTAGACGGTGAGATGCGAGATCCCGCGCCGCGCGAGGCGGTCGCTCGCCGCGCCGAAAAAGACCGAGCCGACGGCATAGGCCGTGGCGCTGTAGAACAGATGCTGCGCCACCGTAGCGCGGTCGAATCCTGCAATGTCGTACATCCAGGGCGCAAGCCACAGCCCCTGCAGCGCCTGATAGGCCGCGTGGGTGAGAACCATCGGCGTGGCGATGCGCCAGAACGTCGCCGACGCGAATACGATTCGAAACGCGGCGATCTGGCGGCCGAGACCGTCGCCGCCGCCGGGCAGTTTCTTCTCCGGGACCACCGCAAAGATGGCGATCGCCGATGCGAGCGACAGCGCGGCGAGGCCATAGAACAGTGCGCGCCAGCCGAACGGCCCCAGCAGCGCTTCAACCGGCGCGGTGGCGCTGAGGGCGCCGATGCCGCCGATCGCGATATGCAGCCCGGTCAATGTCGCGAGGCGTGCGGGCGGAAACCACAGCGTGTAGGCCTTGATCGCGCCCATCAGTCCGCCCGAAACGCCGAGTCCGATCAGCGCGCGCCCAAGCGTGAGCATGGCGAATCCTTCGGCGAGCCCGAACACGAGCGCACCGAGCGCGGCAACGCAGAACAGCGCAGCCAACACGCGCCGCGGACCGTAGCGGTCGAGCAGCACGCCGAGCGGCAGCTGAAACGCGGCGAAGGCGAGGAAGTAGGTCGCGGTGAGGAAGCCGAGATCCGACGGCGCGAGCGAAAACTCGGTCACCAGCTCGCGTGAGATGACCGCGTTTACGTTGCGAAAGAAGTACGAGAGGAAATAGCCGGCGGCGAACGGGCAGAACACCACGAGCATCAGCTTCGTGGCGAGTCCGTTGCTGCGCGTCGCCGGCCCGTTCACGCGGGCATTGTAGTAGGCTTGCCCGCATGGCGAAGCGCGCGCCGCGACACGAGAACGAGCGCCGGCTGATCGTCGCGATCACCGGCGCGACCGGCGCGGCCTATGGCGTGCGCCTGCTCGAATTGCTGCGCGCGACCGGCGGCTGGGAATCGCACCTCGTGCTGAGCGATGCGGGCGTGCTGAACGCCTGGCAGGAGCTCGGCCTGAAGCGCAAGGCGATCGAGGGCCTCGCCGATGTCGCTTATCAACCGAAGGATATTGGCGCGGCGATCGCGAGCGGCTCGTTCCTGACCGCCGGCATGGTGATCGCGCCCTGCTCGATGAAGACGCTCGCGGCGGTCGCGCACGCGCATGCCGACGACCTCGTCTCGCGCGCCGCCGACGTCGTGCTCAAGGAACGCCGGCGGCTCGTGCTGCTGCCGCGCGAAGCGCCGTTGAATCTCGCGCACCTGCGCAATATGGTTGCCGTCACCGAGATGGGCGGCATCGTGTTTCCGCCGGTGCCCGCCTTCTACGCGCGACCGAAGACGATCGAGCAACTGGTCGATCACACGGTCGGACGCGTGCTGGATCTGTTCGGCATCCGTGTCCCGAACCTGCCGCGCTGGCGCGGGATGCGCGAGGGCGTCGGAAGTTAGCGTTCGCTGAGGGCGAGGCGCAGGGCGAGTGCGATGAGCATGGCGCCGGCGATGCGCTCGAGCAGGCGGCGTGCGGTCGAGGCGAGAACGTGGCGCGCGCGTCCGACGACGAACGACAGGGTCGCGTAGGAGGTGAAGCCCATCGCGGTGAACAGCGTGCCGAGCAGCGCGAGCTGAATCGGAACCGGCGCTGCGCGCCCGTCGGCGAACTGGGGCAGAAAGGCGAGGAAGAACAACGCGAGCTTCGGATTCAGCGCCGCCGACAAAAAGCCCTGCGTCAGCAGCTCGCGCGCCCGGTAGCGCCGCTCGCCCGCCTGCGCCGTCTCGCCCTCGCCAGGATTGCGCAGCATCTGCACGCCGAGCCAGACGAGGTAGGCCGCGCCCGCCCACTTCACGAGGTTGAACGCGAGCGCCGAGGCTGCGAGCAGCGCGGCGAGTCCGAGCGAAACGATCGCAGTGTGCAGCAGCAGCCCGCCGACGAGGCCGGCAGCAACGAGCGTGCCGTCGCGCGGCCCGCCCTGGATGCTGCGCGCGATGACGAGCAGCATGTCGGGGCCGGGCGTGCCGATCAGCACGACCGAGGCGGCGACGAACAGCGCGAGCGTGTGTGGCTCGATCACCGCAGGAAGCAACCGTCGGTGACGTCGATCACCGCGCCGTTCAGGATCACTGGCGCATCGGCTGCGAGCCAGCGCACGACTTCGGCCACCTCGTCGGGCGTGCCGGCGCGACGCGACCACACCACCTGCATGAGCTGCGCGCGCCGCTCGGGCTGCGCGAACTTGTTGAGCATGTCGGTATCGATCGGCCCCGGCGCGATGGCATTCACCTGAATGCCTTGTGGCCCGAGCATTGCGGCAAAGCTGCGCGTCAAGCTCACGATTCCCGCCTTGGTGACGCCGTACCAGAGGTCGCTGTGCGCCATGAAGGCGGCGACCGAGGTCAGGTTGACGATGCGACCCGCAGAGCCCGCCGAATGCGCGCGGTGGCGCTCGAGCATCTGACGCGAGACGCCGCGGATCAGTTCCACCGGCGCTTTTAGATTCACCGTCAGGATGCGCTCGCGCGCGTCCTCCGTGTAGTCGTCGATCGCGAGGCCATTCTGTACGCCGGCGTTGTTGATGAGGACGTCAATCCGCCCGAGTGAGTCGACCAGCGCCGCGATTCCCGCGATGTCGGTGAGGTCGTAACGAATCAGCGCGAGCGCTTCGGACTCCGCGAGATCGCAGCCGGCGAAGTCGCGATCGAGCGCGACGACATGGAAGCCGTCCTTGGCGAGTGCATCGACGATGCTGCGGCCGATTCCACGGGCGGCGCCGGTGACGAGTGCGACGCGATGTTCGGGCATGGCGCTCAGCGCGGATAGGCGCCGTTGTTGACGTCGAGCGTTGTGCCGTTCATGTATTCGGGGCTGGCACTGCCGAGCCAGAGGATGGCCTGCGCCACTTCCTGCGGTGTGCACGCGCGCCCCGAGTACACCGAGCGCATGACGCCATCCTTGCGCGATTGCGGCAACTGCTCGTACATGTCGGTCAGCGTCGGTCCCGGCGCGACCGCGTTCACCAGGACACCATCGCGTCCGAGCCAGCCGGCAAAACTCTTGGTGACGTTCAGCAGCGCCGCCTTGGTCGCGCCGTACCACAGGTCGGGATGGCCGGTAAACGCCGCGACCGAGCCGACGTTTACGATGCGCCCCCGTTTACGCGCGCGCATTTGCGGCGCGAGTGCGCGCATGAGCGCGATCGGTGCTTCCAGGTTCACGGCGAGGATCTCGCGCTGGTGCGCGTCTTGAATCGCGTCATAGGGTTCGCAGTACAGCGTTCCCGCGTTATTGACCAGGGTGTCGATTTCACCCAGCCCGCCGACCATCTGCGGGATGCCCGCGAGATTCGTCAGGTCGTAGGTGACGCGCTCGAGTGCGGTGTCGCCCAGGTCGAAAACCGAAAAGTCCTTGTCGAGTGCGACCACGGTCCAGCCCGCGCCGAGAAAGGCGCGCGCCGTTTCCTTGCCGATGCCGCGTCCCGCGCCGGTGATCAGTGCACGGGGCATGCAACCGCTTCGATGCCCGGCATTGCGAAGCCGTTCGCCGCCAACCCCTCGATCAGGCTTTTCTCCTGCGCCGGCGTCAGTTCGATGAGGGGCGGGCGCAGCCGCTTCCATTCGGGATCGTCGGCGAAGTGCGCGATCGCGGCCTTCAGCGCGGGGATCATCGGCACCGCCTGCACGATCTTGCGCGTCGCGGTGATCCCGGCCTGCAGCGCATCGGCGTCCTTCGACTGCCAGTTGCGGTACACGTTGTCGATCGCCCCGGGATTCACGTTGCCGGTCGCCGTGATGCAACCCTTGCCGCCGGCGCGCAGACCGTCGAGCAGGAACACCTCGCTGCCTGGGAAGACGTCGAAGCCGGAGTTGGCGAAGGCATCGATCATCGCCTGGGTGTTGGCCCAGTCGCCGGAGGAGTCCTTCGCGCCGGCGAGCGCCTGCGGATAGGCTTTCAGCAGCCGCTCGATCAGCGCGAGTGTGATCGGCACGCCTGAGACCGGGGGGATGTGATAGAGGTAGACCTGTAGCCGATCGTCGCCGACCCGCTCGATCACCTCGGCGAAATTCCGGTACAGGCCCTCGTCGGGCACGCCCTTGTAGTAGAACGGCGGCAGCATCAGCACGCCCGCGCAGCCGAGCTCGACCGCCTTTTTCGTCAGTGCGATCGAATCGGACAGTGCACAGGCGCCGGTGCCGGGCATCAGCTTCGCCGCGGGCACCCCCGCCGCGACGAGCGCCTCGAGCAGCGCGACCTTCTCTCCGACCGACATCGAGTTCGCTTCGCTGTTGGTGCCAAACACCGCCAGCCCCGCGCAACCGTGTGCGAGCAGCCACTGGCAATGGCGCACGAAGCGCTCGGCATCCGGCGAGTAGTCGGCGCGGAAGGGCGTGACGACGGGCGCGAGCACGCCGGTGATGCGTTGGGTCTTCATGGCTGGGATCGTCCGCTGCAGGCGTTATGCCCCAATTATGCCGCCGAGCAGGGGTCTGCGCGAACCGCCGGTTCGCGCCAGCGCGCGCCAACCGGTTCGCGCCAGCGCGCGCCAACGGTACACTCGCGCCGGAAGCGAGGCGGGCAGACCCCATGACCGACGTATCACAGGCCTACAACATCGCCGATCTGCGCCGGCTGGCGAAACGCCGGCTGCCGCGCATGATCTTCGATTTCATCGACGGTGGCGCAGAGGACGAGGTGACGCTGCGCGCGAATCGCGACGCCTACGAGCAGCTGCGCTTTGCGCCGCGGGTGCTACGCAATGTGGTGAAGGTCGATACGACCTGCGAGGTGCTCGGCGCAGCGTCGAACCATCCGATCGTGGTCGCGCCCACGGGCGGCGTCGGCTTCGCCTGGCCGGGGGGTGATCTGGCGATTGCGCGCGCGGCGCAGGCTTTCGGCGTGCCCTGCTGCCTCTCGACCAACACGACCGCAACGATGGAGGCGATTGCCGCGGCCGCCGGCGGGCGCCTGTGGTACCAGCTCTACGTCCTGCGCGACCGTGAATTTACCGACACGCTCGTCGCACGCGCCGCGGCGGTGGGTTGCGAGGCGCTCGCGGTGACGGTCGACCTCGCCGCGGGCGGCAAGCGCGAGCGCGACATGCACAACCGCTTCACGGTCCCCTTCAAGATGACCGCCTGGCACCTGTGGCAGGCGCTGATCCATCCGCGTTGGTCGGCGTCGATCGTCGCCAACGGCGGCGTGCCGACTTTCGAGAACCTGCGCGGCATGCGCACGATCAAGGATCCGAGCGCCTCATCGATTGCGGCTTCGGTCGGACGCGAGATCGACGCCTCGCTGAACGAGGCCGACCTGGTGCGCTATCGCGACCTGTGGAAAGGCAAGTTGCTGGTGAAGGGGGTCGAGCGCGCCGACGACGCCGCACACCTGGTGGAACTCGGGGTCGACGGCATCTGGGTGTCGAATCACGGCGGGCGCCAGCTCGACGGCGCGGCGGCGACGCTCGATGCGCTGCCCGAGATTATCGCGGCGGTGGGCGGCAAGGTGCCGGTGATCATCGACTCGGGCGTACGGCGCGGCGCCGATGCGCTGAAGGCGCGCGCCCTGGGCGCGCAGGCGGTCGCGGTCGGGCGCGCCATGTTTTACGGCGTTGCCGGCGCGGGTGAGCCGGGCGCGATGCGTGCGCTCACCATCCTCACTGACGAGCTCGAACGCACGATGCGCCTGTGCGGCGTGGCCGGACTCGCCGAGGTCGGCCCGGACCTGCTGCACCGCGCCTGACGAAGAAGGAGGTCGGCATGCCGGATCTGCCCGTATTGGTTCTCGGTGGCGGCATCGGCGGCCTCGCCGCTGCGCTGACGCTCGCACGCAAGGGCCTCGCGGTGCGGGTGTTCGAGTTCGGCGCCGAATTCAAGGAGATCGGCGCCGGCATCCAGCTCGGGCCGAATGTGTTCCGCATGTTCGACCTGCTCGGACTGACCGATGCGATCGAGCGCGTCGCCTTCCATCCCGACAATCTCGTCATGATGGACGCGGTCACGGGTGAGCAGGTCATCCGCCTGCCGGTGGGCAGTGCGGCGTTCCGCGCGCGCTTTACCTACCCCTACGGCGTGATCCATCGCGGCGATCTGCATACGGTGATGCTCGATGCCTGCAAAGCCGAGCCGAACATCACCCTGACCGTGAATGCGAAAGGCCTGCGCTACGAGGACCACGGCGGCACGGTCACGCTGCATCTCGAGAACGGCGAGGTGGTCGGGGGTGCGGCGCTGATCGGTGCCGACGGCCTGTGGTCGATGGTGCGCGCGCAGCTCCTGCAGGACGGCAAGCCGCGGGTCTCGGGCCACATCGCCTACCGTGCGGTGCTGCCGCGTGCCGAGGTGCCCGAAGACCTCTGGCAGGACAACGTGGTGCTGTGGGCGGGGCCGAAGACGCACCTCGTGCATTACCCCTTGCGTCGCGGCGAGCTCTACAACCTGGTCGCGGTGTTCCACAGTGACCAGTACGAGGAAGGTTGGGACGTCTACGGCGACCCCGACGAGCTGAAGCGCAAGTTTTCCGGCGAGCGTCCCGAAGTCCAGCGCCTGCTCAACAAGATCGACGTCTGGAAGATGTGGGTGCTGTGCGACCGCGAACCGGTGCGCGGCTGGTCGAAGGGCCGCGTGGCCCTGCTCGGCGACGCGGCGCATCCGATGCTGCAGTATCTCGCGCAGGGCGCGAACATGGCGATCGAGGACGCGGTGGTACTCGCAGCGATGCTCGAGTTGTCGGGGTACGACTTCGTGCGCGCGTTTGCCTGGTACGAGCAGGCGCGCTACCTGCGTACCGCGCGGGTGCAGGTCACCGCGCGCTACTACGGCGACATCTATCACGCCGCCGGCGTGGTGCGCGAGGTGCGCAACTGGTTTTTGCGGCCCGACGCGCCGCCGGATCAGGATGCGAAGGCGAAGCCGAACTTTTCCGGAGTGGCCTGGCTCTATGACGGCATCACGGTGCCGACCGCGCCGCCGGTGGGTTGAGGCGCCGTCACAGTCAGGCCTTCAAGTCCTCAGCGCGCAATTCCGCGAACAGCTGCGTCGCGACCAGCATTGCGTCGCGAACCAGTGGCGCGCCCACGTAGCCGAGCAGATGGAGGATCGCCTCGGTCAATTCGTCCTCGGTCCAGCCCTGGCGACGCGCCATGCGCAGATGGATCGCCAGCTCGGGCTCGCGGCCGGTCGAGGCGTCGGAGATCACGGTGATCAGCGTGCGCGTCTTGAGATCGAGCCCGGGCCGGGTCCACAGGGTCCCGAAGACCGTCTCGCTCGCGAGGTCGATGAACTTCTGCATCATCGGATCTTTGTAGGTCGTCGCCGCGATGTTGTCGACGTAGGCGTCGCCCAGCAGCTTGCGGCGCATGGTGCGGCCATTCGTCAGGTTCGTTTCGGACATCGAGTCCTCCTTGGAAGTGGTTGGACGGTTAGGAACGCGTGCGCAGTGCTATATGGAATCACGGTCACTTGCCTCTGCGCGTTTTCTGAGCGCGTAAACGAGACCACCGATGGCGCCAGCCACTAATCCCAACGGCCCGGTAATAAATATCCCAAGCATGGGTCCTTGGTTGGCACTGGGCGCAAATAGCATTGGCCCCAGAAAACCGATCGCGAACCCGAGTCCGCCCAAGAGCAACGCACCGGCAAGCATCGAGAAACCAGGGCCTATGCTTTTTCCGGACGCGGATTTCCAAACCATCCAGCCGACAACGGCCGCACCCGGAAGAGAATAAGCAGCACAGATCCAATCAGGCTGCTCGGTGAAAATGGAGAATAGGGTGGTAAGAAAAAAGAGTGTGACGAATGCGGAGAACAAGGTGACGAGAAGTTTAACGAATCGAATCACGACACGAATTCCATCTAACGTTTCCCTCAGCGGCGCGCTTGCGCGCGTCTACTGCAGGGAGGGTTTAACCCCAGGCGGGTCGATTCGAAAGCTGGAACGCCATCCAAGTTCACGTTCCGCCTTGAGCGTGGAGAGAGTGCCGTCATTCTCCGCAATGTTATAGACGCCGGGCTTGCCGCGCGTGATGGCGCGGCGCGCCGCATCGGCAGCGGCGTCGACATGCAGCGGTCCACCTCGCGGTGGATTCTCAAATCCCGTTCCCGGTCCATAGAGTCTGCCGTATCGCAACACAATACCAACCAACGGGGCACCGAGTACCTGTTCCTCTAGACTGGCAACGGCGCGCGCTGTCAGTACGTTCGCATCGTCGGCTGCGGCCACGTTCAGAGGCCAAGCCTCGTGATACGGCGTTGGACCCGGCGCATACGCAAACGCAATGCTTTGCGCAACCATGCGCTTGACGCCGCTGGCGACGGCGGCCATAAGAAGATTTCGCGTGCCGAGCTCACGGACGCGCGCATTACGTATTCTCGCCTCCGTCATCCTCGTTGGATCGAGTGCCGGAGGAAGATCAGTGAGTTGATGAATGATGACGTCCGCCCTTGATTCGGCGACGACGCGGCGCAGCGTAGGCTGATCGAACACGTCGACAATAACCGGAATGACGCCAATCTCCTGTAGCGCAGCGGCGCGATCTGGCGAGCGCGTCGTACCGACGACAGCCCAGCCATCGTCCACCAGTAGCCGGCAAAGCGGGCGGCCGATGGCACCGCTGGCGCCGGCAACAAACACGCGGTTGTTCAGATCAGTCGGCATGGCAATGGACTAACGTCCGCTCGATGGAAGGGTTAGGCGGCGTTCGATCTCGCGAAGTGTTCGGCGCCAAGTTCAAAATCTGAACGCAAGGCGCGACCACGTAACACCTGCCTGACGATTCTGTTACCTATGTGCCCGACCGCTCAGCGATCGATCCTAGAAGTCATACGGACCTGCAGCGATGATGTCTCTTGGGAGCCAAGTTTCGTGTATGTGAAGCCACGTGAGCGGATCGCTGGACGAGAACAAAACCGTGGCAATGCGGCCGTTGTCGGGTGGATTCGACGCGAAAGCGTTGCGCTGCCACTCCTCGTAGGTCGCGAGAACGCATCCGTCGAACTGGCGCCGAACTGCAACGCTACGAATCTGGACACGAAAATCAGGATTGGACGCGTAGCCTGCGCGAAGCGACGAGCTCAAAGCTTCAAGACCGAGGACCCTGCCTGCCGGTGGGATGAGCACGAACTCTGGCGAGAACCGAGCGAGAAATTTCGACTCGAAGTCGCCCTCTGGCAACTTGCCTGTGAACCAGCCAGTGAAGAAGTCGTGCAAGTCTTCGACTTCGCAACGGACGCGCTCTTGAATAGAGGTGCTCACCTGTACTCGCCTAACGCTCGGGCTAACCTGCCGCCCGCCCGCCTGCCGGCGGTCGGCGTTGCGTTGGTGCTGAGGTGCGGTACCCGCTGTTTCATCGCTCAAAAACTCTGCTTTGCGTCTTGTCTTACGGGTTCCAGGTGCATCGTCCATCCGAGTGCCGAGCGGCACCAAATTTGAACTTTCGGTGGTAACTCAGCGCGCTGATGCGCAGTGCCCAGACGGATAGAGAACATCTGCGGATCCGTGACATCCGAAGAATAAATCGGCGTACCGCAGGTCGAACAAAACGATTGCACGCGTTTACGACCGCTCTCGCCTGTCTTCACATAAATCTGCGGCTCGCCGGACAGCAGCTTGAACTCTTCACGTTTTGCCGGGACAGCAACGCGGAAGGCAGAGCCCGAGAGCACCTGGCAATCGGCGCAGTGGCATACCGCAACTGTATTCGGATCAATTTCCGCCTCATAAGAGATGGCACCGCAATGGCAACCGCCAGTAATCTTCATCGAGGTACCTCCTTGGCGCCTAGCAAGAGGGCCTGTCGTCCTCTTTTGGCGTCAGGACGTTAGACCCGCGTAGACCGAAAATCAACTCTGCCTCCGGGAGGATACGACGCCCGACGCGCCATTGGACGACCGCGCTAGCGCGCGATGAACCGCGTCGGCGCGAGCGCCGCGGAATCGACCCCGGCCTCGGCGAGCCCAGGCGGCATTGGCTCGCCCATGATCTGCGCTGCGGCGAGCAGGCCCATCGCCGGCGCGGTCTGGATGCCGTAGCCACCTTGACCCGCGAGCCAGAAAAATCCCGGTCGCGCGGCATCGAAGCCGGCGACGAGGGTGCGATCGGAGGCGAAGGTGCGTAGCCCCGCCCAGCGCGCGGTGATGCGCGCGACCTCGAACGTCGTTGCTGCCTGCAGGCGTTCGATGAGCAGCGCGACGTCGAGTTCGTCGGGCTGCGCATCGCAGGGCGGCGACGCGGTCTCATCCGCGGGTGATGCGAGAAATCGCCCGGCCTCTGGCCGGAAGTAGAGATCCTCGGTTGCGTCGACCGCCATGGGCCAGTCGGTCGCGCCGCCGAATCGGGGGCAGTCGAACACGATCGCGGTGCGCCGCAGCGGCGTAAGCCCGAGTGCTGCGGCACCGGCAAGTGCGGCAACTTCATCGGCCCATGCGCCTGCGGCATTGACGAGGACATCGGCCTCAATCTCGCCTGCGCGCGTGCGCAGCGTCCAGCGCCGGCCGTCGTGCGTCGCGGCATCGAGCCCTGCGCCGGTCATGACCCGCGCGCCCGCGGCACGCGCACCACGCAGGAAACCGCTGAGCAGCGCATGCACATCGATGTCCTCGGCCGCTGGTTCGAACAGGCCGACCGCGGCCCATTCGGGTCGCAGCGCCGGCACGCGGGACAGAATTCCGTCTGGCGCGAGCCATTCGACCGTGGCGCCCGTAGCGCGCAGCTCGTCGGCATGTTGCGCGAGCGCTGCGCGATGCGCGCTGCGGCCAAAGAACACCACGCCGCGCGGCGCGAGCAGCGCGCGCTCGGCGAACCCGGGCGGCGGTGCATCGAAGAACCCGCGGCTCGCGCGCGAGAGCGCGCGCACAGCGGCGTTGCCGTAGGTTTCGGAAAACAACGCCGCCGAACGGCCGGTCGTGTGGTAGCCCGGCTGGTCCTCGCGCTCGAGCACTACGACGCGTGCCTTCGGTGCGAGGAAATGGGCCGCCGAGGCGCCCGCGATGCCGGCGCCGACGATCGCGACGTCGTAGGTTTCCGCCGTCAAAGCGCTGCGAAGTGCTTCGCCATCCGTGCGCGCGTCGGCGCGTCGGGAAACGCACCGACGCCGGCGGCCAGATTGTCGGCCATGTGTTTCGGGTTGCCGGTGCCGGGGATCACGCAGGTGACCGCGCGATGGCCAAGGATCCACTTCAGGAAATACTGCGCCCAGCTCGCAATGCCGAGCTCGGCGGCCCAACCTGGCAACGGCTTGCCGCGGACCCGGGCGAACATGCCGCCCGTGCCAAACGGGCGATTGACGATGACTGCGGTGCGCTTTTCCTGCGCGAGCGGGAGCAGCCGCGCCGCGGACTCGGGCTCGTCTAGCGAGTAGTTGATCTGCACGAAGTCGTAGTCGCCGGTCTTCAGCCAGCGCTCGACCGCGTCGTGCGCCGAGGCGGTGTAGTGGGTGATCCCGACGTAGCGCACGCGCCCCTTCGCCTTCCAGTCGGCCAGCGTCTTGCTGTGCGCCGCAACGTCGACGAGGTTGTGCACCTGGATCAGATCGAGCGTCGTGGCGTGCATGCGCCGCATCGACTCTTCCATCTGCTCGATGCCGTCGGTGCGGCCTTGGGTCCAGACTTTGGTGGCGAGGAAGAGCTGCGCGCGCAGCCTGAGCGCTGCAGTGAGATCGCCGACCACGGCTTCGCTCGTACCGTACATCGGCGAACTGTCGATCAGCTTGCCGCCGGCGGCGCTGAACACCGACAGCACCTCGCGCAAGCGCGCACGCTCGGCGGCATCATTGCCGACGTCAAATACACGCCAGGTCCCGAGGCCGATTACCGGCAGGGCTTCGCCGCCGCGCGGAATCGGTCGCGTGGTGAGTGGCATGGCAGCGGACGCGCTGGTTGGGGCAGCCATCGTCAGAAGCGCGGGTGTCGCCGCGAGCAGGCGCAGCACGCGGCGCCGTCCGGGATCGTCGCAGCCGTCTCCGGTGATCGACACCCACGCATTCTAGATCGGGCCGCGGTGTATAGTAGTCGCGCGCATCGCGCGACGATCGCGCGATGCGCGCATCAGGGAGAATGCCATGGACGTCGGAGGCTGGGTCGTACTTGCGATTGTGATCGTGCTCGTGATCTGGGTGATCATGATCTATAACCGGCTGGTGGTGTTGCGCAACCGGTTCAAAAACGCCTTTTCCCAGATCGACGTCCAACTCAAGCGCCGCTACGACCTCATTCCCAACCTGATCGAGGCGGCCAAAGGCTATTTGCAGCACGAGCGCCAGACGCTCGAAGCGGTGGTCCAGGCGCGCGCGGCGGCAGTCAGCGCCGAGAGCCGCGCGGCCGCCGCACCGGGTGATCCCGCGGCGATGCGCGGGCTTTCCCAGGCCGAGGGCGTGCTTGGCGGTGCGCTTGGCCGCCTGCTCGCGGTATTCGAGGCCTACCCTGACCTGAAGGCGAATCAGAACGTCATGCAGGTGCAGGAGGAACTCGTCAGCACGGAGAACAAGGTTGCCTTCTCGCGCCAGGCGTTCAACGACTCGGTGATGGAGTACAACACCGGGCGCGAGTCCTTCCCGCAGATCGTGATTGCCGGTCCGCTCGGCTTTCAGCCAGCCGAGCTGCTGGAATCCACCGAATCGCCCGAGGAGCGTAGGGCGCCGAAGGTGTCGTTTCAGTAATCCAGCGCAGCATGCGCGCCGCCATCCGGAACGCTGGCGCGCAAGTGAGCGGGCCTGAGTGAACTTCTTCGAGCATCAGCAGCTCGCGCGTAGAAATACGCGGGTAATGGTCGTGCTCTACCTACTCGCGGTGGTCGGCGTGATTCTCGCCGT
>JAQBBQ010000003.1:0-24071 GCA_032125995.1 Betaproteobacteria bacterium | reverse complement strand
CGAGGACTGCGTGGCCTGGAATCGCGCGCACGGCGCCTGAGCCGCGCCTCCTCGCCGCTACGCCTCGCCCGAGCCGGGCCCGCGCTCGTAGCTCACGAGCTCGCGGTAGAGCCCGCCCCGGGCCATCAGCTCGGCGTGGCTGCCCTGCTCGTGGATGCGACCGTGCGCGAGCACCACGATGCGGTCGGCGCGCCGGATCGTCGACAGGCGGTGGGCGACCAGCAAGATCGTGCTCTCGCCGCGCATCGCGTCGATCGCGTCGTGCACGCTGCGCTCGGTCTTGGCGTCGAGGGCGCTGGTCGCCTCGTCGAAGATCAGGATGCGCGGATCCTTGAGCACCGCCCGGGCGATCGCCACTCGCTGTTTTTCGCCGCCGGAGAGCTTCAACCCGCGCTCGCCGACCGGCGTCTGGTAGCCCTCGGGCAGCGAGGCGACGAAATCGTGGATCTGCGCCAGCTTCGCCGCGGCGACCATCTCGTCGTGCGTCGCCTCGGTGCGCCCGTAGCGGATGTTGTACTCGATTGCATCGTTGAACAGCACGGTGTCCTGTGGCACGATGCCGATCGCCGCCCGCAGCCCCGCCTGCGTGACCGCGCGGACGTCCTGCCCGTTGACCGTGATCCGCCCGCCGGTGACGTCGTAGAAGCGGAACAGCAGGCGCCCCAGCGTCGATTTGCCGGAGCCCGACGGGCCGACGACGGCGACGGTCTTCCCGGCCGGGATGACGAAACTGACGTCGAACAGGATCTGCCGGTTCGGTTCGTACGCAAAATCGACGTGCTCGAAGCGGACCTCGCCGCCGCCCACCGCGAGCGGCGGCGCTCCCGGCGCATCGGACACCTCGGTGTGCTCGGCGGCGAGCGCGAACATCCGTTCCATGTCGGCCAGCGCCTGCTTGATCTCGCGGTAGAGGACGCCGAGGAAATTGAGCGGGATGTAGAGCTGGATCATGAACGCATTGACCAGCACCAGGTCGCCGATCGTCATCTCCTTGTTCACGACGCCGACGGTCGCCCGCCACATGATGAGCGTCACCGCGCAGGCGATGATCGTGCTCTGGGTGACGTTCAGCGCCGACAGCGACGTCTGGCTCTTCACCGCCGCGCGCTCCCAGCGCTGCATGCTCTCGTCGTAGCGCCGCGCTTCGAACTCCTCGTTGCCGAAATACTTGACGGTTTCGTAATTCAGCAAGCTGTCGACCGCCCGTGTATTGGCGCGCGAATCGAGTTCGTTCGCCAGGCGCCGGATGTGCATGCGCCACTCGGTGACGACCACCGTAAACGTCATGTAGATCGCGACCGCCCCGAAGGTGATCGCCGCGAAGCGCCAGTCGAACTTGCCGAGCAGCACGGCAGCAACGAGCGTGAACTCGAGAATCACCGGCAGGATCGAAAACAGCAGGTAGGCCAGCAGCGTCGAGATGCCCTTGGTGCCGCGCTCGATGTCGCGCGACATGCCACCCGTCTGGCGTTCGAGGTGAAACCGCAGGCTGAGCGCGTGCAGGTGGCGGAACACGCCGAGCGCGACGCGCCGGATTGCGCGCTGCGTCACGCGTACGAACACGACGTCGCGCAGCTCGGCGAAGAGCACGGTGGAAAAACGCAGCACGCCGTAGATCGCGAGGAGCACCGCCGGCACGACGAGCATCGCGCGCTCGACGTCAAGGCCGTCGACGACCTCCTTCATGACGAGCGGCACGCCGACGTTGGCGATTTTCGCGGTGGCGAGAAAAACCAGCGCCGCCGCAACCCGCCCGCGGTATTCCCACAGGTAGGGCAGGAGCAGCGGCAGCACCCGCCACTCGTTCCCGGAAAGCGGCTGCGTCGGCGCGGCGCGATGCGCGCTCATCGGAGAAACATGGCCTCGGCCTCGAACGAAAGGCTGCGCATTCTACGGGGTACGGCGTCAGTCCGGCGGCGCGCCGGCGCCGTGCTCAGACCTCGCGCGGCGCGCCACACCGGCAATCGTGAGCAGGCTGCCGCCCAGCCCCTGCAAGTCGAGAAACAACGGCAGCAGAATCCAGAAGAATGGCCACGCCACCTCGATGCCGAGATGCTTGTGGAGTTGCGGAATGAGAAAGAACAGCGTCACCGAGCCCACGACGCCCGGCAGGAACGGTATCCCCGAGGGCACGCGTTCCCCGGGTTTCGCGCGCTGCGCCCCGCGCCACGCGTGAAAGTTCATGGCCAGGCCCGCGAGCGCGAACAGGCTCGCCATGGAAATGCCGATCAGGCCGAGAAGGTAGCCGCCGCTCACCGGGCTAGCGTCGCATAGCGGGCGCGCCCCGGCCACCGAAACGATTGACGCCCAAGGATCGAATCAATATGATTCAAACGTTTGTTTGAATCTGGAGCGCGCCATGAAGCTACGCGCAATCAAGCCCATTCGCGAAACCCAAACCCGCATTCTCGACGCCGCCGAGGAGCTTTTCCTGCAGCATGGCTTCGAGGGCGCCTCGATGCGCATGCTCACCACGCGCGCTGGGGTCAATCTAGCCGCGATCAACTACCACTTCGGCTCGAAGGACGCCCTGATCGAGGCGGTACTGCGGCGTCGCCTCGATCCGATGAATGTGAACCGCGTCGCGGCGCTCGACGGCCTCGAGGCGCAGGCGGCCGGCCAGCCCCTCGAACCCGAAGCGATCATCGGCGCCTTCGTCGGCACCTCGTTGCGCATGATCGAGGATTCGCGTGGTGGCGGGCGGAACTTCATTCGCCTGCTGGGCCGCACCTACACCGATCCGGACAAGCAGATTCGCGCGCTGATCGGTCAGCTCTACGCGCCCGCGATGGAGCGCTACAAGGCGGCGTTCACGCGCGCGCTGCCCGACCTGCCGCGCGACGAACTGGTCTGGCGCATGCATTTCATGTTCGGGACGCTGTCCTACACCCTCGCGGCCACCGACACCGTCCAGCTGATTGCAGGCTTCAAGGCTGAAGACCGCTACGACGCCCGCCTGCTCGAGGCACGCCTCACCGCCTTCCTCGCCGCCGGCCTGCTTGCGCCGCTACCGAACGGCGCCGCGGTTCGCAAGGCCGCCTGAACCCGATCCCACCGATTTACGGAGCGTTTCGACATGCTCAGTTTCCTGATTCTCATCGTCGCGGCGCTGGCTGCGATTGCCTTCGTTACGCCGATCCGCCGTGCGCTGGTTTCCACGCCGCTCCTGCGCCTGTTCCGGCGCGTCCTCCCCGACATGTCGCAGACCGAGAAAGAGGCGCTCGATGCGGGCACGGTCTGGTGGGACGCGGACCTGTTTTCGGGCGCGCCTGACTGGGACAAGTTGCTCGCCATGCCCGCGCCGCAGTTGAGCGCAGAGGAACAAGCCTTCCTCGACGGTCCGGTCGAGACGCTGTGCGCCCAGTGCGACGACTGGGAGATCACGCATGAGCGCCAGGACCTGCCGCCCCATGTCTGGCAGACCATCAAGGACCAAGGCTTTCTCGGCATGATCATCCCGAAGTCGTACGGCGGCCTTGGCTTTTCCGCCCTCGCCCATTCGGCAGTGATCATGAAGCTCTCGACACGCTCGAATGCCGCGGCCGTGAGCGTCATGGTGCCGAATTCGCTCGGCCCGGCCGAACTGCTGCTGCACTACGGGACCGAAGCCCAGAAGAACCACTACCTGCCGCGCCTGGCCAAAGGCCTCGAGATCCCCTGCTTCGCGCTGACCTCGCCCGAAGCGGGCTCGGACGCCGCGTCGATCCCGGACTATGGCGTGGTCTGCAAGGACATCTGGCAGGGCAAGGAAACGCTCGGCATGCGTGTCACCTGGGACAAGCGCTACATCACCCTCGGTCCCGTGGCGACGCTGCTCGGACTCGCGTTCCGGCTCTACGACCCGGAGCAGCTGCTCGGCGACACCGATGACCTCGGCATCACCTGCGCGCTGGTGCCGACCGACACGCCCGGCGTGCGAATCGGGCGGCGTCATCTGCCGCTGAACGCGGCGTTCCAGAACGGCCCGAACTGGGGTGAGGACGTGTTCATGCCGATCGACTGGATCATCGGCGGGCCGGATTACGCCGGCAAGGGCTGGATGATGCTGATGGGCTGCCTCGCCGCGGGGCGCTCGATCTCGCTGCCGTCGTCCTCGGTCGGCGGCGCGAAGGCACTGTCGCGCTACACCGGCGCCTACGCGCGCGTGCGCAGCCAATTCAGGACGCCGATCGGCAAGCTCGAAGGCGTCGAGGAAGCACTCGGGCGCATTGCCGCCAACGTCTACATGATGGACGCGACGCGCGTGATGACCGCAGGGGCGGTCGACGCGGGCGAGAAGCCCGCGGTGATCTCGGCGATCGCCAAGTACCACATGACCGAGCGTGCACGCGAATGCGTGAACGACGCGATGGACATCGTCGGCGGCAAGGGCATCTGCCTCGGGCCCAACAACTGGATCGGACGCGGCTACCAGGTGATGCCGGTGGGCATCACGGTCGAAGGCGCGAACATCCTGACGCGCACGCTCATCATCTTCGGCCAGGGCGCGATCCGCTGCCATCCTTACGTCCTGCGCGAGATGCGTGCGGCCAAGGAACTGCAGGGCGAGGAGGCCGAGGTCGAATTCGACCGCGCGTTCTCGGCACACGTCGCGCACACCCTGTCGAACGCCGCACGCGCCTTCTGGCACGGGCTCACCGGTTCACGCTTTGCCCGCATTCCGGCGGGGGCGGCACGCGAAACCGCGCGCTACTACCAGCGCGCGACGCACCTTTCGGCCGCGTTCGCCTTTCTTGCCGACGTGTCGATGCTGGTGATGGGCGGTGCACTCAAGCGCAAGGAAAAGCTTTCCGGGCGCCTCGGCGACGTGCTCTCGATGATGGTCCTCGTCTCGGCGACGCTGAAGCGTTACGAGGATCAGGGGCGGCAGGCCGAAGACCTTCCCCTGCTGCACTGGTCGGTGCGCGATGCGCTCTATCAGGCGCAGCAGGCGATCGACGCCATGCTCGCCAATTTTCCGAACATGTTCATCGCCGGGCTCGTGCATCGCATGATCTTCCCCTGGGGAACGCCGTTCCGACCGTCTTCCGACGAACACAATCACGGTTGCGCAAAAATCGTGCTCGAGCCGAGCGCCGCGCGCGACCGTCTCACCGCCGGGATGTACGTACCGCAACCGAGTGCGCTGGCTGACCCGACCGCCATCCTCGAGGCCGCGCTCGAGGCGACGCTCGCATGCGAGGCGATCGAGAAGACCTTGCGCGAAGCGGTGAAGTCCGGCGTGATCGTACCGCGCGCCGGGGTCGACACCGCGACCGCCGCGCAACAGGCCGGCCTCATCACTGCGGCCGAGCTCGAGCGCTGGCAGGCAAAGGAGCGCCTGCGCAAGGCCGTCATCCAGGTAGACGACTTTGCGCAAGACTTCGGTCGCGCTGAAATCATCGCCAAGCTTGAGGCCGAGACACCGCACATCGCCGCCAAGGCCGCTTGAGGAAATCCGCCATGACCCAAACGCCGATCTACGTCATCGACGGCGCGCGCACGCCGTTTCTCAAGGCGAAGAACCGCCCGGGCGCGTTCTCCGCGGGGGACCTCGCCACCCAGGCGGGCCGCACGCTGCTCATGCGCCAGCCCTTCGCGCCGCAGGACCTAGACGAAGTCATCCTCGGCTGCGCGGCCCCATCGGTGGACGAAGTCAACATCGGGCGCGTCGTCGCGCTGCGCCTGGGTTGCGGACAGAAGGTGCCGGGCTGGACCGTGATGCGCAATTGCGCCTCCGGCATGCAGGCCCTTGACTCAGCGATCGCCAACATCCAACTCGGGCGCGCGAACCTGGTGCTGGCCGGCGGCGTCGACGCGCTCTCGCGTGCCCCGCTGCTCTACAGCGACAAGATGGTGCTGTGGTTCGCGGCCATGATGGGCGCGAAGAACCCCTTGCAACGGGCCGCACAGTTCGCGCGATTGCCGCTCGCCTCGCTCCTGTCGCCGGTAATCGGGATCATGAAGGGCCTCACCGACCCGATGGTCGGTCTGCTCATGGGCCAGACCGCAGAGAACCTCGCGTACCACTTCGGCATCACGCGCGCCGAGATGGATGCGTTTTCGGTGCGCAGCCACCAGCGCGTGGTACACGCGCAAAGCGAAGGCTGGCTCGCCCCCGGTGGCGGAGAAGTCGAGGCCCTCTACGACCCTTCGGGTGACGCGATCTCGCTCGATGACGGCGTGCGCAAGGACTCGTCGATCGAGAACCTCGCCAAGCTGAAGCCGTTCTTCGACCGCAGCTACGGCAACATCACGCCGGGCAACAGCTCGCAGATCACCGACGGCGCCGCCTGGCTCCTGCTCGCCTCCGAGGCGGCTGTCGCGCAGCATGGCCTCGCGCCGATCGGGCGCATCGTCGACTCCGAATGGGCCGGGCTCGATCCGGCGCAGATGGGGCTGGGCCCGGTGCACGCGTCGACGCCGATCCTCAAGCGCCATGGACTCGGTCTGAACGACCTCGACTATTGGGAAATCAACGAGGCCTTTGCCGCCCAGGTGCTCGGCTGCCTCGCCGCGTGGAAGGACGAGACCTACTGCCGCGAAGAGCTCGGGCTCGACGCAGCGCTGGGCACGCTCGACGACGACCGGCTAAACGTCGACGGCGGCGCGATTGCGCTCGGCCACCCCGTCGGCGCCTCGGGGGCGCGCATCGTGCTGCACCTGCTCAAGGTGCTCAAGCGCAACAACGCGAAGCGCGGCATGGCGGCAATTTGCATCGGCGGCGGCCTCGGCGGCGCGATGCTCGTGGAAACCGTATGAACACCCCATCGGTCGCCCAGCATTGGCACCACACGCGGGACGCGCAAGGCCTGGTCTGGCTGACCTTCGACAGGCAGGGTGAATCGACCAACACCCTCTCGCGCCAGGCGCTGGAGGAACTGGCCACCGAGCTCGATGCCGTGCGCGCGGCGAATCCGCGCGGCTTGATCATCCAGTCGGCGAAGGAGAACTTCATCGCCGGCGCCGACGTGAAGGAATTCGCGAACTTCAAGACGTCGGACGAGGCGATCGCCTTCATCCGTCTGGGATGGGACACGCTGCAGAAGCTGCGCGACCTGCCCTTTCCGACGACCGCCCTGATCAACGGCTTCTGCATGGGCGGCGGGCTCGAGCTCGCACTCGCCTGCCGCATCCGCGTCGCACTCGACGATCCGAAGGCGCGCTTCGCGTTCCCCGAAGTGATGCTCGGAATCTGGCCGCTCTGGCACGGCCTGCAATGGCTGCCGAAACTCGTGGGGCCGGCGGCGGCGATGGACATGCTGCTCAGCGGACGCACGATCGATGCGCGCCGCGCCAAGCGCATCGGCCTCGTCGACCAGGCGGTGCCGCTACGCATCTTGGAGAACACCGTGCGCATGGTGACCCTCCAAGCGCCCGCACGGCGAACGCCAAAGCTGCTCGATCGTCTGCTGCTGCGCTTCGGCCGCAGGCTGATCGTGTCGCAGGCGCGCAAGCAAGTCGAAAAGCGCGCACGCCGCGAGCACTATCCAGCGCCCTACGCGATTCTGGATGCCTGGCTGAAATACGACGGCGACCCGTTCGTCGCACGCGACGATCCCAGCTGCTCGATCAAGGCGCTGTTCGAGCACCCGACGACGCGCAACCTGATCCGCATCTTCTTCCTGCAGGAGCGCCTCAAGGGCATCGCGAAGGACGTCGCGTTCGCGCCGCGCCATGTGCACGTCATTGGCGCGGGCGTCATGGGCGGCGACATTGCCGCGGTCTGCGCCCAGCGCGGACTGACCGTGACGCTGCAGGATACGGCGCCCGAGCGCATCGGCCCGGCGATCAAGCGCGCCGCAAAACTGTTCAAGCGCCGGCTCAAGGATCCACGCCGCGTGCGCGATGCGCTCGACCGGCTGATCCCGGACGTCGCCGGCGCCGGCGCCGCGCGCGCGGACGTGATCATCGAGGCGATCTTCGAGAACCTGGAGGCGAAGCGCGCGCTCTTCGCCGAGCTCGAGGCGGTTGCCAAGCCCGATGCAATCCTCGCCAGCAACACCTCGAGTCTCAAGCTCGCCGACATCGCGACCGCGCTCGCCGATCCGTCGCGCCTGGTCGGCATTCACTTCTTCAACCCGGTGCCGCAGATGATGCTGGTCGAAGTCGTCGCCGGCGAGACGACGCACCCGGTGCTCGCGCAACGCGCCGCCGCGTTCGTGCGCACGATCGACAAGCTGCCGCTGCCGGTGAAGGATTCGCCCGGATTCCTCGTCAACCGTGTGCTCGGCCCCTATATGCAGAACGCCTTCCAGATGCTCGACGAAGGGCACAAGCCCGAGACGATCGACGCCGCGATGGAGCAGTTCGGCATGCCGATGGGGCCGATCGCGCTCGCCGATACCGTCGGCCTCGACATCTGCCTGGCCGCGGGTAAGGAACTCGCCAAACACGACGCGCAGGGCACACCGGATGAGATCGACGCGCCGCGCAGCCTGACCGAAAAGGTCGCGCTCGGGAAGCTCGGGCGCAAGAGCGGCGAGGGCATCTACCGGTACGAAAAAGGCAAGCCCGTGAAGGGCGCGCCCGAGGCATTCGACGAACGCTTCGTCGCATCGCTGATCGAACCCTACCTGAACGAGGTGAAGGCGGTGCTCGCCGAGGGCATCGTTGCCGACGCCGACCTGATCGATGCGGGTCTCATTTTCGGCACCGGCTTCGCACCGTTCCGCGGCGGGCCGCTGGAGTATCTGGAGCAGAGCGCGAAGGGCTAAGCGAGCACTGCCGACGCGGGATGCGCCGGCAACGCTGCATGCATGCGCAAATGAACTTGCCGACGCTGCAACGTGTGGCGTCGATTGCCCTCGAATCCGCGATCGGCTAGTCTCGTCGAGCCCATGGGCTCGACTGAAAACCCGCTTTCGCTCCCCAAAGACCGCATGCCCTCGCTGCGCGTCGTACCCATGCCGGCGGATGCGAACCACAACGGCGACATTTTCGGCGGCTGGATCATGTCGCAGGTCGACATCGCCGGCGGCATTATGGCGGGGCGCCTTGCGCGCGGGCGCGTCGCCACGGTCGCGGTGAACGAGTTCGTGTTCAAGGAACCGGTGCAGATCGGCGACGTGCTTTCGCTCTACGCGGCGGTGGTGCGCGTCGGCAACACGTCGATCACGGTCGATGTCGAAGTGTTTGCCGAGCGCGGGCGCGAGGATCCGAAAGTCGTCAAGGTGACCGAGGCGACACTGACCTTCGTCGCGATCGACCGCGACGGGCGGCCGCGGCCAGTGCCGAAGCCCGCGGCCTGAATCGGGCGGCGCGCCGCGCCTGCCGACCATGCTGCTCGATCCCGTAACCCTCGCCGCGGTCGCGCTACTCGCCGCCGCCGCCGCGGTGATCGGCGGCATCGGCGGATTCGGCACCGGCATCATCCTCACCGCTGCGCTCGTACCGCTGATCGGCCCCAAGGCGACGGTGCCGGTGCTCGCGGTCGCGGGCGTGATCATCAACGCGGGACGGTTCTGGTTCTACCGCAAGGCGGTCAACCTGCGCGCGGTCGCTTTCGTCTGCGCAGGCGCGTTGCCGGCAGTGCTCCTCGGCACCTGGATCTTCGCCGTGCTCGACGCGCGCACCCTCGGCATCGTGCTCGCGCTCTTCGTGCTCGGCTCGATCCCACTGCGCCGCATCCTCAAGCGACGCGAGTTGACCCTCGGCCCCGTGGGGCTCGTGACCGGCGCTGGCGTTTTCGGCCTCGCCTCGGGGTTCGCCTCTGGCACTGGCGTGATTCTCATCTCGCTGCTGCTCGGCGCCGGCTTCGGCGGCACGACGGTACTTGCGACCGACGCGCTCATCACCATCATCGTCGACCTGGTTCGGGCGGTGCTCTATGGCCGCTTTGACCTGCTTGATTCGCGCTACGTCACCCTCGGTGCGGCGATTGGCATCGTGACGGTGCCCGGTAGCTGGCTGGCGGCCTTCCTCGTCGAGCGCATCGGCGCGCGGCTGCATACGATGGCGATCGAAGCACTCATCGTCGTCGGCGGCATCGTCATGCTGTGGCACGCGCTGCAATGAGCACGGCGGGCCGCGCGCGGCCGTGCCCGACTCAGGACTTCTTCGCGGCCGCGGCAGCCGCCGCCTTGCGGTCGGCGTCTACCGTGGCGAACGCGGGCCGTTCGCGCAGCAGGGCCATCAACGCCTTGAGCTGCGGCAGGCTGGCGAGCAGGTCCTCGCCGAAGGCAATCTTGGTCGCCAGCGAGACCAGGGGAAGGTGGACGAAGGCCGCGCAATCGGCAAGCGTCAGTTCCTTGCCGGCGATGAACGGGTCGAATTTCGCCAGCGCCGTCAGCGTGCGCACGCCGCGGGCGAGATCCTTCTTCACCGCCTCCTTCGCGCTATCCGACACCTTGCCACCGAAGAAGGTCTCTGCATACAGCCTGCGCGCGACCATCTCCACGTGCCATTCGATGTGGGTGATGAGCTCTCGCACCTTTGCGCGCGCGATCGGATCCCGCGGATAGAGCGGCTTTTCCGGATACACCTCCTCGAGGTACTCGCAAATGACCTGCGATTCCGACAGCGATGCGCCGTCGACTTCCAACACCGGGACCTTGCCCATCGGCGAACGCCCGACCCACTCGTCCTTTTGCGACGGGCGGCAATTCGCGTCCTCCTCGAACGCAATGCCCTTCTCGAGCAGCGCAATGCGCACCTTGTTGTGGTAGTTGCTCAGATGGATGCCGCACAATTTGATCATCGAGGACCTCCAGAACGCTGGTCGCACGATTATAGGACGCGCATTGCTCACGCGTCGGTGGCTCGGCTAACATCGTTCAACTGTTTCGAATTCGTCCAGAAAGGCGCGCCATGACCGTTCCGGCAACGGATCCCGGCATCATTCTCGAGCTGACCGACGAAAGTTCCTACAGCGGCTATCTGCGCCTCGACCGCATCCTGTCCGCGCAGCAGCCGCGCTCGGTGCACCACGACGAGATGCTGTTCATCATTCAGCACCAGACCTCTGAACTGTGGATGAAGCTGATGGTGCACGAGCTCAGTGCGGCAATCGAGCATGTCAAGGCTGACCGTCTCAGCCCCAGCTTCAAGATCCTGGCGCGCGTCAAGCAGATTCAGCGCCAGCTGTTCGAACAGTGGGCGGTGCTGGAAACCCTTACGCCGACTGAGTACGTGCAATTCCGCGATACGCTCGGTCCTGCCTCGGGCCTGCAGTCGTTCCAGTTCCGCGCCATCGAGTTCCTGCTCGGCAACAAGAACGCGCAGCTGATCGAGGTCTACCGTCACGCGCCCGCGACACATGCCTGGCTCGCCGGGCTGCTCGCGCAACCGAGCCTGTATGATGAGTTTCTGCGCCACCTCGCGCGCCGCGGCCTGCCGATTCCGGCGGCGCGCGTGACGCGTGACTGGACGCAACCCTACGAGCGCCACCCGGCTGTGGTCTCCGTGCTGAAGTCGATCTACGAAGCACCGGAGCAATACTGGGACGCCTACGAGATGTGCGAAAAGCTGGTCGACGTGGAGGAGAACTATCAGCTTTGGCGCTTCCGCCATGTCAAGACCGTGGAACGTACGATCGGCTTCAAGCGAGGCACGGGCGGCACGGCCGGGGTCGGCTATCTGCGCAAGACGCTGGAGGTGGCATTGTTCCCGGAGCTGATCGACGTGCGGACCGAGATCGAAAAGAAATGAGCGACAGCAAATGAGCAAGAACACATCGGCAGTCAATGACCCGCGCGAACCGCGCACCGCCCTCGCCAGCCTCGGCAAGGGGGCGCTCGATGCGGAGCGCCTGCGCAAGCATGTCTGGCCGTTGTTTTCGCGCGTGCGGGCGCGCAAGGACGTCTATCTCGCCAACCACTCGCTCGGCCGGCCGCTCGACCGCACAGCCGATGATGTGCGCGCCTCGCTCGATTCGTGGTACCGCGAATTGGGCGACGCCTGGGCGGGCTGGCTCGTCGAACGCGAACGCTTTCGTTCCCTGACCGCCAAGCTCGTCGGCGCGCCGCGGCGCGATTGCATCATTCCCAAGACCAGCGCCGGCCAAGGCCTGCGCGCCGTGCTCAATGCGCTTGCTGGCAAGCCGCGCATTGCAACCACCGATGGCGAGTTCGATTCCATCGACATCATCCTGCGCAGCTACCGAGAACGCGGGCGCATCGAGCTGCGCGTTTCCCCCTGGCGCGAGTTGGCCGTGGCGCACGCCAACCTGGTCGTGCTGTCGAGCGTGATGTTTCGCAGCGGCGAGATCGTCAGCGGATTGCCGCGTCTGATCCGTACCGCGCACAGCGCGGGCGCGCTGGTCCTGCTCGACGTCTATCACCACGCGGGTGTCCTGCCGCTCGACCTTGCCAAGCTCGGCGTCGACTTTGCGATCGGTGGCTCGTACAAGTACACGCGTGGCGGGCCAGGCGCCTGCTGGCTCTACGTGCGCCCGGGCCTCGCCGAAACGATGCGCACGCTCGACACCGGCTGGTTCGCGAAGAAGGACCCTTTCGCCTATCTGCGCCCGGAGCCGCCCCAGTTCGGGCCAGGCGGTGACGCCTGGCTCGAATCGACCCCGCCCGCGTTCAGCTACGCGCAGGCGCTCGCCGGGCTCGAGTTCACCCTCGGCATCGGCGTCGAGCGGCTGCGCGCCTACAACCTGCGCCAGAAGCGCGCACTGGTGGAAGCGCTGTTTGCCGCGACTGGAATCACCGCGGAAGGCGCGAGCGACGACTACGGCGCGTTCATCAGCATCGTGCACCCCAAAGCCGAGCAGCTCGCCGCGGCACTCGCGGTCAAGAAAGTGACGGTCGATGCACGCGGCGACCGCCTGCGCCTGTGCCCCGATATCCTGAATTCCGATCAGGATCTGGGAACGGCCGCGGACCGGCTTGGCGCGTTACTCGAAGACTGATTGCGCCACAGGCGCTGGGTGCGACGCGCTCGGCAGGGATGGACGTCGTCGCCGGCGTCCGTATTCGCCGCCCAGGTTCAGGACCTGACGCGCGCCCGGGCCCGCAACGCCTGCTTGTCGGTCTTGCTCACCGACGTCTTCGGTAGTGCGTCGACCAGCTCGAGCGTCGCCGGTACCTTGTATTTCGCCAGGTTCGCCGCGCAGTGGGCAAGCAGCGCCTCGGGCGAGACCGTCGCAGCGGCGCGCAGGACGACGTAGGCGCGCACGATCTCGCCGCGGTAGCTGTCCGGCGCGCCGACCGCAGCCGCTTCAGCGACCGCCGAATGCGCGGACAGCACGTCCTCGATCTCGCGCGGATAGACGTTGTAGCCGCCGACGATCACCATGTCCTTTTTGCGATCGCGAACGAACAGATAGCCGTCGCGATCGAACTCACCGATGTCACCGGTGTAGAGCCAGCCGCCGCGCAGCGCCTGCGCCGTCTCGTCTTTCCGATTGCGGTAGCCCTGCATCAATTGCGGGCCGCGGGCGCGAATCTCACCGCGCTCTCCAGCAGGCAGCACACGCGTGCCGGTCTCCACGTCGACCACCTCGAGCGTCGTTTGCGCCACCGGTATCCCGACCGACCCGGGTTTGATCGGGCCGCCAACCGGATTGAACGAAAGCACCGGGCCCGCCTCGGTCTGGCCGTACCCTTCGTACACCGGCGCGCCGACGGCGTCGCGCCAGCGACGCAATGTCTCCGCGGCGAGGGGCGCAGCCCCCGAGTAGCAGGTGTGCACACTCGACCAGTCGGTGCGCGCAAATCCCGGGTGCGCCATCAGCCCGACGAACAGCGTCGGGCTGCCCGGGAAAATCGTGATCCGTTCGCGCGTGATTGTCTCGAACAGAACGTCCGGCTGGTATCGCTCGAGCACCACCAGGCAACCGCGGCAGTAGGGCGCAAGAAACAGCCCCATCGCCATTGCGTAGGAGTGGAACAGCGGCATCACGCACAGGATGCGCTCGGCATCGGTGCGTGTTGGGAGCACGCCCTCGCGCTGCGCGACGTTGACCGCGATCGCGCGATGCGTGAGGTTGACGCCCTTCGGCAGACCCGTCGTGCCGCCGGTGTATTGCAGCAGTGCAAGCTGATCGGGGTCGGGCAGCGGCAGCGACCCGGGGTGCTGCGCGGGCGCGTCCAACCGCCTCGACTGCGGACCCACCACCAGGGTCCGCGGCACGCGCGCCGCGGCCGCGGCGGGCTCGCCAGCGCCGAGCAGACGTTCGTCGATTACGAGCACGGCGGGTGAGGCGTCCTCCAGGATCTGCTGCAGTTCACGCGCGGTGTAGAGCGGATTGAGCGGAACGTGCTGCGCACCGGCCGCGGGCACCGCAAATCCTGCGATGCACGCCTCGATCGAATTCGGCAGCAGCGTCGCCACCCGTGCCCCGCGCACACCGCAGGCGTCGAGTTCGGCGGCAAACGCCGCGACCGACGTCGCGTAGCGCCGGTAATCGAGCTGGCGGTCGCCGAATACCAGTGCCGGCGCGTCCGGACGCACCGCGGCCGCCTCCAAGAGCATGTGCACCACCGTCGGAAACACCCGCGGCAGCACGGTGGTCATCACGCCTGCCCCGTTCTCGGCAAGCTCGGCCGTAGGAGCATCGCGCCGTACGCCACTAAGTAAACAACGAAGGCGAGCGCCCACAGCGCGGCCGCGGCCGTGATCGCCCATGCGCCGGCCCCTGCGAGCGGGACCGCAAGACGCAACACCGCCGCCGCGAACAGCGCGCCATAGGCGCCGACCATCGATGCGCGTACCGCGAGCGCCCGCCCCGTATGCCGCAGCACGACGCGCGTCATCAACCCGGCCATGGTGAGACCGAGCGCGCCGACGGTGAAGGCATGAATCCACGCGTCGCGCGGCACCGCCGCGCCCGTCTCGGCGAAACCGCGCAGCGCAATCGCGCCGATGAACCACAGGTAGCCCAGATGCAGCGTCCAAAGCAGCGGATCCGCCACCGTGCGCCAACCGCGCCAGCGCGCGAAGCGGACGAGATGGAGCGCCACCGCAGCGAACGCAGCGAGCGCGATCCAAGGTCCTGGCGCAGCGGCGAGGTCGAGCGCCGCGAGCACGAGCATCGCAGCCGCGGTCAGGTATTCGATCGGCACGTGGATCGCTGCGGCTGGCTCGCCCCGGGCGCGCAGAAACGTGCGGGTGAACGCAGGCGTCAATAGCCCGCCGTAGAGTGAATACAGGAAAGCCAATGCGTACAGTCCGAGCCGAATCGACCAGCGCGCCCCCTCGGCCAGTTCGAGCGTGATGGCCAGGTGGTAGAGCAGGTTGCCGACCACGAGCGCGACGAGCGGCGGTAGCGTCCAGACGAACAAGCGCACGCGTGCGCCGCGCATCGCCGGCGCGAGCAGCACGCCGAGCACCGGGAGCAGCGCGCAGTCGATCAAGGCAACGACCGCCGCCGGTAGCGCATGCGCCGACCAGATCGCCACGCGCCCGGCCAGCCAGAGCAACGCGAGCGCGGCAAGGCGTCCCCCGCGCAATTCGCGCGCACCGGACCAACTCGGCAGCGCGGTCAACAGCACGCCGCAGACGATCGCCACAGCAAAACCGAACAGCAGTTCATGGGCGTGCACGAGCGCCACGGGCGCCGCCGGGAGAAACAGGCTCCAGAACCCGGTCTGCGGCGCGAACCAGGTCGCAATGACAAGCGGCGCGTAGATCGCACCGAGGAGAAAGAAGGGTCGGAATCCGCTCGAAAACAGCGCGACGGCGTTCACCCGCTGACCTGTCGTGCTCGCCATCCAGCGCGCAGTCAGGCCGGAATCACTCCGGCGGCGGCGAGCGCTGCGCACTCGGCCGCGCCGTACCCTGCTTCCGTCAGCACCGGGCGCGTGTGCTCGCCATACTGCGGCGGAAACGCGAAGGCCTGGGATGCGTTGGGCAGATCGACTGGCATCGGCTGCATGCGGATCTCCTGGCCGCCGGGCGCGCGCGTACGGGTGAGACGCCCGGCGAGCGCGTCGAGCGCGCGCACCGCGTGGACGTCGTGTATGCGTGCGTGCGCGATGGTCGCCGCACGCAGATCGATTTCGAGCGCTTCGGCGTCATGGCGCGCAGTGACTTCGGTGATCTCGCGCTTGAGCGCAATTCGCTCCTGCGTCCGACCCTCGTTCGTGCGGCGGGCATCGCTCGCCAGCGACTTGAAACGCTCGCGTGCCGTGAGGCGCTCCCACTGCACGTCACTGCCGATCGCCATGTAGAGATAGCCGTCGCGGGTCGGGTAGACGTTGGTCGGGACGAACTTGCGGTGCTCGTTGCCTGCGCGCGTCACCTCCCAGGGCGCGCAATCGAAATCGAGCAGCGGCAGCGTCGTGATCAGCCACGAAGCCGCCGCCTGCAGCATGGAGACGTGAATCTCGCGCCCGGCGCCCGACTCGGCGCGCTCGGCGAGCGCGAGCAGCACGTTGGCGTAGACCTCGTCGCCCGCTTTGAGGTCGATCAGCGGAATGCCGCACAACGTCGGCGGCCCGGCCGGATCGCCGGTCAGCTCCATGTAGCCGGCGAGCGCTTGAATCACCGGGTCGTAACCCGGCACGCTCGGATATTCGGGACCCATCGCTGAGATCCCCGCCCAGATGAGGTCGGGCTTCGCCGCGGCGAGCGTCGCGTAGTCGATGCCGAGGGGCGCGTAGCGCTCCGGCACGGTGTTACAGCAGAACACGTCGACCTCGAGCGCCTGGACGAGGCGCTGCAGAACGGCCCGTCCTTCGGCCGTTTTGAGGTTGAGCGCGATCGCTTCCTTGCCGACGTTGGGTGCGATGAAATAGCTGCGGCGGTCATCTCCGTTGTCCTTGTTCTCGCCACCACCCTGACGGTTGGCGCCAATGCGCGCCCCGATGTAACGGTTGGGGTCGCCCGGCAGTCCCTTACCGGACCCGAGCGCCTCGACCCGGATCACGCGCCAGCCCAGGTGCACGAAGCGCAGCGTCGCGTACGGCAGCGCGAGCGCCTGCTCCATCGACAGGACCGTGCGGCGTTTCACGATGGGGTCAGACCCCGCGGGGTCAGACCCCAACAAAAAGGGGTCAGACCCCTGTGGATAACTGGTGGCCCCGAGAACATAAGAAGGGGTCTGACCCCTACTGCGGGACGTTCCACACCAGCGGCTGCGCCGCGCCGTGCAGCGCCCGGTACACCCGCTCCGGCGTGAACGGCAGCGAGGTCATGCGTACGCCCGTCGCGTTGTAGATCGCATTCGCGACCGCGGCTGCGATGCAGATCGCCGGCGCCTCGCCCACGCCCTTCGCGCCCTGCGGGCCCTCGCCGTCCCGCGTCTCGATGAACGAGACGTCCATCTCGGGAATCTCCGGCGCGGTGACCAGCTTGTAGTCGCGAAAGTTCGGGTTCTTTACCCTGCTCTCCTCGACCATCAGGTCCTCGGTCAGCGCGTAGCCCTGGCCCATGACGATGCCACCTTCGATCTGCCCTTCGATGCCCAGGCGATTGAGCACCCGGCCGACATCGTGCGCGCCGGTGACCTTGAGCAGGCGCACGATGCCGGTGCGCGTGTCCACCTCGATCTCACAGACCTGGGTGGCCCAGGCGTAGGCCGCGGAGACATCACCCTTGAACTGCTTGTCCTGATGGGTGCTTGGCGGCTCGTAGTAATTCGTCGTCATCACCAGGTCGGCCTTGGCGGAGAAATGCAGCGAGCGGATAAGCTTGCTGACCTCGAATACACGCTCGCCACCCGCCTTCGTCACCACGCACCCCCCACCGAGCTCGAGCGCCTCGGCGGCGTGGCCGCTCTTGGCCGCCGCGACCGCAAGGATCTTGTCCTTGGCCTTGCGCGCCGCGCCGATCGCCGAGTTGCCCGCGATGAAGGTGGTGCGCGACGCGTGCACGCCGACATCCCAGGGCGTGATATCGGTATCGTTGTTGACCACGGTGACTGCGGACATCGGCAGGCCAAGCTCCTCGCAGACCAACTGCGCGAGCACCGTTTCCGAGCCCTGGCCGATTTCGGACGCGCCGGTGATCAGCGTGATGTGCGCGAAGTCGTCGATCTTGAGAATCGTGCCGCAGCCATCCGACGGATAGATCTTCGCACCGCCCCCCACGTGCAGCATCGAGGCGATCCCGACGCCGTGTTTCATCGGCGCTGGATCGCGCCATTGCGCCTGGTTCGCGGCGTGCTTGTGCAGGTAATCGCTGCGCGCGGCCGCCGTGCTCAGGCAGTCCTTCAGGCCGCAGGTCTTGAAGTGCATGCCCTGCGGCGTCACCTCGCCCGGATCCTGCGCATTTTTCAGACGGAACGCGAGCGGGTCCATGCCCAGCTGCTCGGCCATCCGGTCCATGTGCGCCTCGACCGCAAACGTCGACTGCAGATTGCCGTAACCACGGAACGAGCCGGCGTAGGGGTTGTTGGTATACACCGCGCGCGTGCGGTACTGGCAGTGCGGCACGCGATACAGCGACGAGATCGTCTGCATCATGACGAAGGGGGTCGTCGCACCCCACGAGGTGTAGGCGCCGTTGTCGTGCAGGGTCTCGACTTCGCGGAAGGTCAGTACGCCGTCCTTCGTACAGCCCGAACGCAGCTTGAGCAGCACCGGCTGGCGCGTCGGCGAGGCGATGAATTCCTCCTCGCGCGTGAATACCATCTTCACCGGGCGCTGCGTGATCTTGGCGAGGAAGATCACGATCGGCTCGAAGGGATAGATGTCGAGCTTCGAACCAAAGCCACCGCCGATCGGTGGCTGGATGATGCGAACGCGCCCCGGGTCAATGCCGAGCAGTTCGGCGAATTCGCGCTTGTGCAGGAACGGCACCTGGGTGTTCGAGTAGAGGAGCAGATTGCCGCTCGGATCGAACTCGGCGATCACGCCCGAGACGCCCATGCAGCAGTGCGTCACGTAGTGCAGGCGGAACACGTTCTCGACCACCACCGCCGACTCGCGCTCGCCCTGCGCGACGTCGCCCTGCGCGTATTCCATCACCATCGCGATGTTGTCGGGCTTGCCGGTGAACGCCACCGGCCCGCCGGACTTGAGCCCCGGGCTGCCATCGGCGCCGCGCGGTTCCGGATGGATCAACGGGGCGTCCGGTGCGAGCGCGGCAACCGCATCGCTCAGTACCGGGAGCGGCTCGTATTCCACCCGGATGAGCTTAATCGCCGCCTCGGCGATCTCGGCCGAGTCGGCGGCGACCGCGGCGATCTCGTCGCGCAGGCTGCGCACCCGGTCGGTCTTCAGCGGCAGGTGATCCTTCGCCACGCCGATCGGTCGCTGCCAGGGCACGTCCGCCGCGGTGATCACCGCATGCACGCCGGGCAGCAGTTTCGCCGCGCACGTATCGATCGAAACGATCTTCGCGTGGCGATGCGCCGAACGCAGGATCTTTGCGTGCAACTGCCCCGACAGGTTGATGTCGTGGACGTAGCGCGTCCTGCCACTCGCCTTGTCGGCCGCGTCCAACTTCGGAATGCGCTTGCCGATGAGCGATGTGCTGCGCGCTGCAACGGCGTCGGCAATGGGGTCAGACCCCTGTGGATAAGTCACTCAATACCTCTCAGCCATCGCTTATCTCCGTAGACTTATCCACAGGGGTCTGACCCCCTTTTCCTGCCGCCGCAATCGCTTCGATGATCTTCTTGTACCCCGTACAGCGGCAGAGGTTGCCTTCGATGCCGCGCCGGATCGCTGCCTCGTCGGCCTGCGGGTCGCGCTCGAGCAGATGCCAAGCCTGCATCATGAGGCCCGGCGTGCAGAATCCGCACTGCACGGCGCCGTACGTCACGAAGGCGCGGCGCAGCGCCTCGCCGCGCGGCGTCGCGGTCACGCCTTCGATGGTCATCACGTCGCGCCCGTCGCAATCTGCGGCGAACATCAGACAGGCGTTCACGGTCACACCATCGACGAGGATGGTGCACGCGCCGCACTCGCCCTCGCCGCAGCCATACTTGGTCCCGGTCAGCCCGATCGCGTCGCGCAACATGGCGAGCGCACTCGTCTCAGGCGCGACGCTCAACTGCTTGGTAACGCCGTTTAGGCGGAGGTTGATGTCAATGTGGACGGGCATCTTCGAGCATCTTGCGCAGCATGTTGTGCACCATCTCGCGCCGATACCAGTCCGAGGCGCGCAAATCGGAAATCGGTTGAATCTCGGCGTCGGCAGCCTGAATCGCCGCGTCGATCGTTTGCGTATCGAGCACCCGACCTTCGAGCGCGGCTTCGGTGCGCGGTGCACGGATCGGGGTCGGGGCGACGGCACCGAAGGCAACACGCACCTCGCGCAGCACATCCGCCTCGTGCACTGCACCGAGGCCGATCGAGATCGCCGCAATATCGAGCGCCGGCCGGGTCCCCAGCTTGAAGAACGCGCTATGAAAATCCTTGCGCGGCAGCGGAATCTCGATCGCAGTCAACAGTTCCTGCGGCGCCCGCGCGGTGCGTCCCGGGCCGAGCAGGAACGCGGCGAGCGGCAGGCTGCGCGTCTCGAGGGCCCCGTTTGCTCCGTTAGGCTTTGCCACGAGCACCACGCGTGCATCGAGCACGAGCAGGGGCACCAGGGTATCGCCCGCGGGCGATGCATTGCAGACGTTGCCGCCGAGCGTCCCCGCATTGCGCAGCTGATCACTCGCGAAATGGTCGCAGGACTGCCATAGGGCACCCAAGCGATCACGCACCAGCGCACTGTCCATGAGCTCCGTGATCGTGGTCAGCGTGCCGATGCGCACAACACCCTTCGCCTCCTCGATGCCGCCAAGGCCAGCGATGTTGCGCAGGTTCATCAATACCGGCGCGAGCTGGACCCGTCCGGCCTGCGCCTGCGGCATGAGGTCGGTGCCGCCAGCGAACAGGCTCACGTTGCCGGCGCGCAGAGCCTCAAGCGCTTCGTCGAGCGTTTTGGGTGCGTAGTAGCGTTCGACTGCTGGCATCGTCTTGGGGTCAGACCCCATTTAGATCAATGTTGACTTTCATCTATCTAAAAGGGGGTCTGACCCCTTTTCCGCTTTTTGGCCTCGTCAAAATCTCACGGGCTCCCTATACCGTCCATATACTACGGCGAGCTCCAGCGTAATTTCGCCCACGCTCGCATAGGCCTTCACCGCATCGATCACGGCCGGCATCACATTGTCGCCCGCCTGCGCCGCGCCGCGCACCGCGGCGAGGGTCTGCTGTACGCGCGCCGCATCGCGTTTGGCGCGGACCGACTCGAGCGCCCGCGTCTGGCGTTCGGTGTCGGCCTCGTTATACGGATGCATCTCCACCTCGTGCGCCTCGTCCTGCTCGCTGCGGTAGCAGTTGACGCCGACCTTGCGGAACTCTCCCGCCTCGATCGCGCGCTGCATGCGGTAGGCCTGCGCCGAAACCTTGGCCTGGATCGCACCCTCGGCGACGAGCCGCTTGATGCCGCCCGCCGCATCGACCTCCGCCATCACCGCCTCCATCTTGGTGCGCATCTGATTGGTCAGCGTTTCGACGTAGTACGCCCCGCCGAGCGGATCGACCGTGTCGGCAAGCCCCATTTCCTCGATCAGCAGTTGCATCGTGCGCAGCGAAATACGCTGCGCATACTCGGTCGGGATCGTGTAGGCCTCGTCGTAGCAGCACAGGGCCATGGTCTGGGCGCCCGACAGCGCGGCGATGAGTGCGTAGTACGCCCCGCGCACGATATTCACTTCGGGCTGCTCGAACGTCAGTCCGCCGCCGCCGCCGCCCGCGATCGTGCGCAGCCAGGCCGAACCCGGCTGCTTTGCGTTGTATTGCTCCTTGACGATCTTCGCCCACAGCCCGCGCCCGGCGCGGAACTTCGCCACCTGCTCGAACAGGTTGCCGAAGACATTGAAGTTGAACGAGAGCCGCCCGGCGAATGCGTCGATGTCGAGTCCGCGCGTGATCGCCTCGTCGGCGTAGGCCTTGGCGATGCAGAAAGCGTAGGCCATCTCCTGCGCCGGGTCGGCGCCCGATTCGCGGATGTGATAGCCGCAGACCGACACCGGGCTGTACTTCGGCGCATGCGCCGCACAGTATTCGATCGTATCGCCGACCAGCTTGACCGACGGCTCGACCGGATAGATCCAGGTGCCGCGCCCGATGAACTCCTTGAGGATGTCGTTCTGCGCCGTGCCGCGCAGGCGTTTGACGTCATAGCCGCGCTTTTCCGCCATCGCCAGATACATGGCGATCAACTGCGGCGCCGCACCGTTGATCGTCAGCGACACCGTGATCGCATCGAGATCGATGCCCTCGAAGGCGATCTCGACATCGGCGAGCGTATCAACGGCCATGCCGACGCGCCCGACCTCGCCGGCGGCAAGCGGGTCGTCGGAATCCAGCCCGCACTGCGTCGGCAGGTCAAAGGCGACGTTCAGCCCGGTCTGTCCGTTTTCGATCAGGTACTTGAAGCGCTTGTTGGTCTCGGCCGGATTACCGAAGCCGGTGTACTGGCGCATCGTGTAGGGCCGCTGCCGATACATCTGCGGGTGAATGCCGCGCACGAACGGATAGGCACCCGGCTCGCCGATGAACCCATCACCGCCACTCGCTGCGACGTCGGCCGCGGTGTACACAGGCTTGATCTCGATGCCGGATTCGTTGACCACGGGTCGCACGCCGGCCTTGAGGCGGTCGTTCATTGGGTTGCTCCTTGGGCGTTCGTCCGGATGAAGTCGACGATGGCGTCGAGCCGCGAGCTAGACGGGAAAATACCGCGAAAGCCGAGCTCGCGCAGACGTGCGTGATCCTGCTGCGGCAGGTTGCCGCCGATCACCCACAGCTTGTCGCCCAGACCGGCGTCATGCAACAGGCGGTTCAGCTTCTCGCAGAACGGCAGGTGCGAGCCCGACATCGACGACAGCGCGATGACGTCGGCGTCTTCGTCGAGCGCGATACGCGCCACCGCCTCGGGGGTCTGGCGCAATCCGGTGTAGATCACCTCCATGCCGGCGTCCATCAGCGCGCGCGCGACCACCTTCGCGCCCTGGTCGTGGCCGTCGAGCCCCGGCTTGGCGAGTACCACCTTGATGCGTCGGTCTGGCGTCATCGCGCAGAAGTCTCTTTCGCGATGACGAGCTTGAGGATCTCGCTCGTGCCCCCGCCGATGAGGAGGAAACGCACGTCGCGCAGGTAGCGCTGCACCGGATACTCCATCGCGTAGCCGTAGGAGGCGAACACGCGCGCGGCCTGGTCGCAGATCGTGGCCGCCGTTTCGCTCGCAAAGAGTTTCGCCATCGCCGCCTCCTTGTGGTGCGGCTTGTCGGCGTCGCGCAACCACGCGGCGCGGTAGACCAATTGCGTCGCGGCTTCGAGCGCGGTCGCCATCTCCGCGAGCTTGAGCTGGATCGCCTGGTAGCGGTTGATCGGCTTGCCGAACTGGCGGCGCTCGGCGCCGTAGCCGATTGCCGCGTCGAGGGCCGCGCGCGCGATGCCGATGCCCATCGCGCCGGTGATGATGCGAATCTCCGCCAGCGTCTTGCGCAAATGCCCTTCGCCATCGCCCTCCTCGCGCGACAAGCGGTGACTGTCGGGCACGAAGCAGTCGTCGAACGACAGCTCCGAGGTCGGCAGCGCCCAGACACCCATCTTCTCGATCGCGCGCCCGATGTTGAGGCCCTTGAAATCGCGTTCGACGAGGAAAATCGTGAGCTTCTTCTCCTCACCCGCCTTCGCAAATACGGTGAAAAAGTCCGCCACCGGCGCCGCCGTAACCCAGGTCTTGCGCCCGCTCAGCACATAGCCGCCCTCCACCTTGCGCGCGGTCGTAGCGATCGAACCGAGGTCGCTGCCCGAATCGGGCTCGGTCATGCAGATCGCGCCGATTTTTTCACCTGCAAGCGCCGGTTTGAACAGGCGTTCGAGAATGTCGGCATTACCGAGCATGTGCAGAAACTTGGTGCCCATGAGCGACTGCATCGCCGCGCAGCCGGCGAGCGACATCGAGCCGCGCGCGATCTCCTCGAGCGCCAGGCAGAACTCGGTGAGCTGCATGCCGCTACCGCCGACGTCCTCCGGATAGCGCATGCCGAAAAGCCCCAATGCGGCGAGCTCGTTGACCAACGCGCGCGGGTAGACATGCGCCTCATCCAGCGCCGCCGCCTGCGGCACGATGCGTTCGTCGGTAAAGCGCGCGAAGGCATCGCGCACCTGGCGTTGATCGCTCGTCAGTTCGAAATTCATCCCGCGCGGTCCCTAGGCGTCGCAGACCTCGAGCACCACCGCCATTGCGGTGTC
>JAQBBQ010000002.1:0-3571 GCA_032125995.1 Betaproteobacteria bacterium | reverse complement strand
ACGAATTCGCCTGCACCACGAACTCCACCGGCCGACTGCGAAAGCTCTGGCCCAGCGACGGCGGGTTGACTGGAAAGGCGAACACCCCGGGTCACCCCTTGAACAGCTTGGGCGCAATCTCGGCGGTGATCTGCTGGGTGGTGCGCGAACGCTCTGCCCAGGGCTTCAACTGACTGAAGGTGATGCCCGTATTCACCGGGTTGGGGCGCTCGAGGCCGGGTGCGACCACTGCGAAGGTGTTGACGATCTCGGGGATCGACGCGTACAGGCGCTCGGCGCTGCGTACATAGCCGTCGGTGTAGTCCATCGAGGCGCCCTCCGGCGCGACGATGAAGGAGATGAAATAGCCTCGATCCTCGAGCGGCGACAGCTCCTTCTTGAGGCTCGCGTAGGTCGCGGCTGCGCCACCGAGCACGGCGACGAACACCAGGCCGATCACCCAACGCGCGCCGAGCGCGGCGCCGAGCAGCCGGCGGTAACCCGCGGTCATCGCGACGAAGAAACGCTCCATCGCTAAATAGCTGCGGCCGTGCGACTCATGCGACCTGAGGATGCGCGAACACATCATCGGCGTGAGCGTCAGCGCGACAAAGCCCGAGACCGCCACCGCGCCGGCCACCGTGAGCGCGAACTCGGTGAACAATCGCCCGGTGCGTCCCTGCTGGAAGGCGAGCGGCGCGAACACCGCCACCAGCGTGAGCGACATCGCAATCACCGCGAAAGCAATTTCCTTCGAACCGTCGATCGAGGCGCGCCGGGGGTCCTTGCCGAGCTCGAGGTGGCGATGGCAGTTCTCGAGCACCACGATGGCGTCGTCTACCACCAGGCCGACCGCGAGCACGATGCCAAGCAGCGTCAGCACGTTGATCGAAAAACCGAGCACATAGAGCAACGCGCATGCGCCAACCAGCGAGACCGGAATCGTGACGAAGGGAATCAGCGTCGAGCGCACCGAACGCAGGAAGAGGAAGATCACCAGCATCACGAGGAGCACGGCTTCCGAGAGTACGCGGTAGACCGCCGCGATCGAGCCCTCGATGAAGACCGACGTATCGAACGCGACGCGCAGACGCATGCCCTCGGGCAGGCCCGCGCGCAGGCGCTCGATCTCCGCCTTCACCGCGCGCGCAACCGAGAGCGTGTTGGCGGTTGATTGCTTGACCACGCCCAGCCCCACTGCGGGATTGCCGTTCACGCGCACGATGTTGCGCTCGTCGAGCGCGCCGAGGCGCGCCATCCCGACGTCGCGCAGCCGCACCGGATAGCCGCTGCTCTCGGCGATGATCAGGTTGTTGAACTGCTCGGCGCTGCGCAGGTCGGACTCGGCGAGCACCGTAAACTCGCGCTGCGCCGACTCGATGCGTCCCGCCGGGATCTCCACGTTCTGGCGCCGCAGCGCATTCTCCACGTCCTGCGCGGTCAGCGCGTAGGCTGCCAGCCGTTCGCGGTCGATCCACAGCCGCATCGCATACTGGCGCGCACCACCGATGATCACCGACGCGACGCCGGTCAGCGTCTTGAGTCGGTCGGCGACGTAGCGATCCGCATAGTCCGACAGTTCGAGCGCGCCGTGGCGCTCGGAGGAAAACGCCAGCCACATCACCGCCTGCGCATCGGCCTCGATCTTCGAGACCACCGAATCGTCCGCCGCCTCCGGCAGCCGCGCACGCACCCGTGCAACCCGGTCGCGCACGTCGTTTGCCGCTGCGTCGACGTCGCGCTCGGTGACGAATTCAATCGTGATCTGGCTCACCTCCTCACGCGACACCGACTGCAGCTTGCGCACGCCCTCGATCCCCGCGAGTGAATCCTCCAGCGGCTCGGTGACTTGCGACTCGATGACCTGCGCGCTGGCGCCCTTGTACACCGTGCGCACCGACACCACCGGCGTGTCGATATTCGGGTACAGGCGCACCGTGAGGCGGTCAAAGGAAATCACGCCGATGAGCACGATCATCAGGCTCATCACCGTGGCGAAGACCGGGCGCTGAATGCAGATTTCGGGAAGGCGCATGGAGGCGCTTTAGATTCTCAAACTAGTGCTGTGTGCGATTCACTGTCGCGGGCGTCGTGCGGGATCCATATATCTCCCGACTTTGGACGACTTGGCCAAGCCGCAGACCGCATGTGCCGCGTCGTTTGAATGGCCAAGTCATCCAAAGTCGGGAGACCGTTTAAAAACCTAAGCCCCGCGACGCGGCCGAACACTGCGCGGCGCGACGGCTTAACCCTTCTCACCCGGCGCCTGCGCCTTCGGCTTAGGCGGCCCGCCGCCGCCGCTCACCGCGACCGTCGCACCAGGCCGCAGGCGGTGGTTGCCCTCAGTGACGACGAGGTCACCCGCGGTCACGCCCTCGATAATTTCCACTTCCCCGACCTTGCGCGCGCCGGTACGCACGCGCACTTCCTCGGCCTTGGCGTTGACGACGCGGAACACGAAGCTGTCGCGGCCGCGCGGGACGATTGCCTCCTCGGGAACCCACACAGCCTGCTCGCGCACGCCGAGTTGCAGGTTGACGCGGGCGAACATGCCGGGACGAAGCTGCAGCTCCGGATTGCCGACGCGCGCGCGCACGAGCACGGTGCGCGTCTGCTCGTCGATCGCCGGCTCGATGGCGTAGATCTGGCCGCTGAACTGCGCGTCGGGATAGGCGTCGACCGCGACGCGCAGCGACTGCCCGGCGGCGAGCCGCGAGAGGGTGATCTCCGGGACGCGAAAATCGAGCTTGATGACGTCGATCTTGTCGAGCCGTGCGATGTCGGTGCCCGCCGCGACGTAGGCGCCCTCGCTCACCTGGCGCAGACCGACGACCCCGGGAAAGGGCGCATGGACGAGCGTCTTCGCAAGCTTCGCCTCGTCCTCGCGCTGCTTGGCGAGCGCGCGCGCCCAGTTCGAGCGCGCTTCGTCGAGCGCCTGGCTGCTGATGAACTTCTTCTTGAACAGATCCTCGGCGCGCGCCAGTCGCTGGGCGTCGAGCCTGGCCTGCGACGCAGATGAGGCTACGAGCGCGCGGTACTCGGCGTCATCAAGCGCGACGAGCAGCTCGCCGCGTTTGACGCGCTCTCCTTCGGCGAACGCGATACGGCCCACGCGCCCCGCGATCTCAGGGCGGATCATGACCGACTCGTCGGCCCGCAGGCTGCCCACCGCGCGCGCCTCGTCGACCGCGGGCGCGGTCTTCGCACGCACCGCGCGCACCGGCGTCGGCGGAAACGGTTTCGCCGCCGCAGGCTTCTTTGCAGCTGCCCCGGCGGGGGCGCCTGGCGCCTTGGCTTCGTCCGCGCCGGGCGCACCCGTGCAGGCGAACGCGAGCAGCGCCGCTGCGACGAGACGCCGGCGCACGCCGACCGCTAGGGGCACTTAAAACCTGCGCGCTCGACGGCTCGCTTGAATTCGGGCAGGCCTGCCTTGGCGGGATCGAACTGCACGCTCGCGGTGCCTTCGGCCAGCGACACGTTGACGTTCTCGACACCGGCGACACCGGTCAGCATGCGGGTCACGCTCTTCACGCAACCGTCGCAGTGCAGGCCTTCGACTTTGAACGCCACGGATTCCATCACGCTTCCTTCC
>JAQBBQ010000001.1:0-20073 GCA_032125995.1 Betaproteobacteria bacterium | reverse complement strand
CGAGTTGCAGACCGCGCTCGAGACCTTCGAGACGCTCGCGCGCGAGCTCGCCGGCCTGAACGTCGGACTGCTGCACGGGCGGCTGCCGGCGGCAGAAAAGGCGGCAACGATGGCGGCGTTCGCAGCAGGTCACACGCAGCTCCTCGTGTCGACGACGGTGATCGAAGTCGGCGTCGATGTGCCGAACGCGTCGCTCATGGTGATCGAGCACGCCGAGCGCTTCGGCCTTGCCCAGCTCCACCAGCTGCGCGGCCGCATCGGGCGCGGCAGCCAGGACAGCGTGTGCATCCTGCTCTATGCGACGCGCCTGTCGGACACCGCGCGCGCACGGCTGAAGATCGTTTTCGAAAATTCTGACGGCTTCGAAATCGCGCGCCAGGATCTCCTGCTGCGCGGCCCCGGGGAGGTGCTCGGCGAGCGCCAGAGCGGCGCACCCCTGCTGCGCTTTGCCGACCTCGAGCGCGACGCGGCGCTGATCGCCGCCGCGTGCGAAGCTGCCGAGGCGATGCTCGCGCAGGAGCCAGAGCGGGCCCGGCGCCACCTTGCGCGCTGGCTTTCGGGACGCCAGGAATACGCGCGCGTCTGACATACTGTCCGCCGCCATGGACCTCCCCTTCATTGCGCGGCGGCTCGATGCCTACGAGCGGTTGGTGCGGCTCGACAAGCCGATCGGCGCGCTCCTCCTGCTGTGGCCGACGCTGTGGGCGGTCTGGCTCGCGGCTGAAGGTCGGCCGCGCATCGAGATCGTGATCATCTTCGTCCTTGGCACCTGGCTGACGCGCTCGGCCGGCTGTGCAGTCAACGACTTCGCCGACCGCAACTTCGATCCGCATGTCGAGCGCACCCGCAGCCGCCCGCTCGCCGCGGGCGAGATCCGTCCTGCCGAGGCGCTCGCGGTGGCCGCGGGGCTGGGACTCGCGGCCTTCGCGCTGGTCCTGTTTCTCAACCGCTTCGCGATCGCGCTGTCCTTCGTCGCGCTGGGGATCGCGGTGGCCTACCCGTTCATGAAACGCGTGTTCGCGTTGCCGCAGCTATTCCTCGGCATCGCCTTTGGATTCGGCATTCCGATGGCGTACGCCGCGATCCAGAACCGGCTCCCGGCCGAATGCTGGGCGCTGCTTGCGGCGAACGTCTGCTACGCCTTCGCCTACGATACCGAGTACGCGATGGTCGATCGCGCCGACGACGCGAAACTCGGCATGCGCACGTCGGCGATCACGCTGGGCGCCTACGACGTGGCCGCCGTGATGCTGAGCTACACCCTGATGCTCGCGATCCTGGCGGGCGTGGGGAAGGCACTCGCAATGCCAGGACCCTACTATGTGGGCCTCGCCGCGGCGTGGAGCATGATGATCTATCATTACTTCCTGATTCGCGGTCGCACGCGCGAGGGGTGCTTCAAGGCCTTTCGTCATAACAACTGGGTCGGCCTCGCGATCTTTCTCGGCATCGCGCTTTCCTACCCGCTCAGGCTGCCATGGCAATGAATAGAGATAGTTTTGCGCTTGCCCAGTACGACTTTCGCAGCGGATCGCTGCGCGGCAGTTCGCTCTCCCTCGACGAGGCGACGCTCATGCATCGCGGCGGCTCGCGTCTCGAAACCGTGCCGCTGAAGGCGATCGCCGCGGTGCGCATCGCCTTCGAGCGCGACATGAACCAGCTCGGCTGGGCAATCATGCTGTTCGTCGTGGCCTATCTCGTATCGATGGCCGCTGCACCGCTGGCGGGACTGGCCGAGTCGCTGGCGACGCGGGTGCGCGGCGATGGCGCGGCCAGCGTGCAGGACGTCGCCAGCATCATGATTGCGACGTTTCGCGGACTCGGCGCCGCGGCGCACATGCTGCCGACGCTCTCGAACCTGCTGGGGATCGTCGGCATCGCGCTGCTCGCGATCGGTCTTTGGGGCCGGACCACACTCACGCTGACGCTTGCGGCCGTCGAGCGCGAATACGCCGTGCGCGGACGCAACCGGCGCTTGTTCGACTTCGCGGAGGCGCTCTGCGAGCGACTCGCGGAGCCGGGGTCCTAGGGCGCGCGAACCGCGCGCGCGACGCGCTAGGCAGGGGCAGGGCCGATCGAATGAGCGCGATGCGTTACAGCGACCTGCGCGGTTTCCTCGCGCAGCTCGAAGCGCTCGGCGAGCTCAAGCGCATCAACGCGTCGGTCTCGCCGCGGCTCGAAATGACCGAAATCTGCGACCGCGCGCTGCGCGCGGGCGGCCCGGCATTGCTGTTCGAGAACCCTGCCGGGTTCGAGATGCCGGTGCTCGGCAATCTGTTCGGCACGGTGCGCCGGATCGCGCTCGCCATGGGCCGCGATGCAGACGCGTCGCCGGAGCCGGCGCTGCGTGATATCGGACGGCTGCTTGCCGTGCTGCGCGAGCCCGAGCCGCCAAAGGGACTGCGTGATCTGTGGACGCGGCTGCCGGAGTTTCGCCAGCTCGCTTCGAAGGTGCTCGACATGGCGCCCAAGCTGCGGTCGTCTGCGCCGTGCCAGGAAATCGTCTGGGAAGGTACTGATGTCGACCTCGGACGCTTGCCGATCCAGACCTGCTGGCCGGGCGACGCCGGGCCGCTGATCACTTGGGGGCTGACGGTGACGCGCGGGCCGACCAAGACGCGTCAGAATCTTGGCATCTACCGTCAGCAGGTCATCGCGCCGAACAAGGTGATCCTGCGCTGGCTTGCGCAGCGCGGCGGCGCGCTCGACTTTCGCGATCATACGCTCGCGCATCCCGGTGCGCCGTTTCCGGTCGCGGTTGCGCTGGGCGCCGACCCGGCGACGATCCTCGCGGCGGTGACGCCGGTGCCGGACACCCTGGGCGAGTACCAGTTTGCGGGCCTGCTGCGCGGCGCGCGTACCGAGCTGGTGAAGTGCATGGGCAACGATCTGCAGGTGCCGGCAAGCGCCGAGCTCGTACTCGAGGGTGCGATTCGCCCGTGGACAGACGCGACGCGCGCAGTGGCGACGAGCGACGCGCCGCAACCGCCCGACAGCCCCTACGAGATGGCGCTCGAAGGGCCGTTCGGCGATCACACCGGTTATTACAACGAGCGCGAGTGGTTCCCGGTGCTGACGATCGACCGCATCACGCTGCGGCGCGACGCGATCTATCACTCGACCTACACCGGCAAGCCGCCGGACGAGCCGGCGATGCTCGGCGTCGCGCTGAACGAGGTATTCGTGCCCTTGCTCACGCGGCAGTTTCCGGAAATCGTCGACTTCTACCTGCCGCCCGAGGGCTGCTCCTACCGGATGGCGGTGATCAGCATGCGCAAGCAGTACGCGGGCCATGCCAAGCGGGTCATGTTCGGCGTGTGGAGTTATTTGCGCCAGTTCATGTACACGAAATTCATCATCGTCGTCGACGACGACGTCGACGTGCGCGACTGGAAAGAGGTCGTGTGGGCGATCACGACCCGGGTGGATCCGGCGCGCGACACGCTGATTGCCGAGCGCACGCCGATCGACACCCTCGACTTTGCGAGCCCGGTGGCCGGTCTCGGTTCGAAAATGGGGATCGACGCCACCCACAAGTGGCCGGGCGAGACCACGCGCCAATGGGGCCGGCCGATCGAGATGGATGCGGCGGTCAAGCGCCGCGTCGACGAGCTTTGGAGCGCGTTGGGGCTTTAGGCTGCCCGACCGCGCCCCGTACTAGGGCGTCGGGTCATGGGCCCAGCGCAGCAGCGCTTCCAGCGCCGGACGTACGCGTCCCGCATTCGCGTCATTGACGATCATGACCACCACCTGACGCTCGCCCGTGCGGTCCAGGACATAGCCCGCGATCGCACGGACGCCGGAAAGCGACCCGGTCTTGATGTGCGCCTGCCCGGCGACGGCGTCGCTCTTCAGGCGCTTGCGCATCGTGCCGTCCACCGCGACCACCGGCAGGGATGCCATGAATTCGGGCATCGTTGCGCTGCGGTAGGCGGCGCGCAGAAGTTGCGCGAGGCTCTTCGCGCTCACGCGCGCGAGGCGCGACAATCCCGACCCGTTCTCGATGACGATACCCGCAGTATCGATGCCGTTCATCGCGAGAGCCGCCTGCACCGCGGCGCGTGCCGCCGAGACCCGGGCTGGCGGACCAGAACCGTTCGCACCGAGGGTCAGAAAGAGCTGGCGCGCCATGACGTTGTTCGAGAACTTGTTGATGTCCCGGATGACCTCGGCGAGCGGCGGCGACTCGTGGGTGTAAACGAGGGTCGCGCCGCTCGGGACGTGGCCGTCGTGCACCGAGCCTTTCCAACTGCCGCCGAGTTCGTTCCAGAGTTGGCGGAACAGGCCGCCGACATAGTCGGTGTGCGAAAACAGCGAAATGTTCCATGCGCGTTCACCGCAGCTCACGGGGTAGGTGCCGGAGAACATCGCACGCAAAGCCTTGCGTGGCGCCGCCGCGTGCGCGAACTCGGGCCGAATCTTCGCCCTCCAGTCCCCGCAGCGCCCGTTCGACGGGCGCACCAGGCTGACGACTTCGAGTGGATGGGGGCGAGGTTCGGCGATCACGCGTACCGTGTCGCGCCCCGGTTGCGGAACGAAATAGAACCGCACCGCCTTGAAGTTGACGAGCAACGCGTCGGGTCCGACGTTGTAGGGGCGTAGCGGTTCGGCGTCGAAATCGCCCGGGGCGTGTGGCCTGTGCTCGAAATACGAGCGGTCGAGCACCAGGTCACCGTCAAGATACCGGATGCCGCGCTCGCGCACGTTGCGTAGGAGCAGCCAGAACTGCTCGAGCGTGAGCTTCGGATCGCCGCTGCCCTGCAGGATCAGGTGGCCCGAGAGCGTGTCGGCTTCCAGCGTTCCTGCCGCGTAAACCTGCGTCTGCCAGCGGTGTGCCGGGCCGAGCGTCTCGAGCGCGGTAAAGGTGGTCAGCAGCTTGACCAGCGAGGCGGGATTGAGCGGCACATCGACATTCAGTGCCAGCGACGGCTCGCTGGCGGCGAGAGGCTGGACCCAGATCGCGACCGAAGACGGTGCGACGCCCGCGGCGCGGAGTGCCTGCGCAATCGGCGCCGGCAGGTCCGGCTCCGCCGCGCGCGCCGGCAGGGACGCCAACGCAGCGCAGAGCGCAAGGACGAGCCATGGGGCGGGGCGCAACACGCTCGACATTCTAGAGAAGCGCGCCAGCGCCAAGGCGCGCGGTCAGGGGGGTTGTCGCCCCCGCCCGCGGGGCCGCCGGCCGCCCGGCTGCAACCTGAATTAAGCGCCGGCACTTGAAATCCGGTCGGCTCGCCCCTATCATTAGCACTCGCTGAGGAGGAGTGCTAGCAGAACCCTGCAAGGCGCCCAGAAGTTTTGTAACTATATGATATACAACTAGATTTAATGGAGGCCTCAATGAAGATTCGTCCATTGCATGACCGCGTTATCGTCAAGCGTCTTGAAGAGGAACGCAAATCCGCTGGCGGGATCGTGATTCCGGATACCGCCGCCGAGAAACCCGAGCAGGGCGAGATCCTCGCCGTCGGCAAGGGCAAGAAGAATGACGACGGCAAGCTCGTCCCGCTCGACGTCAAGGTCGGCGACAAGGTGCTGTTTGGCAAGTACTCGGGCCAGACGGTGAAAGTGAAAGGCGAGGAACTGCTCGTGATGCGCGAAGAAGACATCATGGGCGTGATCGAGGCCTAAGGGCCCGCCGCGCCGCAGCTCGCACATAGCGACATCGAACAATCCAGGAGAAGCAAAATGCCAGCTAAGGAAGTACGTTTTCACGACCACGCACGCTCGCGCATGGTGCACGGTCTAAATATCCTCGCCGACGCGGTCAAGGTGACCCTCGGACCGAAGGGGCGCAACGTCGTGCTCGAGCGCTCATTTGGCGCCCCGACCGTCACCAAGGACGGCGTGTCGGTCGCGAAGGAAATCGAGCTCAAAGACAAGTTCGAGAACATGGGCGCGCAGATGCTGAAGGAAGTCGCGTCGAAAACCTCGGACGTCGCGGGCGACGGCACGACGACAGCAACCGTGCTTGCGCAGGCGATCGTGCGCGAAGGCATGAAGTTCGTCGCCTCGGGCATGAACCCGATGGATCTCAAGCGCGGCATTGACAAGGCGGTGGATGCCGTCGTCGAGGAGCTGAAGAAGTTCTCCAAGCCGTGCACGACGACGAAGGAAATTGCCCAGGTCGGCGCGATCTCGGCGAACGCCGACAGCGTGATCGGCAAGATCATCGCGGACGCGATGGACAAGGTCGGCAAGGAAGGCGTGATTACGGTCGAGGACGGCAAGTCGCTGCAGAACGAGCTCGAAGTGGTCGAGGGCATGCAGTTTGACCGCGGCTATCTGTCGCCCTACTTCATCAACAACCCCGAGAAGCAGGTTGCAGTCCTCGAGGATCCGTACATCCTGCTGCACGACAAGAAGATCGGCTCGATCCGCGAGTTGCTGCCGTTGCTCGAGCAGGTCGCAAAGGCCGGCAAGCCGCTGCTGATCCTCGCCGAGGAAGTCGAGGGCGAGGCGCTCGCGACTCTGGTGGTGAACAACATCCGCGGCATCCTGAAGACCTGCGCGGTGAAAGCGCCGGGCTTCGGTGACCGTCGCAAGGCGATGCTGGAAGACATGGCGACGCTCACGGGCGGCACGGTCATCAGCGAGGAGCTGGGCCTCAAGCTCGAGAACGCCACACTGAAGGACCTCGGGCAGGCGAAGAAGATCGAGATCGGCAAGGAAAACACCACGATCATCGACGGCCATGGCGACAAGAAGCTGATCGAGGCGCGCGTCAAGCAGATTCGCACCCAGATCGAAGAGGCGACCAGCGACAAAGACAAGGAGAAGATGCAAGAGCGCGTGGCGAAACTCTCCGGCGGCGATGCGGTGATCAAGGTCGGCGCGGCGACTGAGTTCGAGATGAAGGAGAAGAAGGCGCGCGTCGAGGATGCACTGCACGCGACCCGCGCGGCGGTCGAGGAAGGCATCGTGGCGGGCGGCGGCGTGGCACTCCTTCGTGCGCGTCAGACCCTCGAGAAATTGAAGACCGACAACCACGACCAGGAAGCCGGAGTGAAGATCGTGCTCCGCGCGCTGGAGGAGCCGATGCGCCAGATCGTCGCCAACGCGGGCGCCGAGCCCTCCGTCGTCGTCAACAAGGTGCTTGAAGGCAAGGGTAACTTCGGCTTCAACGCGCAGACTGAAACCTATGGCGATCTCGTGGAGATGGGTGTCATCGATCCCACCAAGGTGGTGCGTTTTGCGCTGCAGAACTCCGCTTCGGTCGCCGGCCTCATGCTCACCACCGATGCGATGGTGGCCGAGCTGGTCGAAGACAAGAAGGGCGGCGGTATGTCCGACATGGGTGGTATGGGTGGTATGGGCGGCATGGGCGGCATGGGCGGTATGGACATGTAAGTCCGGGCTTTCCGGTACTGCGAAAAGGGGCGCTTCGGCGCCCCTTTTCTTTAGGGGCGCCGGCGTTTGCCCTTATAATCCGCGCTCTTTTTCGCGATGGGAATCGCCCGTCGTGCCCGGAACGGCCAAGTAGCTCAGTTGGTAGAGCAGAGGACTGAAAATCCTTGTGTCGGTGGTTCGATTCCGCCCTTGGCCACCACGATTTGCGAGCGTAGCGAGCAAAATCCAGCCAAGGCGATTCCGCCCTTGGCCACCACGATTTGCGAGCGTAGCGAGCAAAATCGAGCCAGGGCGATTCCGCCCTTGGCCACCAGTTTCCGGCGCGCCCCGCCGCCTCGAGAAATGATCGCAGTGCGTGTGGGATGGAACGTGCCGAACGCTGTGCGAACGCCTATTCGCCGATGAGATGACCGTCGATCGTGCGGTAGCCGTCAGGCGCCCGCCTTGAGCGCGGCGATGCGTTGCTCGACCGGTGGGTGCGTCGAGAACAGTGCGCCCCAGCCGCCGGGGCCGGCGCTGATGCCGGAGGCTTTCATGGCCTCCGGCAGGGCGCCTGGCTGCAGGCCGCCCAGGCGCGCAAGCGCGTTCACCATCGGCAGCGGCGAATCCAGCAAGCTCGCCGACGCTGCATCGGCGCGGAACTCGCGCTGGCGCGAAAACCAGGCGACGATCATCGAGGCGAAGATGCCGAGCACGATCTGGGAGACGATCACGGTAACGAAAAAACCGATGCCCTGGCCGCGGTTGTTCTTCAGGATCACCCGGTCCACGACGTAGCCAATCACACGCGACAGGAAGATGACGAAGGTATTGACCACGCCCTGAATAAGCGTGAGCGTCACCATGTCGCCGTTGGCGACGTGGCCGATCTCGTGGCCAAGCACCGCCTCGACCTCTTCGCGCGACATCGATTCGAGCAGTCCGGTGGATACCGCCACCAGGGCTGAATCGCGGAAGGCGCCCGTGGCGAACGCGTTTGGTGCGCCTTCGTAGAGGGCGACTTCCGGCATGCCGATGCCGGCCTTCTCCGACAGGCGCTTGACCGTGTTCACCAGCCAGAACTGCGTGGTGCCCTCGCTGCCGTCGATCACCGTTGCGCCGGTGGACTGCTTCGCCATCCACTTGGAAATCAGCAGCGAAATGAAGGCGCCGCCGAAGCCGATCAGCGCAGAAAACAGGATCAGCGAGGTGAAATTTATGCCTTCTGCCGTCAGCATGCGGTCGATGCCGAGCACGCGAGCGACGATCGTCAGCAACAGGATGACCGCGAGGTTGGTAACGATCAGCAATGCGATTCGTTTCATGGTGTCATCGATTTCCGCTGGGGTTTACCGCGAGATTAGATGGGGATTGTTTGCGCGAGTTCAATGCCGCCCTTGGCCACCATATTTCTCAATCGGTTAGAGCACTCTTCGTTAGGCGCGGTGTGGCGGCCTGTGCAATTCTCGTGTAACCGAGTTCGTCGCCTCGCGCGTGATCGGCGCATTCGAAGGCCCGATCGAACGCCCGGTTGCGCTCGCGATGCTTCTGACGCTGTTGCTTGCGGCAGCGATGGGGGTGACGATTCCCTATTTGCGCGTCCGCCTCGGCCAGGTTCCAGCGATCGGCCCCTCGGTGTTGATCGCGGCCTGCACCAACTCGGGCGGCCCTTGTTTGCTTAGGTTGGCGACGTTGTTCTTGTTTTGACCCCATGGTTTCCGTGGGAGCGCCATGAATCTATAAACTACGATAAATAATGGCCGTCGACGAAGAAGCCTATTTGCTGGATTGCTGGAAACGGGTAGTCTGCCCCTACTGCCGCAAACCGTTCCCTGAAACCGCGCGCGTTGGATCGGGTCAGAAAAAGAAGGGCGGCTTCTGCAGCTTGGATTGCTACACGAAATACTACGAGCTCGATATCCGTGAACGCCTCAGACGATTTGTTGACCCAAGCGGCGCCAATCAATGACGCGCGGGCGCCGGAAGGCGTACGAGGCGCAACGGGAGACGAGTCGGACGTGGCGCTCCGCAAGACCGGGGTATTGCCTTCGCAGGCGCTCGAATACTTGGTGAGGGTAACAAGGGAAATTCTCTCCCTTGAACCCATCGAGGACGACCAGTATCAACCGGCCAGCCTCGACCTTCGCCTGGGGTCGACCGCGTACCGGGTGCGCGCCAGTTTCCTCCCCGGAAAGGACGCGACGGTAAAAACTAAGCTTGAAGATCTCGCAATGCACGAGATGGACATCAGCAACGGCGGCGTGCTGGAGCGTGGCTGCGTGTACATCATTCCCTTGCTGGAGAATCTGGCGCTTAAGGGGCGCACTTCAGCGATGGGCAATCCGAAGAGCTCCACCGGGCGTCTGGACATATTCACTCGACTGATCACTGATTTCGGCATGGAATTCGATCGAGTTCGCGAGCGCTACGTCGGACCGCTCTATGCTGAAGTCTCGCCCCGAACCTTCAGCGTACTGGTGCGCAAAGGTTCCAGGTTGAATCAGATTCGCATACGCCGCGGCAATCCGCCGAGCAGCGACACAGCGATGAGGCGGCTTCTGGAAGAGCACCAGGTTGTGGCATCAATCAGCGGCAACGATATCCGCGACGGCGTTCCGGTTACGGTGGATGTGCAGGGCGACAAATCGGGAGGCATCATTGGCTACAAAGCGAGGAGCCACACCGGGCTGATCGATATCGACAAGGTGCGGCACTACGACGTGCTGGACTATTGGGAGCCGGTCCATACGCCTCGCCGCGGGGGATTGGTGCTGGACCCAGCGGACTTTTACATTCTGGCGTCGCGCGAAGCCGTGAACGTTCCACCGACGCATGCGGCCGAGATGCTTGCCTTCGATACACTGATGGGAGACTTTCGGGTTCACTACGCCGGGTTCTTCGATCCCGGTTTCGGTCATCCTGATGCGGGAGGCGAAGGATCGCGGGCCGTTCTCGAAGTCCGATCCTTTGAAGTCCCGTTCGTGATTGAACACGGCCAGGTGGTCGGCCGGCTGGCTTATGAGCTTCTTACCGCACCGCCGGCACGGCTCTACGGCAGCAGTGCGAACTCGTCGTACCAACGCCAGGGGATCGCGCTCAGCAAGCACTTCAAGCCGCTGCCAGCTGCGGACGTGCGCTGACTGGGACGAATGCTGTTGCGCGCCGCAAGATCGAGCGCGAATCGAGCACGAGCTGCTCGAATACTGCAGGCACGACACCCTTGGGCTTGTGCGTCCGGTGGCCTTTCTCCGGGGTGTGTGAGCCTCTTGCCTCAAATCGCCTTTGGACGGTACGGCCGAGGAAAACCATGGCACGCAGCGTAATTCATCCCGGCGAGCATCTCGCCGAACAACTCACGGAGCTCGGTATGAGCGCCGCCGAACTTGGCCGGCAACTCAAGGTGCCGACCAATCGGATAACGGGTGTCCTCAACGGCACGCGTGCAGTGACCGGCGACACGGCGCTGCGTCGCGGACACTTCTTCGGCACCAGCGCAGAATTTTGGCTGAACCTGCAGAAGCTCTACGAACTGCGCTTAGCCGAACAAAAAGCAGCGGCAACGGTCAGGAGTTTGCCGACATTGACCAAGCGCGAGAGAGGCCAGAGCCGCGGGCCCCAGGTGCGTGCGGCCTAAGCGCCAAGCACGTGTTGGGCATATGAGCCTTGCCATCTGAGGGATCGGCAACCAGACGCTTTTGCTGGCCACCAAATCCAAGCTTACGAATTACTCGCCGTGTACGGTGACGAGGAGCTGCCGCGCATGCCCCGCGTGGCGATGTTCCCAGAGGTAGACGCCCTGCCAGGTGCCGAGGGCGAGACCGCCATCGACGACGGGAATCGTCAACGAATTCGATGTCAACACCGAGCGGGCGTGCGCGGCCATGTCGTCCGGCCCCTCGGCGTCGTGGCGGTAGGCCGGGTCGGCGTCGGGTGCCAGCCGTGCGAACAGGGTTTCCAAATCGACGCGTACCGCCGGGTCGGCGTTTTCGCACAGGATGAGCGAGGCGCTCGTATGCTGCAGGAAAATGCTGCACAGGCCTTGCCGGATTCGGCTCGCGGCAACCACGCGCTCGACCTCGCGCGTGACATCGAGCGTGCTGCGCCCGCGGGTGTTGAAGCTGAGCGTGTGTTGTTCGATCATGTGCTGATGACGACGATGATAGCGCGCGGGTTTGCCGCGCTTAGCGTGGCCCTCTTGCTTTCCTCGCCCCTGCGGGCTGAGGCGGACGAAGCGGGCGTCTTCGCCGAACTCGCGAAACCCGGCCATGTGCTGATGCTGCGCCATGCGCATGCACCCGGGTTCGGCGACCCGCCGGGGTTCAAGCTCGGCGACTGCGCGACGCAGCGCAATCTCGATGGCGCCGGGCGGGAACAGGCGCGCCGGCTTGGCGAACGCCTGCGCGCAGCGGGCGTTGGCCGCGCCACGGTTTACTCGAGCCAGTGGTGTCGCTGTCTGGAGACCGCAGGCCTGCTGAATCTCGGCGACGTCAAGCCGCTATCCGCTCTAAATTCATTTTTCGGCCGACTGGAAGAACGGGAGGGCAGGCTTACCGCGGTGCGCGAACTGCTCGCCGGACTATCGACCGATGGCGGCCCCGTCGTCCTGGTCACGCACCAGGTAACGGTCAGCGCAATCACCGGGCGTGGCGTCGGTTCGGGTGGCGGCTACCTGTTGCGCCTCGACGGAAGCGGTGCACCAGCGGTTGTCGGCGCGCTGACGGGTCGCTGAACGCGAGCGCGATCGTGTATCGTCGGTGCGACGATCGTTCATCGCACTCAGGAGGCCCGTATGGTCCGCCAGATCGTGGTGTGTTGTGCCCTGTGGCTCGGTGCCATGCCCGCCGCATTCCCGCAGCCCGTGCTCAAGGCGACGCTGCACGCGGAGCTCGGGTCCTACCTTTCGCAGCCGCACGACGGCGCATTTTCGCCCGACGGCAAGCGCATCTACATCACCGACATGGCGTATAGCCTGATGCGCGTGCTCGACGCCGAGTCGCTCCGCCCGATCGATACCTTTGGCCGCGGCGAGTTGTCGCGGCCGCATGACGCAGAGTTCGACAAGCAGGGCCGACTGCTTGTCGCCGATACCGGCAACGACCGCATCGCCATCTATACCGTCGATGGCGCGAAGCCGAGGCTGGTAGGTGAGCTCACCGGTCTTTCCAGCCCGGAAGGCGTCGGCGTCGCGCCGGACGGACGCGTGTATGCGACGAATACGGGTGCCGGGAGCGTGAGCATTTTTCGCGACGGAGGGCTCGAGCGCACGGTCGGACAGTACGGGAGCGGCGCAGGGCAGTTCTCGCGGCCGCACGACGTCGAAGTCGACCGCGACGGCAAGGTTTATGTGGTCGACTCGGGCAATCACCGCGTGCAGGTGTTCGACGCACAGATGAATCACCTCGCGACCACGAGCGCCGAGCTCCGGCTGAACGAACCGAAGTACCTTGCCTTTGACGGCGAGCGGATCTGGCTCGCCGACGAGGACAACCACCGCATCGTCTTGCTCGATCGTCGGCTAAAGTTGATTGGAATTCTCGGCAGCGGCAAGCGCGGCCGCTTGGCGACGGAATTTTACAAACCAGAGGCGGTGCTCGCGCGTGCGCCCTTCGTCTGGGTAATCGACACCTACAACGATCGCATCGTGCGGCTGCGCGTCGAGCCGTGAGCGTCACCACTGCGGCGTGCGCGCGCGAAACGCTGTGCTACGCTTCGCGCTCCCTGCATCCGACCGAATGGCACGTACGCTGCGTTATGGCGACTATCTCGGCGCGATCCGCATCGAGCAACGTCGCATCAGCTTCAACGCCTTGGCGCGCGTGCTCGGTGCGCGGCCGCAGCGCGCGCGGTTGCGCGCGGTCGATGCGTATCGGCTGATCTTTCCCTACGCCGGCGCGCGCATGTCCGAGCAGGCGCGCGCGGTGCTGCCGATCGCGGCCTTCCTCGCTCTGTTCCAACTCGTGATTCTGCGCGCGTCGATCAGCGGGGCCGAGAGCATTCTCTACGGCATCGTGGTGACGATCGGCGGGCTTGCGCTCTTCATGGAAGGGGTGCGGCTCGGACTGATGCCTTTTGCGGAGACGATCGGCCGGCTGATGCCGCAGCGTGTCTCGCTCGCCGGCGTTCTCGGCGTGGCGTTTACGCTTGGCGTGCTGGCGACGCTCGCCGAGCCGGCGATCGGGGCGCTGCAGGCGGCGGGGAGTCTGACCGATGCGGCGCGTGCGCCGGTACTTGCGGCGATGCTGACGCGGCATGCGGACAAGCTCGTCGGCGCCGTCGGGCTGGGCGTCGGGGTTGCCGTGCTGCTCGGCGTCCTGCGCATGATCTACGGCTGGCGCCTGAAGATTCTCATCATTGCGCTGCTGACACCCTGTCTCGGGCTCACGCTGTGGATGGCGGCCGACCCCCGGCTCGCGACCGTGGTCGGACTTGCCTGGGACTGTGGCGCCGTGACCACCGGGCCGGTGACCGTGCCGCTCGTGCTCGCGATCGGTGTCGGCGTCGCAAGCGCAGCGGGGGACGAAGACAATCCGCTTTCGGGTTTTGGCATCGTCACGTTGGCTTCGCTGTTTCCGGCGCTCACCGTGATGCTGCTCGGCCTGTGGGCTGGTGGATTGCCCGATCAGCCGGTGGTCGCGGCAGCGGTGCACAGCGCGCCGGTTTGGTACGAGCAGACCCCGTTCGTGGAGGGCATTGGTGCGCTGCGCGCGATCGTCCCGCTCATTGTGTTCCTCTGGTTCATCCTGCGGATCTGGCTGAAGGAGCCCTTGCGCGATGCCTCGTCGCTCGTCTACGGCTTCGCGGTCGCGATCATCGGCATGCTGCTGTTCAATCTGGGACTGGCCTACGGCCTCAATCCACTCGGCGAGCAGACGGGCGCGCTCGTGCCCGGCGCGTTCACGCCGCAAGCGGATGGCGCAGTCGCGTTCTATGGCTACTTGGGCGGCATCACGGTAGCGCTTGGTTTTGCCGCCGCGCTCGGGTTTGCAGCGACGATTGCGGAGCCTGCGCTGTCGGCGATGGGCATCACGGTCGAAACGCTGACCCAGGGCGCGTTCCCGAAGAAACTGCTCATCCGTACCGTCGCCTTCGGCGTCGCGCTCGGTGTTGCGCTCGGCGTGGCGAAGATCGTGTTCGATCTCGCGCTGGTCTGGCTGATCGTCCCGGGCTACGCAATCGCGCTCGCGATGACGCTGCTATCGAGCGAGGAGTACGTGAATCTCGCCTGGGACAGCGCCGGGGTGACGACCGGCCCGGTGACGGTGCCGCTGGTGCTCGCGCTTGGCCTCGGGCTCGGGCGTACAGTCGGCGTGGCCGAGGGATTCGGTGTGCTCGCGATGGCCTCGGTCGGACCGATCGTCTCGGTATTGGCGGTGGGGTTGTGGGTATCGCTGCGCAAGCGGATGGCGCGGCGCGCGGCGGCAATCGCGACAACGGCGGAGGTGAGCATCGCATGAGTCGGGAATTGATCGTCCTTACCGATGCGGTGCTGATCACCTGCGTGGTGCAGCGCGGCGTTGCCGACGCCGTGGTGAGCGCGGCGCTCGAAGCTGGCGTGCAGGGCGCCACGGTGTTCTACGCGCGCGGCACCGGCGTGCGGCAGCGCGCGCTCGGCGTGCTCGGCGTGACCGTGGGCGCCGAGAAGGAGGTCATCCTCTTCGTCGTGCCGAGCGAGCAGGCCGAGCTCATCTTCGAGCGTGCCTACCTCGCCGGAAAGCTCGATACGCCGGGCATGGGACTGATGACCATGTCGCCGGTCGAGAAAATGGCGACCTATGTGCCGCACGAAATCGTCGAACGCTTCACGACCAAGTGAACCCATGCAGCGATTCAAGACCATTACCTGCATTATTCCGACCGGGCATGCGCTCGAGCTACTCGAGCGGCTGCGAACCGAGCACGGCGTGACAAGCGCGTACGCGCACCACGCGCGCGACGTCGCCTCGCACGCCCTGCACGCGACCGGCCGGGGACAGACGATTGCCGACGAGAGCGAGGTCGTGACGGTCCTCGTGGCCGAGGAGGACGCCGATCGCCTGTTCGAGCAGTTGTACGAGATGGCGGGGATTGGCCAGCCTGATGGTGGGCTGATCTTCATGGAGCGCATGCTCGCTGCGCGCGCCTCGGCTGCGCCCGAGGCTTGATCTGGCGCAAGCCGAGGGGGGGCCGGAAACCACCTATAATCCCAAGGGTTAGCGCGTAGCGGCTGTCTGCCGCGCGTGCCGCGCCATGAGCCTGTACGCCCTCGGCCTGAACCACCAAACCGCACCGCTCGAGATCCGCGAGCGGGTGGTGTTTCACGTCGAGCGCCTGCGCGAGGCGCTCGCCGACATCACCCGCGGGCACGCGAACGAGGCGGCGATCCTGTCGACCTGCAATCGCACCGAGCTTTACTTCGCCGCCGGGGAACCGCGTGCGGCCGCGGCGTGGTTTGCCGAGTACCACCGCATGGCGCCGGACGCGCTGTTGCCCTACCTGTACACGCTGCCGAGCGATCGTGCAGTGAGGCACGCGTTTCGCGTCGCCTCCGGGCTCGACTCAATGGTCCTGGGCGAGCCACAGATCCTCGGCCAGATGAAGGAGGCCGTGCGCGAGGCGGATGCCGCCGGCACGCTGGGCACGGTCCTGCACAAGCTGTTTCAGCGTTCCTTCGCCGTGGCCAAGGAAGTGCGCTCCACCACGAGCATCGGCGCAAACAGCGTGTCGATGGCGGCGGCGTCGGTCAAGCTCGCAGCACGCATCTTCCCGACACTGAGCGAACAGAACGTGCTGTTCATCGGCGCCGGCGAAATGATCGACCTCTGTGCGACGCATTTCTCGGCGCAAAGTCCCGCGCGCATCACGGTGGCGAACCGTACCCTTGAGCGTGCGGAATCGCTCGCGCATCGGGTCGGGGGACGCGGCATCGAGCTGCGTGCACTCGCCGAACATCTGCACCAGCACGACATCATCGTGTCGTGCACCGCCTCATCGCTACCGATCATGGGCAAAGGGCTCGTCGAGCGGGCGCTGCGCGCGCGGCGACGGCGTCCGATGTTCATGGTCGATCTCGCGGTGCCGCGCGACATCGAGCCCGAGGTCGGCGAGATGGACGATGTCTTCCTGTACACGGTCGACGACCTGTCGAATATCGTTGCCGCGAACCTCGACGCGCGTCGCTCCGAGGTCGAGCAGGCCGAAGCCATCATCGAGACCCAGGTCGGCCAGTTCATGCACTGGATGGGTGCGCGCGAAGGCGTACCGCTCATCCGGCAGCTGCGCGATCAGGTCGATGCGGCACGGCGCCACGAGCTCGAGCACGCGTCGCGCATGCTGGCGCGCGGCGACGATCCGGAAAAGGTGTTGGAGGCCTTCTCCAAGGGACTCACCAACAAGCTGCTCCACGGCTCGACGCAGGCGCTGAACGACGCACGGGGCGATGAGCGCAGCCGGCTCGCCGCGCTGCTCGTTCGGCTGTTTCGCATCCGGGCCTAAGGCCCGCTCGCGGCACCGCGGCGCGCGCCATGAAATCCTCGTTACGCACCAAGCTGGACGGCCTTGCCCTCCGGCTCGAGGAACTGAATCGCCTGCTCGCCGCCGAGGACGCAACGCGCGATCTCGATAAATTCAAGCGCCTGTCACGCGAGCACTCGGAACTCGACGGACTGGTGACGCTCTACACGCGCTACCGGCGCGCCGAGGGTGACGCGACCGCGGCGGCCGACATGGCTGCCGACCCCGCGATGCGGCCTTTCGCGGAAGAGGAGCTGCACACGGCGCGAGAAGCGATGGCAGCTGCGGAGGAGGCAATTCAGCAGGCGCTCCTGCCAACGGACCCGAACGACGAACGCAACACCTTTCTCGAGATTCGCGCGGGCACTGGCGGTGACGAATCGGCACTCTTCGCGGGTGACCTGTTTCGGATGTACGCACGCTATGCCGAACGCCAGGGCTGGAAGGTCGAGATCGTTTCGGAAAGCCCCGCCGAGGTCGGCGGCTACAAGGAGGTCGTGGCGCAGATCGTCGGGCGCGGGGCCTATTCGAGGCTCAAGTTCGAATCGGGCGGACACCGCGTGCAGCGCGTGCCTGAAACCGAGTCGCAGGGGCGCATCCACACCTCGGCGTGCACCGTCGCGGTGCTGCCCGAGGCGGACCGGCTCGTCGAGGTGGTGCTGAATCCGGCCGAGCTGCGTGTCGACACCTTTCGCGCGTCCGGCGCCGGGGGGCAGCATGTCAACAAGACCGATTCGGCGATCCGTGTGACGCACCTGCCCACCGGGATCGTGGTGGAGTGCCAGGACTCACGCTCGCAGCACAAGAACCGCGAAAAGGCGCTCGGCGTGCTTGCGGCGCGCATCCGCGACAAGCAATTGCGCGAGCAACAGGCGAAGACCGCCTCGACGCGCAAGAGTCTCATCGGCTCGGGCGACCGCTCCGAGCGCATCCGGACCTACAATTTTCCGCAAGGTCGGCTGACCGACCACCGCATCAACTTCACACTCTACAAGCTCGATCGCATCATGGAGGGCGAGCTCGATGAAGTCGTTGGTGCGCTCGCCGCCGAGTTTCAGGCCGAGCAGCTCGCGCAGCTCGCCGAAGAGGGCGAGCCCTCGCGCGCGTCGGCCTGAGCACGGCGCCGATGAACGTGGGCGACGCGCTCGGGTGAGCCGGACTCGAGCGGCGCGAGGCGCGGCGCCTGCTGGCCGCGGCGACCGGCATTCCCGAGGCCCAGCTCGTCGCCCATCCGGAGCGCGCAATCGACGACGCGTCGCGCGCGCGGTTCGACGCCTGGGCGGCGCGCCGCAAGCAGGGCGAACCCATCGCGTATCTGCTTGGCTGGCGCGAGTTCTACGGACTGACACTTGCGGTGACGCCCGCGGTGCTGATCCCGCGCCACGAGTCCGAATTGGTCGTCGAGCGCGCGCTCGAGCGCGTCTCGGCGAACGGTCCATGCCGCGTTCTCGATTTGGGTACCGGAAGCGGCGCGCTGGCGCTCGCGATCAAACGTGAACGCCCGTCGGCACGCGTGCTTGCGGTCGACGCGAGCCCGTCGGCACTCGAAGTGGCCCGAGGCAATGCGCATCGCCTCGAACTGGACATCGACTGGCGCGAGGGTCATTGGTTCTCGGCCGTGCCCCGCGAGCGCTTCGAGGTGATCGTGTCGAACCCGCCCTACGTTGCATCGGGTGATCCCCACCTTGTCCAAGGGGACCTGCGCTTCGAGCCGGCAGCGGCGCTGATCGGCGGCGCCGACGGTCTGGCGGCAATCCGGGACATCGTGCGCGACGCGCCCGCCCACCTGACCCCAGGCGGCTGGCTGTTCCTGGAACACGGCTACGACCAAGCCGATGCGGTGCGCGGTTTCCTGCGGGCCGCCGATTTCGAGGAGATCACCGCGTGGCGTGACCTCGCGGGGCATCTGCGGGTCAGTGGCGGCCGGTCCGGTGGAGCCCGTTGACCTCGGTCGGCGTCGCCGCTAAAATCCGACCAAATCCGTCAACTATTCCCTTACGCACTCGTTTTCCACGCGTTATTCACCAGTTATTCACCCGTTTTCCACACCCCAGGACTCGTCATGGACAGCCAAGAAATCATCAAGCAGCAGGTCAACGCGCACCCCGTCGTGCTCTTCATGAAAGGCACGCCCCAGTCGCCGATGTGCGGCTTCTCGGCGACCGTCGTGCAGGTGCTGCAGGCGAGCGGCGTCGACCAATTCCACAGCGTCAACGTCCTCGAGGAGCCGGCGATTCGCGAGGGCATCAAGCAGTTCGCCAACTGGCCGACGATTCCGCAGCTCTATGTGAACGGAGAGTTCGTCGGCGGCTGCGACATCCTGCGCGAGATGTTCCAGAGCGGCGAGCTGCAGCAGGTGCTCGCCGGCGCGCGCAAGGTCTCCGCCTAGTTGCGGCAGACAGCGCGCGCCGCGTATACCCCCTGAGCTAGAGACAGTGCGCGGCGGCTGCCAGCCGCTGCGCCAGCGCCTGCGCCTGGCGCAAGTAGCCGGTGCCGAACAGGTTGAGGTGGTTCAGCACGTGATAGAGGTTGTAGAGGTCCTTGCGTAGCGCGTAGCCGGGATCGAGCGGCCAGCTCGCGTCGTACGCGGCGTAGAACGCGAGCGGAAATCCGCCGAATAATTCAGTCATCGCAACGTCGGCTTCGCGGTCGCCGTAGTACACCGCAGGGTCGTAGAGCACCGGGCCCGCGGGCGTGAACCCGACGTTGCCGTGCCACAGATCCCCGTGCAGGAGCGAAGGCTGTGGGCGGTGGCCTGCCAGCAGACCGCGCAAACCGTCCGGGTCGAACACGAAACCGGATTGGCCTGCGCGCGCCGCCTGGGGTGCGAGTCGTTTCTCGAACCAGAACGCAGGCCAGTCGTCGTACCAGCCATTCGCCTGCGGCGCGAGACCGATCCAGTTGTCCGTAGCCCAACCGAACCGCGGTGGCGTATTGGATGTGCGGTGGAGCGCCGCGAGCGCCCGCGCGAGCGCCGGCCAGTCTGGGCGCCCAGCCAGGTCGAGTCGCTGCATTTCGATGAAGGCCTCTCCCGAACGCTCGCCCACCGCAATTACGCCTGGCACCGGGGCACCTGCGGTCGCGAGTGCGGCGAGTCCCTCCGCTTCCGCGCGGACCATTGGCGCCCGCGTTGCCGGGCCGCGTTTGACGAAGCTCACCGATTCACCGATTTACCGACGCGCCAACGCACCAACCCACCAACCCAAAAGTCCGACTCAATGCGCAGTGGTCAGACGCCGGACAAGCGCAGATTGGCCA